>JAIFMW010000068.1 GCA_020048105.1 Deltaproteobacteria bacterium | reverse complement strand
CCTTCTTCTTCATGGTCACCTCTCAGGGGATCATCCCCAGTTTGGTGTCCAAAGAAATGCCGGGGCGGCGGACTCGAAGATGGCACAGGAAGGATATCTATTGGTAAAATATCAAAACATTTTCGAGGTGCCTTAGGATTTCTTGGCAACTACATGATCTACACGGATGGATATTTAGCATCATGGGATGTAAAAAGTGTTTGTATAAAGGGTGGGACACCAATCATTCTAGCGAAAGATATATATGTAAACGAAAAGGCCAGCGTCGTCGTCGATGCTCTTTCAAACAAACTGATTATTTGCCGGCATACCGGGTCAAACCTTAGGGATATCTCAACAGTTAATCCAAGTGGAGTCGCTTTAACAAAAATCGTATCGACGCCATTTGATGACGTCTTTTTGTTATCGACCAGCAACCGTTATGTTTTTGGTAGGTATGCGAGTGAACAGTGGGACCTGTATACCGTTCTATTTTCTGGGCTATCTCAAAAAACAATCGCCAATTCTCTAGGCATTAACGAGCAGGTTCCATTTGGAAAGGGACTTTTAATTTAGAGATAAGAGCATCTCCGCAATCAAACCTTACTCCACCCGAAACCTTGCATGACTTCCGGCCGGGCTGGGGATGACTTCGAGCCGTGCAGGGATGCGGGCCTTCACGGCTTCCAAATGGCTGATCAGGCCCACGAGGCGCCCGCCCTGATTCAGTTCTTCCAGGGTGAGCAGGGCGAGATCCAACGCCTCGGCATCCAGACTGCCAAAACCCTCATCGATGAAAACGGTGTCGAGCCGAATACCACCCGCGTGGCGCTGCACCACGTCGGAGAGCCCCAGAGCCAGTGCCAAGCTGGCCTGGAAGCCTTCACCACCCGAGAGCGAACTCACGGCGCGAGCCCTACCGGTGTGGCTATCATCGATCTCCAACTGCAAACCACCCCGATGCTTTTCGGGGCTGGTGACCGCGCGGCGGAAACCATACCGTTGCTTGCTCATGCGGCGCAGACGCTCTGAGGAAAACACCAGAACCTCGTCCAGAATGAAGGCCTGCACGAACCGCTCGAAGGAAACTCGGTTCCCTTCATCGCCACGCGCAGCACTGGCAAGGCTGGCAACGGCTCGATGGCGCCGTTCCTGGAGGGCAAGTTCCTTGGTCAGGCGAGTGAGATCCTGTTCAAGGCGTTCAAGCGCAGCCTGTTCGGCGAGAACCCCACCCAGCGCTTCGGCCGCCTGAGCAAAGCGTGTGTGTGCCTCATCCCGAATCAATTGAAGGGTGGGCAGGTCGGGCTCGGTAAGACCCTTCACATTAAGACTCGCTTGTTCCATCCGGTGGACGGCGCCCGATAGCTCGGCGGTGTGGGTTTCGAGGGATTTGGCTAGAGTGCGCATCTCTTCGGTGGTGCGACGAGCCAAATCGAAATCAGCACGATCATGGAAATGGGCAGTGGCCAAGGCCTCGGTAAAGATCTTGGCAAGGTTCGCAAGTTCTAACCGTGCTGCATCCAAATGGGCACCGTGAGCCTTGAGGGCGGCACGGGCCTCCAACACCACCGTTTGACTGGGCTCTCGCGCGGCGCGTGCCGCAGCCAAATGCGCCTCCGAGGCTTCGAGTTCCAACTCTGCCTCATGTCGGCGCGTGGAGAGCGCACCCGGCACCCGCAGCTCCTGGAGCAGTTCTGCCTCCAGAAGCAGCATGCGTGCCTTGGCCCCGGCTTCTCGGATCATCAGTTCGGAAAGCCGTTGATTGGTTTCAGAGAGTTTGGTCTCGGCCTGGTTGCGAGTTTCTTCGGCCAGGGCCAGACGACGCTCCGCCGAGGGCAGTTCCGCTTCGGCAGCACGACTGCGATTGAGTTCCTCGCGGTGACGGGTTTCGATGACGGTGAGGCCCTCCATCGTGATATCCGCGTGTCCGCCCAGGGCGGCGACCAGATCCTGTCGCCGGGCGTGGGCCACTTCCAGGGCTGCTGCGCAGGAAGCGGCAGTATCCTGTGCGCGGGCGAGCACCGTCTCGGCATCCTCCTGGTGTTCCATCGCTAGGCGTAGATCCTTTTCTTCCGGCAATTCCACAGCAGAAACTGCTAAGTGCGGATGGGCCTCACTGCCGCAGACTGGGCAGGGCTGACCCTCTTCCAGGCCGACTGCGAGTTTGGCGGTGTGGAAGGCGAGGCGACGCTCGTACAAAAAGCGGTGGCGCTCCCGTGCCGCTTGCACCGTTTTTCGAGCAGCCTGCAGGGCTTCCTGGGCAAACTTATGGCTGCCCTCGGCACGCTTGACCTCATCCTGCGATCGTTCGAGTTCCTCTTTCTGGGCCCGGCGCTTGCGAATCAGGAAGAGCAATCCCTCTCGGCCCGCCTCCTGGGCAGCTTCGGTCCGAGTTTCCTGCATGAGTGCCTTTTGGTTCCACAAATCCTGTCGGCGGGTCTCAAGATTCCGCTTTTGTTCTTCCGCCAAATCACCGAGTCGACCCCGTCCGAGTGCCGCTTCCCGCACCTCCTTACGGGCGACTTCTAGAGCTTCCAGCTTGGGTTCGAGATCCTTCAGCCGCAGGATGATCCAGCGCAATTCCTCTCGTCGCACCCAATGCTGCTCAGCCTCGGCAAGGGTGGTTTCCGCCCGAAGAAAAGCCTCTTCTTGGATCGCAAGAGCGGCAGAAAGTCGGGTTTCCTCTGCCTCCTGTTCCTGAAGGCTGACCTGGATCTCCTCCAACCGCTGAATGGTCGGCAGCAAGGGTTCACAGCGCCGCGCCCGATCCAATTCAGTGCGACATGCCTCCATAACGCGGGACTTTTTTTGAAGACTCTCCAGATGGGCTTGGGCGGCCTCGCATTCCGCCAATAATTCCGCCGCACGAATGCCTTCCATCAGGAGGGTGGAAGCTTGATTGAGGGACGCGCCGGCAGCCTGCTCTTCAGAGGTAAGCTCGCCCACCCTGGCCGATGCCGCTTGTATCAATCCGGGAAGCTCAAAAATCGTCTTTGCCCCTGCCATGGTGAGCTTCTGCCGGGTTTCAACCTGATTGGCACGCATGCCCTCTTTCAGACAGCGTTCCTCCTCGATTAAAGCCTCGGTAATGCGGGCGTACCGGGCGGTCTGGAAAAGCGCCTGAAGGATAGCTTGACGTTCGGTGGCCCCCGCGAGCATGAACTCCTGAAACCGCCCCTGCGGCAATAGGACCACCTGCCGGAACTGAGCGGCCTCGAAGCCCACGAGCTCCGCGACTTTTGCATCCACCTGGGCGGGTTTCTCCACGGCCAAGAGAACATCTTTACCCTGGACCAATTCCCAAAGATTCGCGGTGCACGGCTGTTTCTTGGTTCCGTCGCCGCGTTGCTTGGGCACCTGCTGCTCGGGGGAACGCTCCACCCGGAACTGACGTTGGCCCAACATGAACTCGAACCGGACACGGGTGGGCACCTCGGCGAGGGCAAAGTGGCTGCGCAGATCCTTGGTCTCTCGCAGACCGCCGCTGGTCTCCCCGTACAGCGCATAGCAGATGCCATCCAGGATGCTGGTCTTGCCTGCACCCGTGGGGCCATGGATCAGAAAGAAACTCTGATCCTTTAGGTCAGCAAAATTCAGATCCTGACACCCGGCATAGGGGCCGAAGGCTTCCAGGGTAAGCCGCAGCGGCTTCATGACCGGTCCTCGACACGAAAAGTCCGTCCGACGATCTCGCGAAAAATCGCGGATTCCTCCTCATCCATGGCGCGCCCTTGCATTTCTCTATAAAAACTTTGAAACAGGGTCTCGGGGTCCAACTCCCGTTGGCTGGAATCAAAAAGCTCTCCCGGACCCGAGGGAACCGAGGCGTGAAGTTGGATGCCCAGGATATTCGGATAGACCTGGCGACACCGAGCCATGGCATCCGGAACTGGCCCATCGTCTAGAAGATCCAGGAAGAGAAAATCCTCTGTGTTTTCGTGAGGACCGTTCAAAAGGTCTTGAAAATACCCGCTCAAATGCCGCAGATCTCGCCGGGGCGTGAAAGGCAGAGTTTCAATGCGCACAGGCCCCTTGGGGGGAATTTCCACCAGGGTCACGCCTTTGACGTGGTTGGCCTCCGAGACACTGTATTTCAGTAGGCTTCCAGCGTAACGGACATGGCTAAACCCAACCTCCTGCGAGAGATGGAGATGACCCAAGGCGGCGTAATCACAGTTCTTAAACAGCGCCGCATCCACTTCCCCAGTGCCCCCGGCCGTCAGGCCCACCTCGGAATCGCAGGTCTTCGCCCCCGCCGCAAGGACATGGCCCACAGCCACAAAGCGATGCCCTTTGGGATGCCGACTGCGTGCCAAGGCCATTTGGGCCCTTAGCGCATCCTGATGGGTGCGAATCTTTTCATTCTGGAGAACGTTTCCAATCATCACCGGGTCGGCATACGGAAGAAGATGGAAGGCCGTGGTGCCAATGATCACCGGATCAGGTTGGAAGTCCAGGAGGCCGGCAACGTGCAGGCCGCGAGCCGCCGGGAACCTGGAAGCAAATCCAAGGCGTTCCGGGCTATCGTGATTCCCGGCAATGAGAAGCACGGGCACACCCAAACCCCGAACGATGCGATCGAGGGTCTGCTCCACCAGAGCCACTGCCTCCGTGGGTGGCACGGCCCAGTCAAAGAGGTCCCCAGCGACCACCAGAGCCTCGGCACGAGAATCCTTCACCATGGCCGTCACCTGATCCAGTACATGGGCCTGGTCGTCCAGAAGGCTCGTATTGAAAAGGGTCTTGCCCAAGTGCCAGTCAGAGGTATGAAGGAAACGCATGTGGGTCCGTAGGGAGCCAAGGGGCTTAAGCCAAGTATGGCACTCCGTGCGAGGATTCGACCACCGCAGGGTCGGACGGGTTGGCTCTTCTTAAGTCACCCCCAGGCACCTGCCGATAGACAAGAAGCTGCCTCTTTTGTCAGCGTGGTACACCACCTCGTCAAACATCCCGGAAGGGTTCCATGTTCAATTTTGGTAAGTCTAAAAAAAAGGCGGATGCCTCTGTAGGGCTAGCCCCTTCCCTTTTGGGTGAGGGCACCCATTGGCAAGGTGAAATCCAGGCTGGTCCTGAGGGATTGTGCGTTGAAGGTTTTGTGGAGGGCACAATCGAATGCACAGGCCAGGTGACCATTGCGCCCAGCGGTGTCGTCAAGGGTGCCATCCACGCTAGGAACCTCACTGTTCGGGGCCGGGTGGAAGGCCTACTCAAGGTGGACGAATGTCTGGAGATCCTGGGCACCGGCTGGGTTGAAGGCGAAGTCGAACTAGCAACTCTGGTGGTCGATGAGGGTGCGACCCTTCAGGGCTCCTGTGTCAATCGACCCATAATCCACGCAAAGGAACCCATGCTGCTTGTTCCTCGCAAGGAGGAGCGTGTGGGAGAGCGGCTTTCTCCCACAGGTACCGGAACCGTTCGCCCTTCCACGGATTATTTGCACACAGCGCGAAGCCTAGGTCGCAAGCGATCCTAGGCATTCAACGCAGTAAACAGCCGACAGGGTGAAACCGAGACAAGAGCCCGGGAACAGGCTCTTAGGTTCTACCGTTTGGCAGCGGTGAGATCAGCGGCATCGAGATTGGCATCTTCCAGATTCGCCTCACGAAGATCGGCTCCGCCTAGGTTTGCGCCACTCAATTTAGCGTGAGTGAGATTGGCTCGCCCTAGGTTGGCGCCGCTCAAGTTGGCCCAGACCATATTCGCGCTGTTGAGATTGGCGGCATTGAGATCAGCCCCATCCAGACTGGCGCCAATCAAATTGGTGTGACTGAGGTCGGCCCCGGCAAGGTTCACCCCGGAGAGATTTGCCCCTGAAAGGTTCGCGCCATCCAGATAGGCATCCTGAAGGATGGTTTCCCGCAGATCCGCACCACAGAGGTTGGCGCCATCAAGATTGGCTTGGCGGAGATCCGTGCCCATGAGGGAGGTAAGGCGCAGATCCACCCCGCGCAAGTCGGCCCAGACTAGGCTGGCGCCGGTCAGATCTGCGTTCACGAGATTGGCTTCGTTCAGATTGGCCTGATAGAGATTCGCACTACTGAGGTTGGCACGGCTCAGATTGGATTTGCTGAGATTGGTGCGGTATTCACCGCGGGATTCCGTGGGAAGGGAAGCCAGATTCGAGTCATGCAAATTGGCGCCTTCCAGATTGCATTCAAAGAAATTCGAGCCACTGAAGTCGGAATTGCGCAGATCGGCGCTGGCCAAATCACTGCCACTCAAATCGGCACCGAGAGCCTGAACCCCGCGAAGGACTGCCCCTTTAAGCTTCGTCCCAGTAAGGTTCGCACCATCCAAAATGGCGTGATTAAGGTCCATACCTTCCAGTAAAAATCCGCTGAGATCCACATCGGAAAGATTCGCACCCGTCAGAATGGCGCGGTCCAGGGTTGCACCGCGAAGGTTCGCAGCAATGAGATTCGCGTCGTGCAGATTGGCGCTTAGGATGCTACCCGCCAGGTCCGCGCCAGAAAGATCGGCACCGGAAAGATTCGCGCCACAGAGATTGGCCGTGCGCAAATCGTTGCCGCTCAGCTTAGCCCCTTGAAGGTTCGCACCACCGAGATGGGTATCGTTGAGTTTTGCGCCGCCAAACTGCGCACCGGTGAGGTTCGCACCATCCATGTTGGTCTGGGTAAGGTCAGCCTTGGAAAGGTCGGCACCGTTCATGTTTTTGCGGGAGAGATCCACGTTGCTAAGATTCGCACCTACGAGCAGCGTGCCTGCCAACACTGCGCCCTCTAACTGAGCGCCCGTGAGGCTTGCTCCCGTAAGGTTCGCATTGGACAGATTCGCACCCGCAAGATTGATATCCCGAAGATCAGCACCCGAAAGGTCAGCACCACGGAGATCCGTGTTGCCAAGCACAGCGCCGCCCAATTGGACCCCACTGAGGTTGGCACCCGCGAGAACCGCGCCACTAAGGTTGCAACCGCTGAGGTCGGAGGCTTTGAGATTAGCCTCGCGGAGATCAGCACCCTCCAAATTGGCTTGACGAAGCACGGCATCGGCGAGATCCGCGCGGCTAAGGTTCGTACGGCCCAGGTCCATGGCCCGCAGATTGGTGCCATGCAAATTCGCGCCGCTGAGGTTTGCGCCCTTGAGCTTGGGCACATCGTCCTTCTCGTATTTCAGAACATCCAGATGACGGAGATCGGCGCCCGAGAGGTTCGCGCCGCTAAGGTTTGTGCCCTTCAGGTTGGCCCGACTCAGGTTCGCGCCTTCCAAATTGGCTTCCGTAAGGCTGGCCCAAAGAAGATCCGCATCGGCGAGGTTGCTGCCGCCCAGATTGGCGAGATTCAGGTTGGCCCCGCCCAGGGTCGCCCCTTGAAGATTAGCGCCAGAGAGGTTGGCTTTGGAAAGGTTGGCACTCACAAGGTCGGTCTGACTGAGGTTAGCGCCCTCGAGGTTGGCGCCTTCGAGCACGGCCTGCCGCAGATCTGCCCCGCTGAGATTGGCCCCTCGAAGATCCTTGCCGTGTAGATCCAGGCCCGTGAGAGTGACCCCGTTGAGGTTGGCCCCCGCAAGATTTGCCCCAGCGAGATTGGGCATCGTTGTTGGATCGTATTGTTGGATATCGAAAAACGTAAGATCGGCCTTGGAGAGGTTGGCACCTGAAAGGTTGGCACCAGCAAGCCTAGCGCGACTAAGGTTGGCACCCTCGAGATTAGCCGCATCCAAATTGGCCAATCGCAGATCAGTACCAGCTAGATCTGCGCCGCACAAAAGTGTTTCGTTGAGCACGGTGCCAGCGAGATTGGCCTCCGAGAGGTTGGCCCCGGAGAAATCAAAGCCCCGCAAATTGAGGCCGCTTAGGTCGGCTCGCTGGAAGTTCTTCCCCGACTCGAGGATGTAGATGACTTCCTTCCGGGTAAGTTCGCTCATTGAGCTTCCTTTGCGAGTTTGTCTAGCATTCGTTATGGTACCGAGTTTATCCGGTGCTGAGCGTGGGCAGCAATAGGATTTCACCCTGGAAACGGTATCGAGGGCAAGCCTGCAACTCGGCACAATCTCGACGATCGAAAAACAAGGGTGGCCTTTGCCGACTGAAGACCTTGGGGCAGTGCCGAATTCCCCCAAAGGTCTTTATGCTGGGCTACCATGACGGCACACATCCCAACCCAAAGGAGGCACTATGGTAGGTTCCAAGAAGCTTCGTCCAGTGATCAAAAGGATCACCGTGGAGTTTGAAGGTAAGCACCCTGCGCTCGTTCTGGAAGGCAAGGGACTCGTTGAAAACGTGGCGCTGTGTTGGGGCACACTCGATGAAACGAAGGAAACCTTAACTGCCTCGTACCACCGCAAGAAGGGCACGAAGGAATCCATCGCCAAGGCCGATGCGCTGGATCATTTATGGGAATATGGGGATGAGAAGAAGGAGACCCTTCCGGCGATCCTGATGAAGCGACCTTCGTGCGCCAGTGGGGATTGGCCTTGAACTTAAGGCAAAATGCGCTGTGCACGCATTTTGAGATTGCCGTTTATTTTAAGGGCCCGCCGAATCGAAGCGCGGGCCTTTTCTATAGCCAGCAAAGACTTTGTTTTTGGCCCCAAACGCGATTCCTGAACCTCGAGCGCGCCTAGATTCAGCCAGGCCTCGGCATGATCAGGGTGGGCTTGCAGAGCCAACTGCACAGCTTCCTTCCCTTGGGCGAGGGTCTTTCGAGAAGGTTTCCACCGCCCCTTGGTGAAATAAAGATCTGCAAGCTGAACTTGACTATCGGCCCATTTACCCAATTCCCAGCTCTTTTTGAATCGCTTCTCGGAAGAAACCAAGTAAAGGTTAGGGTCCCTTCCCTGCTGATGGGCTAGCTTGGCTTCGAGGAAAGCGATGCCACCTGCGAGGTGATGGGCCCAGAAATCATTCCCGTGCGTCTTCAGTCCTGAGCCCAAGCATTCTTCGGCCCGGGCCAAGAGATGATCACAATTCCGCCCCTGTTCGAATTGGCTCTCTGCGTTCAATAGCAGCACCGCAGAAAGGTCCAGGGAATACCCTCGTTCGGGATTCAAGGCGCGGGCAGATTGGAATGCGCGTTCGGCTTCCATTAGTGACTGTGCAGGATCTAGAAACATCGCGATTTCGTGCTGGGCTTGGACAACATGAATGTATCCCTTCATTTCCAGCAAATAGGGATTGTTGGCATTTAAAGATAGAGCCTGACGATTCGCGGCCATCGCTCGATCAAGTGAGGGCTGAGGGTCCATCCCGTGGGTTCGCTCAAAGTCAGCTCGTTCGACAAATAATGCTGCAATTTCGCGATAGGGACCGACCAGGATCGGGTAGAGCTTTTGAAAGCGATCCACGAGCTTCAGACTTGCCTCGAAGCTGAGCCAAGGGCTCCGTCCATGGTGCATCTCGAAGGTCATTTTTCGACGTGTAATCAGGGTCAAAACACTGAGCAACGTGGCATCATTTGGATCGAGAGCCAAAGCCCTAGAAGCAGTCTGGATGCCCTGATCCGAAGTAAAAAAAGGGTCCTTGCCCTGGGTAAATTGCCAGTTTGCCAGCACTTCAAAGGCCGAGGCCTGTGCCGCCATGGATTCGAGATTCGTGGAATCAATGGCAAGGCTTTGTTCCGCCTTTTTCAGCGTTGTATTCAAAAGGTGCTCTGGATTCCCACCCTTTTGAAGAAGGGATTCTGCCGCCCTTCCCATGGCCACCGCGAGTACCCCGAGGGGCGCGGCATTACTATCACGAATCGTCATGGCCGAAGCCGCTGCGACTTCGCAGGCTTTGAGAGGAGTTCGCCAGTCTTCACCACTGGAGAGCCCTGCAATCAAGTGATCCCGCCAGACGCGCGCCTCGCCGAGATAGGTAGCATCGTCGCTGGGTGCCAACCTTCGAGCCTCTCGGAAGGCTTCGAGCGCCAAGGGAAGGTCGCGAAGCACCTGCTTGGGCAAGTTCGATTCTTTGGCCTTGGCTTGCAGAATTTCACCTTCGAGCAGTTTCGCTTCGTAGAACCATGGGCGCTGAACGAGAGACTTTCGGCAAAGCAGCACGGCATCGTCATGTCGCTGCTCGTAAAACGCGAGCAAGGCCCCGTAGTAATTGGGCGATTCCAGGGCCACCCCAGCACCGGTTCGCAAGAAGTTCAGGGCCGGGTCCCGGAGTTGATGTTGAAGTTCTCGAAGGCGAGCTTCACGAACTTCCCGGTCAGGAATGCGGCGTGCGAGTTCCAGTCCACGCTGGTATTGCTGGCCAAGAGCCCGTCCCAAGGCAAAGGAAACTTCTGGTGTGCGCAATCCCTGCGACCAAGCCCGATCCAGGTATGTGCGAGCCTTGGCCGAGTCCCCTAGCGCCAAATGACTGCGCCCCAAGGCGTAGGCAGCAGGCCCCTCGGCCAGCCTTCCGGACTTGGAGGATTGCTCCTGCAGATGACTCAGCCGTTCAGCCACCTGCTGCAATTCGGAACGGATATCGTGAAGCGGTTGCAGGTGGGCATAA
This sequence comes from Deltaproteobacteria bacterium, assembly GCA_020048105.1. Taxonomy (GTDB): domain Bacteria; phylum Acidobacteriota; class Holophagae; order Holophagales; family Holophagaceae; genus JAYREN01. Next base: position 5,425 of record JAIFMW010000068.1, on the reverse strand, counting down.
CGCACCAAGGCCTCGATGCGTTCAGCTTCCTGACCGTAATGCTGCGCCCAGTATGCGCGTCGCGAGGATGATACCCACTGATAGAGACCGAAGGCGCCCACGCTCAAAACGGCCACTAGACCCACAGCCGCGACAACGACCGCAGCCTTGTTTCTTCGCGCAAACTTACTGGCACGGTACGTCAAGGTTGCGGGGCGCGCCAGAATGGGTTCGCCATCACGAAAGCGCCGCAGTTCTTCGGCCAAGGCTCGGGCCGAGGCGTAACGCCGATCGGGATCTTTTTCTAAACATTTGGCGACAATGGTCTCCAGATCCACTGCGATTTGAGCATCCTTGGTGCGCAGCAGGGGCACCGCTTCATCGAGAATCCGGCGCAGGCAGCCCACACCTTCTGTTTCTCCAAAAGGTGGCGTGCCCGTGAATAGCTCAAAGAGTGTGCAGCCCAAGGCATACACATCCGTGCGGCGATCCAACTTATCGTGATCGCCCTGTGCCTGCTCTGGTGCCATGTAGTGATAGGTTCCAACGATGCTGCCCTGAACCGTTTGCCCCGTCGTCTCCATCCCGCGAGCCAAGCCGAAATCCAGGACGTAGGGAATGGGATTACCATCCTCACCGCGTTCGATCATGACGTTGCTTGGCTTTAAGTCTCGGTGGATCAAGCCCTGCCGATGGGCGGCATGCACCGCTTCGGCCACGCGTTCCATCACCGAAAGTTTCTGTTCCTGGTTCAGCGATGTTTGGCAGGCCGCTAGGGATTCTCCCTCAATAAGCTGCATGGCCATGTAAGGCTGACCCTTCCACTCGCCCACTTCGTAGACTTTGCAGACATTGGGATGGTCCACCTTGGCCTGACTCTGGGCCTCCAACTCGAAGCGCTTGGCGAGATCGTAATCATCCTGCTGCAGAAATTTCAACGCCACGGGTCGCTGCAGATCTGGGTCGAAGGCGCTGAAGATACGCCCCATGCCACCCTCGGCCAGGAAGCGCAAATCCCGATAGTGCTTCCACCTGGGAAGCCTCAAAACCCTAAGCACCTCGCGCCCGTCGCAACTTCCAAAGGACGAAAAATGCACAGGATTCAGGTAGTCCACGGCTTCGGTTCCAGGATCCGTGGGTTCGTCTGCCGCATCGAAACCTAGGACTCGTGTTGGGTCTGGAGCCAAAGGGACAACTCGCAAGGCATCCAGGTTCACCGCCCCTTGAGGCAAGGCCTGGCCGAGAGTGCGGGCTTGCGAATGCTCCTCCACGTAGTCACTCCAAAGGTTTACCCCATGGTACTCGCGGTACCGAGAAGCCCCGACAACCTATTACAGGAACTGAGGAGGGCCGCTGAGAAGTTGGCCCCGTGTGCTACCGCACCAAGATTACCCGAATTGCGCTGCGCACTTCTTCGTCGGATTCCTGGTCAAGCACTAGGGCCAGGGTTTCACGAGCTTCCCGAGTATCCATGGTGGCTAGGGCCTTGACGGCCGAAAGACGGATGGCGGACCCCTCCCGGGCACTCAATAGGCTGCGCTTACGAAACAGAGCCTGAAGCACTGGTAAAGCCTCGGGGCTATCTAGGTATCCGAGTGTTTCGATGGCTCGTAAACGAACACGGGCAGCATCACCCGAGGCGGATTTCAGGCCCGCTAACAGATGGATGACTCCCTGGGCGGCACTGGAGCATTTAAGTTCGCCGAGCACGGTCAGGCATTCCAACTGAGTAGCCGTGGTGGTTTCCTGGAGGAGTTGCGCCAAGGCTTCGGCCACATCGTTGGGCTCTCCGAGAACCAGGGCCGTACGAATGGCAGCGCTGCGAACACGCGCTTCGGCGTGCCCCAACACCATCACGACGTTCGGGAAGGCGGGTCGATGTCCAATCTCGGCCAACACAACCAACGCATCACACACCAATCGCCATTCAGAGGATGTCAGCGCATCCAAAAGCGCGGGTACCGCATTGCGCCCAATGGCGCGCAGGGCCTCCATGAGGTGATTGCGACGATGAACGTCCTCCTCAATTTCCAGACAGGCGACAACGCTCTGAGCCGCCGGACGGCCCATCAGAGTGAGAAGCGCGTGCAATTGAGGAATGGGTATCTGCCCCGCCTCTTCGTGCAACAGCGGCACCAAACCTGCAAGGTTGGGAGGGCTGGCAAGGCGCATGAGCAAGTCCCGCACAGCCTTAATTTTCCATTCGGGCGCGCCGACGTGGGGCAGCGTGAGCTCGCCCAGGGAAAGCATTTCCGAATAAACCACGGAAAAAGAATGGGCCTTCATCCAATGGGCCAGAAGTTCATCCATGGCCTGACAACACCACTGCGTGCCCCGAGAATCTTCCTCAGACACAATGGCCTGATGAACCACGATTTGAAGGCGCTGCTCAACCTCCAGTGGAAGGCCGGGATCGCTTAGGCAGGAAGCAACCTCGGTGAGCACTTCGGAGGCAAGGCGACGCCGTTCCACATGAGGGCTAGCAAACCCTGTTTCGAGCTGAGTGAGAAGATCTTTAAGGCCCTCAGTCCGGCGGCCCCGCGCCAACTGACGCACCAGGGTGGCAAGTTGGTGCGCATCCAGTTCAAAAAAGCTGCGATCCGAAAGACTCAGGTGCAGTTTGGTATCCGTGCCATGACATTCCCACCGAATGGCCTTTTCTAGCTCATCGGCATCCCCCATGGACCAGCCTTCCAGCATCAAACGCCCCTTCAATGCTTCGATGCCAAGATCCCGATCACGCACGCATTGAAACATTCCGGCCGCAGCCAAGGCCAAATCGAAGCGCGAGCCCTTGATTTCACCCTGAGCGAAGGCCAGTGCGTGGGCAGCTATTTCTGGTGCAAGGTAGTCAAGTGCACGACGAAGGTAGATTTCCCCTTCTGGGCAGGAGGGCACACCCAAAAGAATAGCCCCCTGAAGTAGGGGATCGATGGCCGCCAATGCCTGACGTAGCGTCGCCCGAAGGGCCGATGGTTCCATGGTTTGGAGACCCAATTGATCGCTCGTGCCGGTTAGGGCGCTCAAATCGGCGACCATGAAACCATAGTGATCCAGCGTCGTACGCTGCTCCATGGTCCAAGGGGCATTCGGATTGGGGCGCAGTGGCACAGAGGTCATTTGCGCTACGGCCATGAAAAGGCCCGTCAGGTCTTCGGAAATACCCCTGGGCGAGGAGACGGCATCCACCAAAGGCGCACAAGCAGCCAGGGCACTGGAAAGACGAATGGTGTGTCCCTCCGGAAGGAGTGAATCGGGCCCTCCCATTTCCTCCAACCGCTGGGGCTGGAGTCGCAAAAGAAAAAATAGCAGTTGAAGATCATCCTCATCGAGGTTGGACAAGAAAGTAATGGAACCTAGCCCGTGGCTTGTCAGAAGCTGCACCAAGCTCTGGGAAGCATTCGGAGCTCCCTCGACGGGGGCACCATTTAACAGAAATTGTTCTCCAAAAACCCGCAGCTCCAGAGGGCCAACTTCGCTTACAAGTCGCTTCGCGAGATCGTTAAAGGCCTCGAGGGCATGTCGCGCCTGGGGATGGTCCTGGGCATAGTGAGCCTGAGCCATATAGGCTCGGTGGAAATACTCCACAAAACTCGCAAAGGCCCGGGGCTCCTTCATACCGTATCCAGAGGATATGGGAGATGCTGGAAGGGTCGGACAACTTCTCGCAAGGGTTGCTCCAGAAAGGGCCGACGCGCTCTATTGAAAAATTTCAAACTAGAGGAATAGCACGTCCTATCCAGGATAGCGGGAATCGTGTATTGGCTATAGGCCACGTCTCACAGCACGAGTAGCCATTTCCTTAAATACAAAAGAGCCTCCCATGACTGGGAGGCTCTTTCTTAAACCGGAACGGTAATTAGATCTTATTGACGTTGGTCGCCTGGGGGCCCTTTTGGCCCTGGCCCGTGTCAAAGCTGACGCGCTGGTTCTCGTCGAGGGACTTGAAGCCAGATCCCTGGATGGCGGTGTGATGAACGAAAAGGTCCGCACCACCACCATCGGGGGTGATGAAGCCGAAGCCCTTTTCGGCGTTGAACCACTTGACTGTGCCTTGATTCATGATAGATCCCTGAGATTTGCCTGGAAAAGTTTAAAGCGTTGACATTCCCCAGACAAAGGCCGTCAAAGCGGTTGAAGCTTGGTAAACGATCCTAGATGGATCACCTCAACTAGAATGATCCGACTTTCCTAGATTGTCTCTGATTAAATTTAAAAATATTCAGGTCCAAGCAATCATTGGTGTTATGCCAGCTTTTCCCAGAGCTTTCCGAAATGGGAAGCCTCTTGGAATAAATCTTTGCCATCACAAAGGGCTCCCTTTCCGCATCCAAGATGCACGCAACAAGGAGTTGCCCGTGGTTTCTTCGAAATTTTTTGGGTTGGCGGTCGTCGCGGCTCTGGTCGCAACCCTCGGACTTACGGCATTTTCACGAACCCCATCGGGAAAGGAGGTCTCTGTGACCGTCCCCAAAACGAACAAGGATGAATTGAAACAAAAATTAACCCCCATGCAATTCCGCGTGACCCAGGAAGCGGCCACGGAACCTGCATTCCAAAACGAATTTTGGAATGAGCACCGTGAGGGAATCTACGTTGATATTGTCAGCGGCAAGCCACTGTTTACCTCGAAAGACAAGTTCGACTCGGGCTGCGGTTGGCCCAGTTTTACAAAACCCGTGGATGCCGATCAAGTCATAGAAAAGCGCGATATGACCCACGGCATGATCCGCACTGAGGTCCGCTCGAAGGATGCAAATTCCCATCTTGGTCACGTTTTTGATGATGGCCCCGCCGATAAGGGTGGGCTTCGCTACTGCATAAATTCAGCCTCCCTTCGTTTCATTCCCATTAACGATCTTGAAAAGGAAGGCTACGGAAACTTCCTGCCCTTATTTGGCCGCCCTGCTCCAATAGTCAGGGAAGAAATTGCCACCTTTGCAGGCGGTTGTTTCTGGGGCATGGAAGATCTCTTGCGCCGTCAGCCAGGCGTAACCGCCATCGAAGTGGGCTACACCGGTGGTGCGATTTCCCACGCCACCTACGAAAACCATGAAGGCCACGCCGAGGCCGTCCAGATTCGTTTTGACCCCACCAAGACCAGCTACGACACGCTGCTGCGTTTTTTCTTCCGCATGCACGACCCCACCACCCTCAATCGGCAGGGCAACGACCACGGTAGTTCCTATCGCAGTGCCATCTTCTTTCATAACCCCGAACAGAAGCGCATCGCGGAGAAGGTAAAGGCGGAAGTTGACGCCTCCGGAAAATGGAAGAGCCCCATCGTCACTGAAATCACTGCCGCCGGTTCATGGTGGAAGGCTGAGGACCACCACCAGGGTTATCTTGAAAAACATCCAGGCGGGTATACCTGCCATTACGTGCGGAACTAGTTGCAACAGGGCACAATCGCTTGAGTCATGCGTTTCAGACCAAGGAAGGGTTT
>JAIFMW010000195.1 GCA_020048105.1 Deltaproteobacteria bacterium | reverse complement strand
CCGCTTTCACCCGAGCAGCAGGCCGTGATCAAGAAGACCCTGGAGGACTTCATTGCCGCCATCAAGCCTCAGAAGGGCGAAGCGCCAACGGGGAATTGGATCGTTCCCGCAAAGTAGGTGCAGAAGGGCGACCAATTTCTTCTCTCCACTCCCTCCGCGGCAGGCGTGAAATGTAACCATCGCAATACGATGCTATACTCCTCCCCTCACGCAGGAGATGCCCATGCGCTTCCGTCCCATCCTGGCCATTTCTCTTTTGGCCTCTGTCCTGGTGGCCCAGGCGCCTTTCAAGGCCCCCATAACCCGCAAGCTGGACGTGGTGGATACCTATTTCGGAACCCAGGTTCCAGATCCCTACCGTTGGCTGGAGGATGACCACAGCCTGGACACCAAGGCCTGGGTCGAAACCCAAAACAAAGCCACCGAGAGCTATTTCGCCACCATCCCAGAGCGCACGCGCATCCAAGATCGGCTCACCCGACTCTGGAACTACGAGAAATACAGCGCCCCCCGCAAGCATGGGAGCTACTACGTATACTCCTACAACACGGGCCTGCAGAACCAGTCCGTGCTCTACCTCACGGAAAGCATCGAGGACAAGGGGCGCGTGCTGCTGGACCCCAACACCCTCAGCAAGGACGGCACCATCTCCCTGGCGGGAACCGTTTTCAGCGAGGACGGCAAGTATATGGCCTATGGCCTCTCCAAGGCAGGCGCCGATGTTACTACCTGGAAGATCCGAGAGGTGGCCACAGGCCAGGATCTACCCGATGCCCTGCCCACGGGCCGTGTGGGCGTGAACGAGTGGGCCAAAGACGGCAGCGGATTCTATTACTCCAACTATCCGGCCGTAGAGGCCTCCAAGGCTCTGACCGCTGTCTACAAGCACCAAAAGCTCTTCTTCCACAAGCTAGGTACCCCTGCAAGTGCCGACAAGATCATCTACGAGCGCCCCGACCAGCCAGATTGGGGCTTCAGCTGCGGTGTGACAGACGATGGCCGCTACCTCGTCATCGGCCAGAGCCAGGGCACCGAGCGGCGCAACCGCGTGTTCATCAAGGATCTGGCCAAAGCCGATAGCCCTGTGGTGCCCCTCTTCGATAAGTTCGATGGTTCCTACAACATTCTGGGCAACGATGGCGACACCTTTTACGTCTCCACGGATTTTGAGGCCCCCCGCGGTCGCGTGATTGCCGTTAACCGCCTGAATCCCGATCCCAAAACATGGAAAGAGATCGTGCCCCAGGCCACCAACCGCGATGTGATCGGCGGCGTGAGCCTGCTGGGCAACACTCTGGCCGTCACCTGGCGCATCGATGCCCTCAATACGGTCAAGTTCTACGACCTCAAGGGCAAATATCTCAAGACCATCCAGCAGGAGCAGATCGGCAGCCTCATGGGCTTTGGTGGTGAGCGCAAGGACACGGAAATCTTCTACACCTTCACCTCCTACAATCTGCCGCCGACGACCTTCCGCTACGACCTCAAGCGCGGCAAGGCCTCCGTCTTCCGGCAGCCCAAGGTCGATGTGAACCCCAGTGACTTCGAGGTGAAGCAGGTCTTCTACGCTAGCAAGGACGGCACGAAGGTGCCCCTATTCCTAGCCTACAAGAAAGGCCTGAAGCTGGATGGCCTGAACCCCACTCTGCTCTATGGCTACGGCGGCTTCAACATCCCCCAGGCGCCGGGCTTTAGCCCCGCCAACCTTGTTTGGATGGAGATGGGCGGCGTCTACGCCGTGGCCTGCCTGCGGGGTGGCAACGAGTACGGCAAGGATTGGTGGGCCGCTGGAAAACGGGAAACGAAGCAGAATACGTTCGATGACTTCATCGCCGCCGGGGAGTGGCTAATCCAGGAGAAATACACGTCCACTCCCAAGCTGGCCATCCATGGTGGTTCCAACGGCGGTCTTCTGGTGGGTGCCTGTCTGACTCAGCGCCCCGAGCTCTTTGGTGCCGCCATCCCTGCCGTAGGGGTGTTGGACATGCTGCGCTTCCACAAGTTCACCATCGGATGGATGTGGCAAAGCGACTACATGTCCTCTGACACCAAGGAAGGCTTCGACAATGTCATCAAATACAGCCCCGTCCACACCATCAAGCCCGGCACCAAGTACCCAGCCACGCTGATCACAACCGGCGACCATGATGACCGCGTGGTGCCCGCCCACAGCCACAAGTTCACCGCTACCCTCCAGACTGCCCAGGCGGGCCCCGCGCCCATCCTCACCCGCATCGAAACCAATGCGGGGCATGGCGCCGGAAAACCCACCGCCAAGACCATCCAGGAACGCACCGATATGTGGGCCTTCCTTCTCAAGAGTCTGGGCATGGCCCTTCCCTCCACCTTCAAGTAGAACCTCGATGCTTCGGGGATAGTCGGGTAGGCCGGAGTGGTTTCCCACCTCGGCCTACCGCAGGTCTGGGCATGCGCGATTGACGCATCCGGTTCCTTGGATCTCGGATTTGCGGCCTTACACCAAACCGATTGCATGATCTGATGGGCAGGCAATGGGGAGCGCAGCGTTAGGAAGATGTCCACGAAGAACATGCGCGATGCGAAGAGCTTTTCGTGTAACAGGACCGTGCCTATCCACCTTGTATTCCTCCGCTGCCCAAAGGAGATGGCTGAGATGCTTGTATTGCAATACGGAACGCATCGCTGGAGTCCAAGACACCGAAAATCTTCTCAGAAGGCGAAATAACCATTTTCTGAAAGCATTCGCGCAATCCCAATGCCATTCTGTTTAAAAGTACATCCCACGCTCGCAATCATTTGATCAGGTAGCTTGAAATGAGGCATCGGCGATATCCGGCAAGGAGTCGGTACCAGGAACGCCTCTATCCCCACTGGCCCTGCGCCTGATTCCTACCCGATCACTCACCCCACCGGAGTCTTTCCATGGCACTCTCGCTCCTCCCATTTGAAGAGGAAGGAAATTTTCTGGCTCGGTGGTGGAGAAATGCAATCCATCCGTTTGTCTCGCTGCGATCTGTATGGGTTGAAGCTTATCGAGGTGACTCTCTCCTCGCCCCCCTCGGGTTCGCCTACCTTTGGGTCCTTGTCCTCAGTCCCCTGATCTTCCTGGGAGGCAAGTTGGGGCTGATGGCCATCAAGACCAAGATGGGACCTTATGTCGCCATGTCTTTGGCCAACAGCATCCAAATAGCACCAGGCATACTTGCAACCTTTCTGCTTCGCCCCCTGATTTACATGTTCCTGGGTGGGTGTGTGGCTCATGGCCTTCTGTGGCTTTTCGCTAAGGATGCACGGGGTCATCTTCGGATGACGCTTCGCGTTTTCGGGTATGGATGGGCCTGGATTCTCCCCATCGATGGCCTGCTGGTTGCCTGCTCGCTTTATTTGGTGTTCAACCCTTTGGCGGCATTGGACGGAGGCGCGATGATGCCTACTTCTGCTACCGCAGTAAGAGTGCTTGGCCTGGCGCAGCTTGCGGTTGGTGCATCTACCCTTGGGTTTGTGGCCTGGGGTCTAGCTTCCATTCACCGCATTTCACTTTGGAAAACAATTCTCGCGACCTTGATTGCGCTCATTGTTCTGGCGTATGCGGGCTTGGTCTTAAGCCTATCGACCAGTCACGCGTTCGTTTCAGCGATACTGCACGAACGTGAAACTCGAAGAGAATCAGAAAACAACCCTAAGGCCAGGATCCAGCGCGTAATCAAACTCGTCGAAAAGATCCAGGAGGACACCCAGAAAAGTTTCAAAAAGGCTGGATTGCCGGCCCCACCTCGATCTGTGGATCTCCTCACGGGAGGCGATTGGGGCGCTGCAATCGACCTCAAGCAGGCCTTAGAAAGCGGATTTGCCCCCAGCTGCCAAGTGGTCTACGACCAGGCGCTCGCGGCCCTCAAAGGACAAGTGATTCACTTTTCCGCCTGCCTCGGGGAACGGAATCCGATGTATTTCAATCCGGAACCAGCGCCACTGCTCCCGCCTGGATCGCAGGCCAGAGCTCAGCAGATAAACCAAACGCTCAATGCCGACCAGAGAACGGCCATTTCCCAGGCCCGAACTACGTTCGGCGACGCCATTCGATTCTTGGAATCAGAGATCGGGCCCTTCGATGCCTCTAGAAAGCGAGCGTCCCGCGATGTGCTTGAGCGTGAGCAGCCATTGGCCTCAGCTCATCCTAGCGTTGTTCCACCCCCCCCACCTCCTCCAATAGATCCGAATACGCCCAGTGTGCGCAATTGCTATCGACTTCCTCTCGCCGATCTCCGCCGAATGGCGGCCAACGGAAATCCAGACGCGATGAACCAGCTCGGCACGCGCCTCTACTTCGGCCAAAACGAAACAGGCAAGGAATTCATCCCTGTCACCCAAGTCGAGGGTGTCAAATGGCTCCTCAAGGCCTATGACGCTGGCTTTAGGGACGAATCAAGCTGCTATGTATTGGGGGTTGCCTCCCACCTTGGCATAGGCGTTCCAGTCGATCCGGATACAGCGCGCGAATGGAATAGGCGCGGTGAAGCGATACGCGATGCAGGGCGCCAGCGGAACCCTCCGCTCCATCCGTAGGGAGGAGAGCGTTCATTTACTGGCAAACCTATAGGCTTTCTCGCTTTGAGTTCAGGAGGTCTTAGGCGGTCCTCTCGCTGGATGCAGCAACTATCGAATAGTTCCCAACTCCAATTGACGGAAAGAATCCCGTGATTCAATTTTCCCTTGATCCAATCACAGCAACGCTGCGCGTCTTCCGGCGCGCTACCCTCGAGGGTTAGAAATGGCTGAAAACCAAAACCCTTGGTGGTCGATGAAATCGCCTTTTTGTGGATAGCCGCGACTAGGTCCTGATAGGGTCACAATGTTTCTTTCCGGAGGACCCATGGCCACACCTCTGGCGGCCTATAAATACAAACACGGCGAGGGGGGAGGCCTGAGTCGCACGCAGGGCTGGAGCCTTCTCGGAGCCTGCACAGGGTTCCTTCTTCTGGCGGTAGTGGTGCATCCGATCATGCTCCTGCTGGGAGCGCTGGTGGTGGGGATCGCGTTCTTCGTGCTGAGAGGTCGGCAAATGCTCAAGGTCGGTCCCCGCTACCTGACCTGCGGCACTCAGGTTGTGTATTTTCTGCAGGTCACCCGTGTGGAAATTAGCCACCATCGCGGTGTGCTCCACCTGCACCTGCCGGGGGGATTGGTGTGGCGGCTCGAAAAGGCGCTCTTTCCCACCAACGCGCGCAAGGCCGACAAGATCGCCATCAACAAGGGCAAAAAATTCAAGGCCATTTCCGAGAAGATCCTCGCCAAGATCCAGAGGGTGAATCCCGGCGTGGAGATTCGTGAGATCGCATGAAGCCTAGTCGTAGCATTCATCTGCTCTACAGCCCAACGCTGTGCTGCAATTTGGGTTGCCGTTATTGCTACCTCGGCGCCCAGACCACCCAGGCGGCGCTGCACCAGGATGCCTCTCGCGCCGCATCCACACTTAGACATGCGCTGGCGAAGCTTGAAGAGGCGGATGTTTTGGCCTTCAACGTCAGCCTCCATGGCGGTGAGGTGACAACGCTTCCCGCTGAGGTGCTGGAGGAACTCTTCGTCCTCATCCGCGACCACTACGCCAAACACTTCGACGCCCTCAGTTCTCTGGGGCATCGCAAGGCCTATCCCCACCTCAAGACCAACCTCTACCACTTTGCGCCGCTGCTGCCGGTGCTGATGCGACACCGAGTGTCCATCTCGGCGAGCATCGACCTTCCGCTCACCATGCACGCGGCATACCGCACCACCCGGGGCGGTGGCGACACCCTGCCGCGCACGCTGGAGAATTTGCGGCTGCTGGCGGCCTATCCCCATGCGAAGAAGATCAGTGCAACCATCTGCGCGGAACACTTGGTGGACACTCAGGCCTTCATCGATGACATCTGGTTCCTGCACCGTGAGGTGGGCTTCGACATGAACCACTTCAACCTGATGTTTGCCTTTCCCAGCGAGCTGAACCGCGCGCACCAAGGCGAGGATGTGCTGACCCCCGCCAGCGAGGCCCAGCAGGTGGCGCTGCACCATGCGCTCTTTGAAGCCTTTGTGGGCACCGAGTTGGAAGAGGGTCTGCGTCGCCATTGGTTCGATGAGTTCACGCCTTCCTACTGCACCAACATGGAGAATTGCGGTGAGCGATTCTTTCTCCTGCAGGGGGATGGTGGCGTGTACAGCTGCGTGCGCGGCCAGGGGCTGGAAGCCTTCCGCTATGGCAATGTCTTCGAGGATGACATCGAGACGATTCTGGCCGCGGGGGCGCGCAAGGTGCGGGAGGCCCATCAACGCTTCGGGCTGGATCCGGCGTGTTCCGATTGCGCTCACCTTGGGCGCTGCCACACGGGATGCCCGGTGGTGAAGCTACAGACCGGATCGGCTCGCTCGTACACCTGCGACCTGCAACGTACGATGTACGCCGCCCAGCCTCTGACCTATCCGGTGCCTTCGGCGGAAGCGCAACGAGATTCTCGCCGCGCCTACGTCTACGCCATGCACCCCAGCCTCGCTTTCGAGGCGGCGGAATCCGCCCCGAGCCTGCCCCTGCTCCCGCCCGAGCTCTCGCGGGAGAGCCACGCACTATCGGCTCTCATCGCGGCGGATCCTGTGCTTCAGGCGCTCTACAGCCCGACGAACTTCTTGCTGGAGCTGGGAGAGGCCTGCGTCCCGCTGGAAAGTCAGCTCCTGAAGGCCTTTCCCAGCAGCCATGCGGTGAAAGCCGGGGAGCGCTTTCGGGTGCATCTGCCAAGGGCGATCTTCGAAGTGGCCTGCGATGAGCCGGTGCGCAACACGCTGCACCTGCAGATGCTCCGGGACACGCCGGTGGTCTACGGTGATGAACGGCGCGCCAAGCAGCAGCACCTCTTCACCTATCAGCTCTTTGCCGATTGCTTGGAACCCAGCGACCGCTTCGAGGGCCACGTGATGATTGATCTCGCGCCCTTGGTGGATCTCCACGCCCCGCTCTACCGCGAGGGCGTGCTGAACAATCTCTTCTTCACTACACTCTCTCTGCGCGAGTACCACTACCAGAAGCAGAAGGCCAATGCGTTCTATCACGTGCAGGCCATGAATCTGCCGTTCCAGAATTTCGAATTCCTCTATGTACGGTGAACCATGAACCCCAAGCAGCTCGAATCCCTGGTGACGGTGGTGGAGTCTTTCTACAACGCCACCCGCACACCGGATGGCCCCCAGCGCGTGGAACATGAGGCTTGGCTGGTGTCGTGGTTTAAGGCCCATGCTGGACGCAAGGTCCACGTGATCTACCAGCGTGGCGCGGTCTACTGTTACGAAGATGGCCGCGCTGCCCACAGCCTTCCCCTCCCTGGCGCGACGCTTGGCAGAACCCTCTACTGCGATGGCCAGCGTCTCTCGGCGCTGGATGACACGGCCTTTTCCCAGGGCGGTCGCCTCGTCATGCTCGGCGCGGCAGGACTGGTGCTGAGCATGCCGGTGCTGGCGAGTGAAGCAGGGCTTGGCGCCGGGCAGCTTCGCAAGGGTGAGACGCAGAGCAACAATAACAATAACAACAATAATAATAACAATAACAACAATAATAATAACGGGTAAAGGCGCGACCGCATCTTTCGGTAGGGCTATGCGTTAGAGCGCCGTGGAACCCACCCTGTTTTTTACGCCGAATGGTTTGGAGCCGGATTTTGCATTTGATGCTGACTGTAAAAAATAGCTAAACCACGGAGACACGGAGATCACAGAGAAGTGAGAAGACAGAGGGGAAATTTACCCGCTTTCCGTTGCTCAATCTTTCTCCGTGCCCTCAGTGTCTCCGTGGTTCATCTTTAGTTTTTTTATTTTCCGACTGCATTATTTGGGTTGAAAATCGTGTTCTTCCAAGGGCTTAGCACGAGTTTTCGAGCGCCCTCCGCCAGTACGCGTTCCCCTTCGCCGGGCTTTGCGCCTTCGGGGAGGCTGCGAACCAACCACCAGCAGCCTTCGGTCTCCATGAAGGTCAGTCCGTCGGGGTCCAGGGCGCGGGCGAGGAAGGCTGGGGCGGCCAAGGCCGAGGATGAGAGGGCGGTGTGGATGCGAAAGGCGCGTTCGATGCGCCCCGCGAAGGCACCGTCGAAGACCCGCAGCACCACGCGCAGGGCAGGGCAGAGGGCCCGGCCGGCCAGGGCGATTTCCAGGCCCACCAAGTCGTCGTTCAGGGTGCTGACGAGTGTCCTTGCTTTGGGCAAGTTGGCGTCCCGCAGGGCGGAGGCGTGGGTGGCGTCCGCCACCATATACGGGATGCCACGGCTAGCGCACTCCGGCAGCAGTGGATTGGTGCGGTCCTTTTCGATCACGAGCACGCGGTGGCCGAGACCCTTGAGGAAGGTGGCCACCCGCAAGCCCATCACACCCAGGCCACAGACTAGGATGTGGTGATGGAATCGGTAGCGGCGGCGCCCCTCAAGAGCGTCGGCGCGCTTCTGCACCAGCGCATTGGTGAGGATGGCGAAGAGCCCGGCGGTGAGCGTAACGCTGCCGAGCATGAGGGCAATGCCCGCGAGCTTGGCCAGATCCGAAGCTTCTCGCAGGCTGAAATCGCCGTAGCCCACGGTGCAGAAGGTGGTGACCACGAAGTAGAAGGCAGTGATCCACGACAGGCCCTGAGAGAAGTGGAAGTAGGCCGTGGCGAACGTCAGCAGTAGAGCGATGGCGCCGAGAATGCCCAGCAGGAAACGATCCCAGTTGCGGCTGGGGCGGGTCATCCATTCGGCGATGCGCTGGACGGGGGTCTCCTCTTCCTCGCTGGGGGCCAGTTCGTCCATGGGGATAAAGCGGGGCCAAGCATCGCCCTCCAGGGGGCGCAGGATGCAGTGAGTGCGGCCCTCGTGCTGGATGGCCTGCAGCACCCCGCGATGCAGGGCCGCCACGGCGATGGCTGGGGCGGAGGCCTCCGGTACGCTCACTACGGCGCAGTTGCCGAGTTCCGCCTCGAGTTTGCGGCCCAGGTCTGGGTTGCGGAAGGAGAGCACCAGGCGAATCGTGGGATGCAACTCCCGCACGCGCAGGGCGAGATCCAAGTTCAGGCCATCGTCGGAAGCGCAGAAAAACACTGCCTGCACGTGATCCAATACATCGCGCCCGAGCAGTTCGGGATCATCCGCTGCGCCCTCCAGCCGCGGATATCCCTTCCAGGCTGCAGCCATGGGGGCACTGAGTGATCCCATGGGTCCCAGGGTGGCCTCCATCCCCAGAGTTCGCACCCACTCCCCCAGCCTCAGGGCAAGGTGGGACTGCCCAAGCACGAGGACGTGCAGCATGGAGCCTCCATAGGGATTGATTTCATTCTAGGGTGCATCGCGTCGGGCTCGTTTGACTTCTGCAACCAAGCGCGCGTCTCCACGTGACGTGGGGGATTTTTAAAGCGGATCAAACGCATAAAAGGTCGGCATGGCTTGCTTGATTCGGCACGTACTGTTCATGGGGTTTGCAGAGTCGCAATCAAAGAGCCAGATCAATAGAAATCAATCAAGGAAAAGACCATTAGCCAGGATGAAGGGGATGAAAGGGATGAGATCAGCGGGGTTCTTGCTGAGCTGGTTCCTCGGACTAGAGTGCTAAGACCTATCCAAAGAGTCGACGACATTCGTTTGGGCTGTGCGCAAGCGCCATGTGGCTTTCTCCTTTTCATCCCCTTCATCCTGGCTCAATTAGATTTTGAATATTTTTGGGCACCAAGAGAAAAGCACCCTTGGTTTTTTCCGCCAAGCCGTCTTTGTGGCTATCGCGTCCCATCTCTTTGAACACCATTTGCGATTACCCCTTATTGCCGCAATGTTCAGGGCGGCCTTGAAGAGCGTGTCGAGTGAACCTGAGGGTTCGGCGCGAAGGCTTTCGGGCTCGGTGATGCCGCTTGGTTGAGGCTCTCGCGTGACATGGCTTTTTATGACTTGCTTGCATGCTCGCCATCCACTTTTTCTGGATGTATATTCTGGATGCCCATTCCCATCTCAAAGCGATTTTTTCTGGAGGTACCATGCGAGGTATTTGCGTAAAGATTCCGTTGTCCATGGTGGTCCTTGCTGCAGGAGGTTTTTCCTTTGCTCAGGAAGGCAAGGCACCCCTGAAGCTGAAACCCTCTAAGACGGTCGAGAAGGTCCCGGCGGTGCAGGTGATCGATGTCGGGGCTGATGGCCTCAAGATCGAAGCGCTGCGGCTGGTTGAATCCACAACCGCATGCGAATGGCGTTACGAGATTACGGTCAGGAATAACGGCATGAAGGGGTTCACGGGCACCATCGGGCTAAGCCCTGCCTTGATTGGTGGCGCGGATCAGGGGCCGTGCGGCTCGAACGTTCTGAACATCAAAGACTTGGGCCCCGGCAAGACTCACACCGAAGTAAAGCCAATCACGCTTGAGCCCAATCCTTTCTTCACTGGGTTGAGCGTTCGTTTGACCAAGGGATCCAAGACGGTGGACACGAAGACCCTTGCCTTGAATCTTCACTACACCGGCCTAATCGCGTCGGCCTCCGTAGAATCCGGCATGGTTCGCGTTGCCGTGAAAAGCACCTCGGCAGTGGCGGCCCGCTTCCACTTTAATCTCTACAAACCCGACACCTCCGCCCCGAGCGGTTGGGCCTCTGCAGGTGGGAAGGGCTTATGCCTAGCTCCTGGCCAGACGCACACAGAGTCCGTGGCGGTTCCTCAGGGTTGGCCTAGCGATCCCAAGACCCTGAAGGTCGTCTTGAAAAGCGGAAGCAATGTTCTTGGCGAAAAGCTCATCAGTGCTTTACCGCAATAGCTTCTAAGTAAAGGTCGATCCAGATCCGATCAGCACCACGGCCTGGGCCGCGAGGCCCTTGCTACGGCCGCAGATGAGAACAGGTGCGATTGTTTGGGATTAGAAATGAAGGCTAAGCCGCATACCTCATTAGACGTAGCATGGGTTCTTCCCCTACCCTTCGGAGCTCCCATGCGACCCATCCGTCTCACTGCTTTGGCCCTCGGGCTCGTTGCAACCCTCGCCGCCGCCGAACAGCCTTTGCTCATGCAGATGCCTACCCTCAGTAAGTCCTACGTAGCCTTCGTCTATGCGGGTGACCTGTGGCGCGTGGCCCGAGAGGGGGGCGAGGCCCAGCGGCTCACCACCGGTATCGGCATCGAGTCGAACCCGGTTTTCTCACCCGACGGCAAGACGATCGCCTTTACGGCTAGTTACGACGGCAATGTGGACGCCTACACGATTCCCGTGGCCGGCGGTGTGCCTAAGCGCGTGACCTTCCACCCGGGGGCCGATGTTGTCCAGGGCTGGACGCCGGATGGCAAGCGCGTGCTCTTTAGCTCTAGCCGCACTGCCAGTTCCCGCTACACAGAACTCTTTACCATCGCACCGGAGGGCGGCCTGCCGGAACGCTTGCCCTTGCCGAACGCCAGCGAGGGCAGTTTCTCGCCGGATGGCAAACGGCTCGCCTACGTGCCGCTCCGCCGGCCCTTTGGGACCTGGAAGCGCTACCGCGGTGGTCTCGCCACGAACCTCTGGTTCGCGGACCTCGCCACCAGCAAGGTCGAGCCCTTGGCCCGCACCCAGGCCAACGACTTCAACCCGATCTGGGTGGGCGACAAGGTCTACTTCCTCTCCGATCGCGAAGGCCCCGCCACGCTCTACGCCTGCGATCCCACGTCCAAGGCCGTGACCCGCCTCCTGCCGGCGAAGGGCGAGGCCATGAAGAGCGCCTCTGCCGGGCCCGGCGCCATCGTCTTCGAACAGTTCGGTGCTCTGGGCCTCTATGACCTTAAGACAGGCAAGGCGACGCCTCTGAACGTCAGCATCAAGGGCGATTTGCCGGAACTGCGGGAGCGCTTCGAGAACGTGGGTCGCGTCCTTACAAATCCGACAATCAGTCCCACCGGCGCCCGTGCCGCGTTCGAGGCCCGGGGCGAGATCCTCACCGTGCCGGCGGAAAAGGGCGACGCCCGCAACCTTACCCAGACCCCCGGCGCGATGGAGCGCAGCCCGGCTTGGTCGCCGGATGGCCGCCTTGTGGCCTATTTCTCGGATGCGGGTGGCGAATACGCGCTTCACCTGAAGCCGCAGAATGGCAAGGGTGAGACGACGGTCATTGCCCTTGCGGAGAAGCCCGGCTTCTACTTCAACCCCACCTGGAGCCCCGATAGTCGGAAGGTCGCCTACACGGACGCTCACCACGGCCTCTGGTTTGTGGACGTGGAGACAAAGCAGCCCGTGAAGGTGGATCACAACCCCTTCTGGACCCGGGATGGCGGGCTCTTCCAGCCCAGTTGGTCGCCGGATAGCCGCTACCTCGCCTACGCCCGCCAGCTCAAGAACCACATGGGTGCGATCTTTGCCTTCGACACCCTGGAGAAGAAAAGCCACCAGCTCACGGATGGCATGAGCGATGTTCGCTGCCCCGCCTTCGACCGGGATGGCAAGCACCTCTACTTCGCCGCTAGCACGAACTCAGGCGCCTCCTTGCAGCCGGATGTCCACAGCGCCGGTGGCCGTTCCAGCTTTAGCCTTTACGTGGCCGTTCTCTCTGCCACCGACCCGAGCCCCTTCGCCCCCGAGAGCGACGAGGAGAAAGGCGAGGCCAAGGGCGACGACAAGAAGTCCGAGGGCAAAGGAAAGCCCGATGACAAGGCGGAAGGAAAACCAGACGCCAAGCAAAACGCCAAGCAAGACGCCAAGGCCAAACCCGATGCCAAGCCGACTGTGAAGCTCGATCTAGAAGGCTTCGCCCAGCGCGTGCTCCCACTGCCCTTGCCTCCCGGTAACTACAACGGGCTCGTCACTGGTAAGCCCGGCATCCTCTTTGCCCAGGAAATCCCTCTCGCCGCCCCGACCGCTCCAGGTATGCCCGGGTTCAATGTGCGCCGCCACGATCTCAAGGCCCGCAAGAGCGACCTGCCCTACACCGGGATCCAGGCCTTTGAGCTGAGCGCCAACGGTGAAAAAGTGCTCACCCGCCAGGGCGGCTCCTGGTCCATTGCCGCCGTGAAGCCCCTTGCCACCGGGAGCGGCCCCATGCCGCCCCCACCCCCCGCTCCTGGCGGCGGGCTCAAGGTCGAAGGGTTGGATGTGAAAGTCGATCCCAAGGCTGAATGGGCGCAGATGTTCCGCGAGGCGGTGCGCATTCAGCGCGAGTTCTTCTACGACGCCAAGCACCACGGACTCGACCTGAACTGGCTCGAGAAGCACTACGGCGCCTGGCTGCCTGCCGTGGCCAGTCGCCAGGATTTGAACTATTTGATGTCCGAGGCCCTGGGCGAAGTCACCGTGAGCCACCTCGGCGTGGGCGGCGGCAACCTTCCCCAGGCGCGGTCCGTGGGCATCGGCCTCTTGGGTGCTGACTTCGAACTGCACCAGGGGCGCTACCGTTTTGCGAAGGTCTTCAACGGCGAGAGCTGGAACCCTGGCTTGCGCGCCCCCCTTACCCAGCCTGGGGTGAATGTGAAGCCCGGCGAGTATCTCCTGGCGGTGGATGGCCGAAACTTGAGCGCCGACACCAGTGTGTACGCCGCCTTTGAAAATACTGTCGGCAAGCAGGTGGTGCTGAAGGTGGGCCCAAACCCAGATGGCACCGGTAGCCGCGAGGTGACGGTGGAGCCCATTGCAAGTGAGACCGGTCTGCGCAACTTCGCCTGGATCGAGGGCAACCGTCGCTGGGTCGAGCAGCAATCCGGTGGTCGCGTGGGCTACGTGTACATGCCCGACACGGCCAACGGTGGCTACACCTTCTTCAACCGCTACTTCTACGCTCAGATCCAAAAGGAGGCGCTGATTGTCGATGAGCGTTGGAACGGCGGCGGCGCGCTCGCAACGGACATCATTGAACTGCTCAAGCGCCCGCCCATGAGCTTCGTCGCCACCCGCGAGGGCCAGGACGAGCCCCAACCCCAGGCCGCCATCCACGGTCCCAAGGTCATGCTGATCAACGAATCCGCCGGGTCGGGTGGTGATGCCATGCCCTACTACTTCAAGAAAGGCGGTGTCGGGAAGTTGGTGGGTAAGCGCACCTGGGGCGGCCTTGTGGGTCGCAGCGCCGGAGTGCCTCTGATGGACGGTGGTTTTGTCGCCACACCCACCTCGGGCGTATGGGACCCCCATAATCGCACCTGGATCGCTGAAAACGTTGGCGTGGCGCCCGATGTGGAAGTCGAGCTCGATCCACTGGCCGCCCGCGCCGGTCGGGATAGCCAGCTGGAGCAGGCCCTCAGCCTCGTGATGGCAGATCTGCCCAAAGCAACTCCGGCTCCGGTGGCCCGGCCCAGCTACCCGGTTTACAAGCGGTAGAACAACGAGACTGAATCAGTGCCCCCTGATGGAAGCTATCCCAAATGCGGATGGATGATCGTCAGGGGGCGGAGTCGACCTTCTTTGCATCGGTGCTGGTCTTCCAAGAGGGAGTCCTCAGACGTTTTTATAACCCCAACTCCGAACGGTGGTGGTGGAGCACATCGATGATCCTCTGAAGGTGGGCTTCTGCGGAGAGCCCGACGGACTCTTCGAGCATGCGGAATCCGGTTGCCACTTCGCTGCGGTCGACGCCAGCGGCGAAGGCAGGCGACTTGAGCTTTTTTAGCACGCTCTTGGGCTCGAGCCCTTCCAGTCGCTGGGGTCGAACGAGTGCGCAAGCGATGACGAAGCCAGTGATTTCATCGCTGGCCAGCAGCGTCTTGTCCATCAGGTTTTCGTAAGCCACGCCCCACTTGGTGAAGTGCGCGCTGATGGCGTGAGCGACTTCGGCCTCGTTGAGGTCGCGAAGGTGCGCCACGATTCGGTTTGGGTGTTCCTCGGGCCATTGGTCGTAATCCGCATCATGAAGCAGGCCCGCCAGGCCAAAGGCTTCGATGTCTTGGCCGTGGCGCTCGGCGAAATCGCGCATCACCAATTCGACGCTGCGCCCATGGATGCGCAACCGCTCGGAGGGGGTCCATGCGCAAAGGAGATCCCAGGCTTCTTGGCGTGACAGCATTGTGCGTGCTCCTCTTCAATGGCTTGGCAAGGTTAGCGTGAACCTTGCCAACTCCTGGTTCGCTATGCTGATAGCACGTTTCGGAGCACCCATGCGACGCCTTTTGATATCAGCACTGATCGGCGTGGCCGCCTTCGGGGTCGTTGCAGCGCCTCCGATTCAGGCCAAGCGACCGGTTCACACCTTCTCCATCGTGGCGCGGGATCCGGTTACGGGAGACCTTGGCGTGGCGGTGCAGAGCCATTGGTTCAACGTGGGTGCCATGGTGATTCATGCGGAACCCGGCGTGGGCGCCGTGGCCACCCAGAGTGTGCCGGATCCGGCCTACGGTCCCTTGGGTTTGCAGATGATGAAGGCGGGAAAGAGCGCGCCCGATGCTTTGAAAGCCTTGCTGGCTGTGGATCTTGAGGCTGCGGTTCGTCAGGTTGGCATGGTGGATGCGCAGGGCCGGGCGGCTTCTCACACTGGCGATCTGGATATTCCCGAAGCGGGTGGCATCGTGGGCGAAGGCTTTGCGGTGCAGGCCAACATGATGGGCAAGCGAACGGTCTGGCCCGCCATGGCCAAGGCCTACCGTGATGCCTTGAAGGATCCCAAGCTCGATCTCGCGGATCGCCTGCTGGCGGCCCTGCGCGCGGCCCAGGAGGAGGGTGGCGATTTTCGCGGCATGCAGAGTGCGGCCATTCTCATCGTAAAAGGCAGAAGCTCGGGCCAACCCTGGAATGACAAGCTGTTCGATCTGCGCGTGGAAGATAACGCCGACCCCATCACGGAATTGGCGCGCTTGGTAAAACTCCAGCGGGCCTACAGCTTGATGAATCTAGGCGATGCCTTTGTGGCCAAGAATCAGTGGAAGGAAGCCCTGGAGGCTTACTCCGTTGCCGCCCAGTTGGCGCCCCACATTGTGGAATTGCCCTATTGGCATGCAGTGGCGTTAGTGAACGGTGGCCGAGTTGCTGAGGCACTGCCCATTTTCAAAGAGGTCTTCCGTCGTGAACCCAAGTGGCGCGACGCCGGTCGGCGGTTAGCGAAGGTCAAGCAGTTGCCTAATGACGAAGCGATTCTGAAGCTGATTGAGGCGCAGTAGGCATTTAGGATTAAAAAGTAAGGTTCTTCACGGATCTGAGTGAAAAGGGTTGGCCTGGCTTCTTTACTCGATGCTTGGCTGTCATCGCTATTTCTCGCTGTGCATCGCTG
>JAIFMW010000168.1 GCA_020048105.1 Deltaproteobacteria bacterium | reverse complement strand
AGCCTTTTCTTGCAGCCGCCGCAACAGATCCGATTCCTTCACCTCCTGCTTCCAATGGGCAGTGGGATTGTAGCGATCCACGCTGGCCCCATCGGGATCCAACCGCCGGAGGAGGACCCGGGAACCTCCCGCTCGAGGTACCCAACGCACGCGATCGCCAACCTGAATGGCACTATCTCCCACCAAGCGCAAATTCCCTCCGGGCGCTTCTTCCAGCAAAAGGAGCGCTGGTGAAAGAGCCAGAGGGCCAGGGCCACTCCCCTTCACACGAACTTGGCCATCCCGCAATAGGGTGCCTTCGCTGATCTCCATGGGTTCCAGTTCCTGCCAGAGCTTGCTTAGGACCTGAAGCCCCTGGCCCAAGGTCAGCGTAGGTGTCTTCCAGATCGAGGGTGGCACCAACCCACGCCGCGCCAGAAAACCCGCCAGGATTTGATCCCTGGGGCTAAAACTGGTAGCGCCCAGAAAATAGAAGGCGTCCTGATCCCGTTCCTGCCCCTGAACCACTTGATCGAACCCCAGAGAACGGGCCATCCAGAGCAGGATTTCAGGCCCCTGCGCCGTGCTTGGTTTGGGCGTGGGCAAAGACAAGTGGGTTGCAAGACCACCCACGACCGATCTTAAATCGGCCACTCGCAGCGGAGCGGTCAGTTTTGCCGTATCCAGCCATTCGTAGGGGATGAAGTCACTGGCCGCAAGGCGCACAAGGTCGAGGGTCAGCCAACTTTGATCCCCCGAGGGCGCCACCTTCCCCTTGAAGGGCAGCCGCGTGGGCGTCTCCACATAGTTGAAAGCAGATTGAAGATAGGGCGTCGCCCCGCCCCCAAACACGAAGCGATTATCCACGGTGGCACCACCGCTATTCGCCATAAACAAGGCCTGAATGGGACGCCCACCATGGGTGGCAACGATGCCGCTGGTTTCTTCGATGGCACGGTCCGTCAGGGCCTGCTCACCATCTCGCCCGCCATAGACTTGATCCGCCACCGTATCCAACAGATCGAAACCTTCCTTGGCGCGCTTGCCGCGATTGGCCGCGGCATAGGTTCGAGCGGCAATGGCCTGGGCCTTGAGCGCCTCGATGGCGGGAAACTCCCAGGCGCCCATTTCCTTGGGCACCACGCCGCGCAGGTAGGTTTCCATGGGCACGGCATTCATTACGGTGAGCCGCCCTTGAGCGTTGGGGAAAATATCAATCCGACCTCGGTAGCGCCCCTTCCCCACCACCGTAGTCAATTCACCGGTGGGTCGAAAGGACACGCCATCCACGGGCAACGCACGGCGCTCATAGCGCTCGGACACGGCGTAGAGCGCCCTACCCTTGCGAGGCTTACCGGGCCGCTTTTCCGTCGAAACCCAGAGTTCTTCATAACCGAGGGCCGAGAGTTTTTGAAGAATTGGCTCAGCGTCTTCGGCCTTCTCAAAATGGCCCGTCAGCACCCGCCAAGTGTCCCCATCGGAAACCTTCGCCCGGTCGGGTTGTTCACCCAAGAGACGCAACTTGGCCATCACGGCTTCGGCCTCCGGCAAAGTCACCGCCGCACCCACCTGGAGCCTGAATTCATCGGTGGGATCGGCTTCGCCGCGACTATCCCACCAGATGCGGAGTTTTTCGCCCGCCCCTAGGTGGAATAAGGTTTTGCCATTGCGAGTGCAAACGCTTCCGCCGCCTTCGAGGCTCACGATCCATTCCAGGTTTTGCGTATCCAAACCCACGCGAATGGGAATTTCCGCAGCCATGGGAGCCACGAGAACGATGAAGGGAAGGAGTCGAGGCATGCAGTTCATGGAGTCAGATTAACAACCCAAGTCTTTTCTGGGGCCATTCCTCCACGAAAACAGTCCATCAGCCTGGCCCGTAACAGGATGGAAAACCAGATAGCCTTCCAATACCCACCATCGCCGAGCACGCAGCGTTTCCATGTCCAATAGCTGCCCATCAGGCCCTAGCCGGTGAAGCAACAAGCAAATGCACAAACCATCCTGGGGTCGCACAAAGAGCGCAGGTCCCGTGTAACCAAAGTGCATCCAGAAATCCGTGGGGCGGCCGACTTCCGCAGTCATAGGCTGGAGTTCGGCA
This sequence comes from Deltaproteobacteria bacterium, assembly GCA_020048105.1. Taxonomy (GTDB): domain Bacteria; phylum Acidobacteriota; class Holophagae; order Holophagales; family Holophagaceae; genus JAYREN01. Next base: position 4,469 of record JAIFMW010000168.1, on the reverse strand, counting down.
GGCAGGCTTCGGGAAGTGTCCTCGACTACATGAACACCGGTAAGACCCCGGGGAAGGTGCTTCAGCAACTTCCCGAAGCGGCCCTCGCCATCGAAAACCCGATGCAGGCCCAGGCCCCAAATCATGCCATCCTCGGCCCTCGCCGTTTCGATGGCCATGCGCGCGGGGAAAGCACCCGCCAGCCAACGAGGCAGCCAGTTCCTCATTTGATCTGCCGTGCTCCCAAAACCGGCGTGGCCAGGCATCCCCGCACGTGCATTGGCATCGTGGGGAAGGTTTTCGGCCCTGGGTACGGGCAGCGAGGGCTCTGCCATCGCCCACGCGGCAACGTCGGGCCCGTCGGGAATCACGATCGGGCATTGGCGCCAGGGCGCCGGTGAAAGCCCCGTCAACGCGGCCCCGAGTTGGCGGAAGGGTTGCGCGAGCTCCTTCTCCAGCAATTCTCCAATTAACCGGTAGCCCAAATCCGAATACAAACTTTCCCCAACCTTGCCTTGGCGAAAGAGCGGGTGGGCACCTTCCGGAAAACCTCGGCGAAGCTGTTCCGCCAAGGCCTCACCGGCGTAGGGGAGCCACGCGGGCAGGCCTGCGGAATGGGAAAGCAGCTGCCGAACCGTTAGCGGCTCAGCGCGCTCCGTGAACCCAAGCTGATCCCGCCGATCCTGATCCAAGTCCAGATGTTGAAGCGCCAGAGGCGCCGTCACCAGGGGCTTGGTCAGAGAGGCGAGATCAAACAAGGGCATCCGCTGAGGATTCTATTGGAGCGATTCGAGGCTCTTGGCCACGGCCCTTTGCACCTGCTCGGCCACACGCATGGCCTCGAAGGCATCGGACCAACTCACGGTTTCGCCCGCTTCGCCCTGGCAGGCGGTGTAGAAGGCTTCGAGTTCGAGCTTCAAGGGTTCGTCCTGAACGATGTCCACCACTTCGGGAACAACTTCGGGGCCATCGGCGCCCGCCACGAGCCGCAGAACTTCCAACTTCTGGGTGGCGAAATCCAGGCTGGCATAGGCATTTTCCCCGAAGGCGCGGAAGGTGCGTTCCTTCTTGCGGGCCACACGACTGGCGGTGACGGTGGCGAAACCGCCGCCTTCAAAGCTCAGGCGCGCATTGACCAGATCTGCGTATTTGGTGAGCACGGGCACACCCACGGCTTCCACGCTCATCACCGGCTTACCCCAGAGGGCCAGCAGCAAATCCAGATCGTGGATCATCACATCCATGATCACGTCCACTTCCATGCTGCGCATGGGGAAGGGCGAAACGCGGGTGGCTTCCGCAAAGCGAGGCTTGAAACCCAGGCGGCGAAGGGCCTGCACGGCGGGATTGAAACGCTCCAGGTGGCCAACGGCCGCCACGAGTTTGGGATTGGCGGCCTGAGCCAAGCGCAGGGCCTTGAGCAGGGCCTCGCCTTCCGAAAGGGAAGCCGCCAGCGGCTTTTCCATGATCACGTGCTTGCCCGCAGCCAGGGCCTCGATGCCAATCAGGTGATGAAAACCTGTGGGGGCAGCAATCTGAACGGCATCCACACTGGGCAGCACTTCAGCCAAGGTGGCAGCCCAGCTCGTGCCAAATTTCTCGGCGATCTCACGACCCCGTGCCTCACTCGGATCCACCACCGCCACCAATTCCGTGCGCTCCGAAGCCGCCGCAATGCGGGCATGATGCTGGCCCAGACTTCCGACTCCCGAAACGGCAACCCGCAACTTACTCATGGCAACTCCTTGTTGGGTGGATGAAGGAAGGCGTCAACCAAGGCAGCGCCGCAGATTAGGCTAGCCAATTCCCTAGCAATGGCCAAGAAACACCGGTTTAGGGCATGATGATGAAGAGCCATCATATTAGGAGGTATGCGTGTACCAAGCCCTGTCGCTCCCGGTTCTCTCTCTAATTCTGGTCTCCGGAACTCTTTCGGGCGCCACCCCGACCAAAGAGAAGGCCGCACCCACCAAGATGAAGGCTTCGACCTTCGAGGGCCTAGCTTTCCGCAACATTGGCCCCGCAGTAACTTCAGGCCGGATTAGTGATCTCGCCATAAATCCCCACCACACCGACACCTGGTATGCGGTGGTGGCCTCGGGTGGACTTTGGAAAACGATCAACGCAGGGACCACATGGTCACCCATTTTCGATGACGAAGGTTCCTATTCCCTGGGCTGCATCACCCTGGACCCCAAAAACCCACTGATCCTTTGGTTGGGCAGCGGCGAGAACAACAATCATCGCTCCGTGGGCTACGGGGATGGCATCTACAAGTCCCTGGACGGCGGGAAATCCTGGAAAAACATGGGCCTGAAGAGCTCCGAACACATCGCCAAGATTCTGGTGGACCCTCGGGATTCCAACGTGGTGTACGCGGCCGCCCAGGGTCCGCTGTGGCGAGCCGGTGGCGAGCGTGGCCTCTTTAAGAGCACGGATGGCGGCGAAACATGGAAAGCCATTCTCAGTGTTTCTGAAAACACCGGCGTGACCGATGTGATCATGGATCCCCGCAACCCCGATGTGCTGCTGGCCGCCACCCATCAACGGCGACGCCACGTCTGGACCCTCCTCGACGGAGGGCCCGAAAGTGGTCTCCAGCGTTCCACCGACGGCGGCAAGACCTGGACAAAAATTTCCAAGGGATTACCCAAGGAAGAGATCGGTCGCATTGGCTTAGCCCTGGCTCCAACTCGACCTGACACGGTTTACGCCATCATCGAGGCAGCCAATAAAGGCGGCGGATTTTATCGATCTGTGGACGGCGGCCTAAACTGGGACAAACGTTCCGATCACGTTTCCGGAAGCCCACAGTTTTATCAGGAACTGGTGGTAGATCCCGTGAATCCCGAGCGGGTCTACTCCATGGATACCTGGATGCAAGTGAGCCAGGATGGGGGCAAGACCTTTCAGAAAGTGGGCGAAAAGAATAAGCACGTGGATAACCACGCCCTTTGGATCGATCCCGTGAACACGGACCATCTCATTGCAGGATGCGATGGCGGTGTTTACGAAAGCCACGACCGAGGCGCCAATTGGGAATTCAAGCCCAACCTGCCCGTGGCGCAGTTCTACCGCGTGACCACGGATAACGCGAAACCCTTTTACAACGTGTACGCCGGAACCCAGGACAACAACAGCTTGGGTGGCCCCAGCCGCACCCGCAACAAAGAAGGCATCGCCAATCAGGATTGGATTTTCACCCAAGGGGGCGATGGCTTTTTCTCCCGCGTGGACCCCACGGATCCCAACACGGTGTACGCCGAAGCCCAGTACGGCGATCTTATTCGCCTGGATCGCAAAACCGGAGAAGCCACCGATATCCAGCCCCAGGCCGCCCCGGGCGAAGAGCCGCTCAAATGGAATTGGGATTCGCCGCTGATCATCAGCCCTCATTCTTCCAAGCGTCTGTATTTCGCAGCTCAGAGGCTTTTCCGCAGCGATGATCGGGGCGATAACTGGAAGGCCGTGAGCCCGGATCTTTCCCGAAAATTAGACCGAAACAAACTCCCGGTCATGGGCAAAACCTGGAGTATCGATGCCGTTGCCAAGAACACTTCAACGTCTGTTTTCGGCAATATCGTTTCTTTGGCCGAATCAGCAAAAGTGCAGGGTTTGTTGTACGTGGGCACCGATGATGGATTGCTCCAAGTCAGTGAAAACGGCGGTGGCGATTGGCGCCGAGTCGAAAAGTTCGCAGGCATTCCGGACATGGCCTACGTCTCGCGCATCGAGGCCTCCCGCCATGACGAGAACCTGGTTTATCTCGCCTTCGACAATCACAAAATGGGCGACTTCAAACCCTATGTCCTAAAAAGCAAAGACCGAGGCCGCACCTTTGAAAACATTACGGGTGATCTACCGGAACGAGGTTCCGTTTGCGCCGTGATTGAAGACCCAACCCGGCCCGGCTTGCTCTTCGCTGGCACGGAGTTTGGCGCCTTTTTCACCCTCGATGAAGGCAAGCACTGGATTCAGCTCAAGGGCGGTCTCCCCACCATCGCCATCAAGGATCTGGAGATTCAGGCCCGCGAAGGCGATCTCGTGGCCGCAACCTTCGGCCGAGGCATCGTGATCCTGGACGATGTGACCCCACTTCGGAAGCTCACACCCGAGGTGCTTGAGAAGGCAGGTCATCTTTTCCCCGTGCGGAAAACGGATCTCTACCAGCAAACCAATCAGGGAGGTTCCCTGGGAGCCTCCTTCTTCACTGCGCCGAATCCAAGCTTTGGGGCTGTCTTCACCTACTACCTTCGAGATGATGCGAAGAGTCTTGCCAAGGCTCGTCGCGCGGCAGAAAAGGATTCAACAACGCTGACTCACCCTACATGGGAAACCCTTAAGGCCGAAGCCCTAGACGAAGAGCCCAAGGTTGTCCTGACCGTAAGCGACGAAGCAGGCCAACCTCTGCGACGCGTCACCGGCCCCGCCAAGGCCGGCATTCATCGTGTGGCCTGGGATCTCCGCCTTCCGGACCCCGACCCCATTTC
>JAIFMW010000113.1 GCA_020048105.1 Deltaproteobacteria bacterium | reverse complement strand
TTCGATGGAGGAAAAGCGATGCAAAACGCCGATACCACCGCGTTCGCCCACGAAATCCGCCATGGCGTCCTCGGTGACGGTGTCCATGTTGGCGGTCATGATGGGCAGCCCCAACGTGAGCTTGCCGCTTTTGTCGGTCATGCCGATTTCCACGATCCGACGGGATTCATGGTGGTTGTAGGCGGGGATCAGAAGGACATCGTCGAAGGTGATGGCGGTTTCGGGCACGGGAATCCTTCGCTAGGAACGTCAGTGGTCAAGGAGAGTCGGGGAGAAGGTACCGTGCTCCCGGTTCCTGCGCAATGTGGCATTCCCTCTAGACGCACGGGATGCACTGCGCAAACCTTGGCCCCATGGAACGAATCGAATGCGTGGTCGTGGGAGCGGGGGTGGTGGGGCTGGCCCTGGCGCGGCAGTTGGCCATGACCGGACGCGAAGTGGTGATCCTGGAAGGGGAGGATCGCATTGGCACTGGGATCAGTTCCCGCAATAGCGAAGTCATCCACGCGGGCATGTATTACGCTGCCGGAAGCCTCAAGGCTCGACTTTGTGTGGCAGGCAATAAGGCTCTCTATGCCTACTGCCAGGGGCGAGGTGTGGCCCATCGGCGGTGCGGAAAGCTGATCGTAGCCACAGAGCCTGCTCAGGTAAAAACACTGGAACAAATTCAGGTCAAGGCGCGGATCAATGGCATGGAGGATCTGGAATGGCTCAATGAGATCGAGGTTGGTCGAATGGAACCCAGGCTCCGCTGCGTAGCGGCCCTCTATTCGCCATCCACGGGTATCCTCGATAGCCATGAACTCATGAAGGCTCTGCTTCAGGACGCGGAAGCCGCTGGCGCAACGCTGGTACTTCGCAGTCCCCTTCTTGGAGGGCGGGCAATGGCCGGGGGGCTCGAATTGGACGTGGGAGGTGTGGAGCCCATGGCACTCCGGGCGGACCACGTCTTTAACTGCGCGGGGCTCCAAGCCCACACGGTGGCGGGCAGCATCGAAGGGCTTCGTGTGAGTAGCCTTCCTCCCTTCTATTTGGCCAAGGGCAATTACTACGGGCTTTCAGGGCCAGCACCCTTCTCGCATTTGATTTATCCCGTGCCCGAAATGGCCGGATTGGGTGTGCATTTGACCCTGGATTTGGGTGGGCAGGCGCGCTTTGGTCCCGATGTGGAATGGGTGGGTGGTGTGGATTTCGAGGTGGATCCTCGGCGGGCGGAGGTCTTCTACGGGGAGATCCGCCGCTACTGGCCGGAACTTGCGGTAGGTGCCCTGCAGCCGGCCTATGCTGGGATCCGGCCCAAATTGCAAGGACCCGGGGATCCTGCCGCAGATTTCCTCATTCAGGGGGCGGAATCTCACGGTGTCCCAGGGTTGGTAAACCTCCTCGGCATCGAGTCTCCAGGTCTTACAGCTTGTCTGACCCTGGCTGAGTTGGTTGCTGGGGCGTGAGACTGCGGGGGTGCATACGGTCGTACAGGGCTCGCAGGCGGGCTTGGTGAACATGGGTATAGATCTGGGTTGTGCTGATATCGGCGTGACCCAGCATGGCCTGAACGGCTCGCAGGTCGGCCCCGTGATCCAGAAGATGGGTGGCAAAGGCGTGGCGAAGCACGTGGGGGCTCACGCTTTCCCGGCGAATATCAACTTGGGTGGCGTAGGCCTTCAGTAGCCGCCAGAGATGCTGCCGGGTAAGGGGTTCGCCCCGGCGCCCCACAAAAAGCGCATCGGTATGGGGTTTGAACCCGGAGCGAAGCTGTAGCCAGGCACGAATCCAGTGCTCGGCACCTTGCCCAAAGGGGATGAGGCGGTCTTTCCGTCCCTTGCCCATGACCTTAAGAAATCCCTCGTCCAGAAAAATGGCCAGTGCGGGAATGGTGGCGAGTTCCGTAACGCGCAGGCCCGAGGCATAAAGCAGTTCCATCCAGGCTCGATCCCGCACGCCCAAGGGCGTGGCCGTATCCGGGGCCGAGAGCAGCGCTTCGATCTGACTTTCGGTAAGCGTCCTGGGCAGGATCCGGGGTGGACGGGGTGGTCGCACCACGGCCTCGGGTCCGGTGGTGCCTTCCCCTTCCATGCGGAGAAAGCCCAGGAACTGGCGAAGCGCGGAGGAAAGGCGGGCGATGCTGCGCGGGGCCTTGCCTTCGGCATGTTGGGACACCAGAAAACCGTTGATGGCATCGCGGTCTAGATCGGCGGGGGCCGTGCTCCGGTCCACGGCCCAAATCGCCAGGATGCGCAAATCGGAGAGGTAGCCCGAGGTTGTATTCGGCGAAAGCCCACGCTCCACGGCGAGGTGGGTTTCGAATTCCTTCAGCGAAGAACCCCATCCAAGGGGCCATCCACCTATGGGTGCTTCGATTTCGGGCTTACGCGGCATGGAGCTTCCGATGCTGAGAGTGGAAGGATGAAAAGGGCTGAATTTGTTGATTATGCGGTGGAAAAAAGGGATCTCATCCGCGCTGCGAAAGGGTCTTGCCATAGAACGGTTGCTTGGTATTCCTGGCGGGCTATGATAGCCTCGCAAGGTTTCAAGGAGAGCCCATGGCTGAGATTCGCAAGAAGGTAATCGCTATCATCGCCGAACAGTTGGCGAAGCCCGAAGATTCCATCACCGAGAGCAGTCACTTCGTTGACGATCTGGGTGCTGACAGTCTCGACACCGTCGAGATCATCATGGCCATCGAAGAAGCTTTCGGGCTGGAGATCCCGGAAAGCGAGCAGGAAAAAATCAAGACCGTTGGCGATGCCATCGCTTACATCGAGAAGAACGCCAAGGCTTAATTCAAAGCCGGACCCATCGTGCGCCGCAGGATCGGTTCCTGCGGCGCTCTTACTTGGGGTTGTTCGCAGTCATAGTTGGACTGCACGGCCTGGGGCGTGTTTGTGGCCTTCTTGTTTTTGGAATGAGGTGACGATATGACTTCCAATCAGCGCCGACGCGTAGTCATTACGGGCATGGGAACGATTAATCCCTGTGGCAACACGGTGGCCCAAACCTGGGATGCCCTGCTTGCCGGAAAAAGTGGCATCGGACTCATTGACCGCTTTGATACCACTGCATTCGCCTGCAAGATTGCCGGGCAGGTCAAGGGCTTTGATCCCGAGTTGTTCATCGATAAAAAAGAAGTCAAGAAGATGGATATCTTCATTCAGTTCGCCATGGCGGCGGCCCATGAGGCCATGACCGATAGCGGATTGGCGGATGTCGAACTTCCCAAAGCTGAACGCGAAATGTTTGGCGTTTCCATAGGTTCGGGCATCGGTGGCTTGGGCACGATTTGGGCCGAAGCCAACGGCTACCGTGGCCCCCGCAGAACGAGCCCCTTCTTCATTCCGAGTCTGATCGTCAATCTCGCCGGGGGTTACGTGGGCATCAAGTACGGTCTGCAAGGGCCCACTACGGCGGTTGCAACGGCCTGCGCTACGGGTACTCATTCCATTGGTGATGCCACCCGTTTGATCATGCATGGCTACGCGGATCGCATGATCGCCGGTGGTTCTGATTCGGTGATCAACGAACTCGGTGTGGGCGGTTTTGCCGCCATGCGCGCGCTATCCACCCGCAACGATGACCCCGAAAAAGCCAGCCGACCCTTTGATAAAGACCGGGATGGTTTTGTCATGAGCGAAGGTGCTGGCCTCGTCGTACTCGAGGAATACGAACTTGCCAAGGCTCGCGGCGCCAAGATCTATGCCGAAGTGGTTGGCTACGGCATGAGCGGCGATGCCCATCACATCAGCAGCCCCAGCGAAGACGGGGATGGTCCCAAGCGCGTCATGGCCGCTGCCATCAAGGATGCGGGTATCACCCCCGAACAGATTGGCTACGTGAATGCCCATGGAACCGCCACGCCAGCGGGCGACCGCATTGAGTGTCTGGCGATTCGGAAGACCCTGGGTGAGCATGCCGACAAGGTGAAGATTTCTTCTACCAAATCCATGCACGGTCACCTTCTGGGTGCGGCGGGTGGTTTGGAAACCATCGTCTGCGCCAAGGTCTGCACCACGGGTGTGATTCCTCCCACCATCAACGTGGAGAATCAGGACCCAGATTGCAATCTAGACGTGACCGCCAATGCTGTCGGTACCTTTGATGGTGAGTACGTGCTGAATAACAACTTCGGTTTCGGCGGCACCAACGCCTGCGTGATTTTGCGAAAAATCTAAAAAAAGAAAAAGATTCGCCACGGAGGCACAGAGGACACGGAGAAAGAACAAGAAAGCGCTGAGAAATGCAGAATGGAAATCACGTTCGTTTCTTTGCCTTTTCTTTTCTCCGTGTCCTCAGTGTCTCCGTGGTGATTTCTTTTGTGGGACCATGACCAATGCCAAAAGCCGCTCCCTTCAAGCTTGTTGCGCCCTACTCGCCGGCGGGGGATCAACCGGAGGCTATTGCGCAATTGGTGGCGGGAATTGAAGCGGGTGACCGGTGTCAGACACTGCTCGGGGTAACGGGCAGCGGCAAGACCTTTACGATTGCGAGCACCATCGCCCGCGTGAATCGCCCTGCGTTGATCTTTGCACCCAATAAGACCCTGGCAGCGCAGCTCTTCAGTGAGTTCAAGCAGTTCTTCCCCGAGAACGCTGTCGAATATTTCGTCAGCTACTACGACTACTACCAGCCCGAGGCCTACGTGCCCGAGCGGGATCTGTTCATCGATAAGGATGCCAAGATCAACGAAGAGCTGGAGAAGCTGCGGCTCTCAGCCACCCGCTGCCTGCTGGAACGCAGAGACACGATCGTGGTGGCCTCCGTGAGTTGCATCTATGGCCTAGGGGATCCATCGAGCTATCTAAATTTGGCCGTAACGCTGAATGTTGGGGGCACGCGGGACCGGGCCATGCTGCTGCGGGATCTGGTCGCCATTCAATACGCCAGAAATCAGATGAGCTTTGAACCCGGTGTTTTCCGAGTGCGCGGCGATGTGGTGGAAGTCTATCCTGCCTACGAGGATGTGGCTTACCGCATAGAACTTTTTGGCGATGAGATCGAACGGCTCTCCAAGATCGATCCACTGCGGGGCATTGTGCTGGAGAAGCTGGACACGCTCACCATCTGGCCCAAGACCCATTACGTAACGCCGGAAGACAAGCTGGAGCGCGCCATCCGTGGGATCAAAGCGGAGCTGGAGGATCGCGAAAACTTCTTCCGCGCCGAGGGCAAGATCGTGGAACTGCAACGCCTCCATCAACGCACCATCTACGACATCGAGATGATGAAGGAAATGGGCTACTGCTCAGGCATCGAGAACTACAGCCGCTTCCTGGATGAGCGCAAGCCAGGCCAGCCGCCGCATACGCTGCTGGACTATTTCCCGGATGATTTTGTGTTGTTCATGGACGAAAGCCACGTTGCTACGGGGCAGCTGCATGGCATGTACAACGGGGATCGTAGCCGCAAGACCACGCTCGTTGATTATGGCTTTCGCCTTCCGGCTGCTTTGGATAACCGCCCACTCAAATTCGAGGAATTCGAGAGCCGCGTGAAGCAGATGGTGTTTGTGAGCGCCACTCCCGGCAACTACGAACTCGAACAAAGCGGCGGTGTCATCGTCGAACAGGTGGTACGCCCCACGGGACTCGTGGATCCGCAGATCGAGGTGCGTCCCGTGGGAACCCAGGTGGATGATCTCCTGGAGGAAATTCGCAAGGTAGTGGCTCGGGATGAGCGTGTGCTGGTAACCGTGCTTACCAAAAAACTTGCAGAACAGCTCACCCACTACTACCGCGAGGTGGGCGTGAAGGCTGAATACCTGCATAGTGAAATCGACACCTTGCAACGGGTGGAATTGCTAAAGGGTCTGCGGCGTGGCGTCTTCGATGTGCTGATCGGTATCAACTTGCTACGTGAGGGGCTCGATCTTCCGGAAGTGAGCCTCATCGCGATCCTGGATGCGGACAAGGAAGGCTTCCTCCGCAATGCCCGCAGTTTGATTCAAACCATTGGTCGCGCAGCCCGCAACGTAAACGGAAAAGCCATTCTGTACGCTGACCGCATGACGGGTTCGATGACCGCCGCCATCGGTGAGACCGAGCGGCGCCGCCAGAAACAGGTGGACCACAATCTGGCCCATGGCATCACGCCCGAGACCATCCACAAAAACATTGATGATGTGCTTGGTGAAGCCTTGGCGCGGGAATTCGTCGGTATTGCCAAAGATGAAGCGGCTGAAGAACCCATGCTCTATCTGGATGATCGGGGTTTTGAACGTGAGATCACCAAGCTCGAAAAGCGCATGCAGGATCACGCCAATCGTATGGAATTCGAGCAGGCGGCGGAACTGCGGGACCGCGTTTTGCACTTGCGGCGAGAACGCTTGGTCTCAGTTCGCTGAGTCCGGATTTTTGGACATCATCACATCCTGAAGTTTGTTCAGGAGTTCGGCGGAGGTGAAGGGCTTCTGAAGGAATTCCATGGTTGGCAGAAGTCCGCCTGGATGAGTAATCGCCTCGCGCATATATCCAGACATGAAGACTGCTCGCAAATCGGGATACCGGGCCTTCAGTAGTTGATACAGTTCGGGACCACTGAGTTTGGGCATGACAACGTCGGTGAGAAGCAGCGTCACGGGGATGTTTTGATCCTCTATGGCACGCAGGCAAGCCACGCCGTCTTCGTAAGATAGAACTGAAAATCCCTGCCTCTCCAAGGCTAATCGGGTGCTTTCCCTTACTTCGGGGTCATCCTCCACGAGTAATAAGTGCGACTGCGGGATCATGCTCGATAGGGCTGGAGCAATGGGTGTTGGCTCAGGCTGAGCAGACTCGAATATGGCGGGAAGATAAATGCGAAAAGTGGCTCCAGCTCCGGGCTCAGATTCGGCCTGAAGGTATCCTCCGTGTTGTTTGACAATGCCGAAAACCGTGGCAAGACCAAGGCCCGTGCCTTTGCCTGGACCTTTGGTTGTGAAAAAGGGTTCAAAGATGCGTGCCATGGTTTCAGCCGTCATCCCCGATCCAGTATCTCCCACGGCCAATTGGACAAATTGGCCATGAGGCAAGCCGGGGAATTGCCGTTCTTGGCTAGGACCCAGATTCAGAATGGCTAAGCCGATGGAAAGTAGGCCTCCCTGGGGCATGGCGTCTTGGGCATTCACAGCCAAATTCATTAGGACCTGTTCCATCTGGCCAGCATCGGCACGGATCGATGGGAGTTCATCGGGCAAATCCAACTGGATGAGGATGTCCTCACGCAAGGTGCGACGCATGAGCTTCTCGAAGCCTCGGATGACTTCTCGCAGATCAAGATTTCTGAGGTCAAGCACCTGTTTGCGACTGAAGGCCAGGAGTTGCCGAGTGAGATCCCGCCCCCGCTGTGCCGCTCGGACAATCTGCTGAGCTTTATCCCAGCAAGGGTCGCCTTCGGGCAGATCGTCGAGGAGGAGTTCGGAGTAAGTCAAGATTGGGGAAAGCAGGTTATTGAAATCATGGGCCACGCCACCCGCTAGCCGCCCCACGGATTCGAGCTTCTGCAACTGGCGCATCTGTTCCAGCAATTCCAGATGGGCCTCCTGGACACCTTTTAGTGCGGAAATATCCGTGATCACCGTGAGAAGGCATGGCTCCGAATCGAATTCCGCGATCTTGGCTGAAAGGAGCCCCGGAACATGAGACCCATCTTTTCTCCTGAATTGAAGTTCCCGGTTGTGAACCTCCCCATGTAGGCCAAGTTCCTGGAACAGCTTGGCGCGGGCGGTGGCATCCGCATAAAGATCCAGGTCCGTGGCACGTCGTCCTAAGGTTTCTTCCCGGGTGTAGCCCGTGTTGCTTGAAAAACTATCGTTTACCTCGAGGATCTTGGCGTCCGAAATTCGGGAGATGACGATGGCGCTTGGGGATAGATTGAAAATGCGCGAAAGCTTTTCTTCAGAGACCCTTAAGGCCTCCGCTGCCTTGCGTTGGGGGGTGACATTCGAATGGATGCCCACGACGCGCAGCGGGTGTCCTTGTTCGTCCCGCGACACCACCAATCCGCGGGTAAGGATATGGGCCCAGTCGCCACTTGCCGTTCGCATGCGGCATTCCTGCTCCAACCGTTCGACGCCCTGTTCCATGACTGCACGATAGGCCCGCTGAGCCTGGGGAAGATCGTGAGGGTGAATGAGGGTTGTCTCGAGCCCAACCGCTGGGTGGAATGCCTCGGGCTGGTATCCGAGCACCGTGAAGTAGGAGGGGGTGACCACGGCGATCCCTTGTTCCAGGTCCCAATCCCACACGGCGTCATTGGTGGCCTCCAACGCCTGCTTAAGTCGGGTTTCACTTTCTCGCAACTCTTGAGTGCGGGTTTCCAGCAGGGCTTCTACATTGAGCAGGGCCATTTCCCGTCGGGCATTGGCGCAAAGTGTAAGCAGGTATTTGGGGTCGAAGGGTTTCCGCAAGTAGCCCCGGGCGCCTAACCGAACCACCTTAAGCGCCAGCTCCGGGCTGGAGTCGGCCGTCATCACCAGAACGACGGCTCGGGCATCCATGGCCTGGATTTCGACTAATACTTGATCCCCGAGCATGTCCGGTAGGTGGTAATCGAGCACTACGATATCGGGGCGGCCAGATCGGAACAGCTCCAGTCCCTTGTTGCCGGTTTCGGCCGTGTCGACAAGGTAGCCATGATTCGTAAAGACCTTCGAAAGCATGTGGCAAAGGACTTTAGAGTCCTCCACGATCAGGACTTTGGAAGCAAGAGGTGAAGTGTCTCCCGTGAGGAGCCTGCGCACGGCCGAGAGGAAGGGGAGCGATTCTACCGGGGCGGGAAGGAAGGCATTGGCACCCAGATCTGCCGTGATCCGCGCCGGTTCTTCACCGGAAAACGTTGCCGATACCACCAAGATCGGGGTCTGGTTGAAGTCGGGAAATTCCGGGGAGCGCAGCAGGCGGCAGAAGCCCCAGCCATCCATTCCCGGCATATTGAGATCCGTGATGATTAGATCTGGAGGAACCATTTTCTGAAGCCCCTCAAGAGCTTCAACGGCGCCGGCGAAGGGCAAGGCAACTAGGCCAATGGATTCCAGTAAACGACAGAGATGCAGGCGCTGGATACGGTCGTCGTTGACTAGGATCACCCGTTGCTGGGATTCCGCGCCCTCCGCCACCAACATGACCTCCGAAGTTTTTGGGCTCTAAAATCCAATATCGGATGAGGGGACCACAATCTGAAATTGGGCCCAAGGCCGATAATTGTAATTACCGGGTAAAATCGAAAAAACACAAAGCATCAAGATCAAAGGTAATCTAGTTTGATGATGGAGTATACATCCTGATTACCTTTTCGATGCCACCCTGGCAGGCCGCGCAGAAGGGAACCTCGTCCCGGGTGAACATGATGCAATCCTCCTGGGACCGAAAATACCCTGTCGCTTCATAGTTTGCCCCCTCGAAGGCACCCACCTTTTTGGACCAAATATCTTGGCCAAGAGTTGCCGAATCCAATTTCTTCTGGCGGTTCATGAGGGCTTCCATTTCCGATTCGGGGCGGCGATCCGTTCGGAGTTTGGTTCGCTCCTTTTGAAAGGCCCAACTGGCTTTTTCGAATTCAGCCTTAGCCCAGGGCGTGGGCAGGGGAATCCCCGGACTCAGCATGGCCTTCCATTTGGGATTCTTGGGATCGGCGGTGGCATTGGGTTCCCAGGGCTCGGGTCGCTGGTCCTTGCCGGTTTCGTAGGCCACGTCTGAGGTGTAGTACTCGTCGGCCAAACCCGCGAAATGATGGCCAAATTCGTGCACAAAAATATAGGGGCTGAAGGCATTATCCGAAGCGACCGTGCCATACAGGCCAAAGATCCCACCACCGCCGTAGGTCGCGCCATTCACCAGGATTTCCATGAATTCGTAAGGTGCGAAGGAAGCGACATCCCGCAGCGTTCGGTTTTCAAAAGTAAGAACATAGCGCTCGCTGCCGAAGGCGTCATAGGTGCAACCCAAGGGGGAGCGGCGCTGAATTCCTGTGGAGGGCCGGGCAATGCCCGATTCCCGCGAGGGTGGGCAGAGCCCCCAGACATTGAAATCCTGGCGGTGTTCTTTGTAGGGTGACGTGGCGAAAAGCTGTTCCATCAGTCGCCGAGCGTCTTTTTTGAACTTGGGCAGTTCGGCCTGGGTATAACCGTCGCCCAGAATGAGAAAATCGACTTTCTCGCTGGGGTCGCCCGCCTTCTGGAGCGCAAGAAGGGCACCGGGCGTTGGCGGAAGGGCACGGTCGATGAAAATATCCTTGGGATCCAGTTTGAACGACCAGATCTCCCGAAACTGGTTTTGGGCATCGCGCTTCTTGACACGGATAGTTACGGGAACGGATGGCTCGGGAAACCGCAGCGATTCCGAAAAACTCCGCGCAGATTTTTGAGCCTCGCCGGTGCTTTCCCATTCACCGTAAATGCTGCAAAAACCCCGGGAGTAGAGGACTTGACCGCTGCCTTGGTCAACAACATCAAAGAAATATTTCCCAAGATTGGAGGTATCCAAATTCTTGGAAGGATGGCCCGGCCAGGGCAGGGGTTCCTGGACAGTGCGATCGAGACTGAACTGTTCCGAGGTCGCCGTGCCGGTGTGGACGTAATCCACGCGCAGGGTGCGTGGCGGTGCCGCCCAAAGGGCGGTTGCCAGGAAAAGGGTGGCGAGAATCGGATGCGGTTTCATGGAAACAGGATAGCGGCTTGGGGACTGAGTCTGAGGGTGTCAGAATGAACGTTCGGAGAATCCAATGCTCACGCCCAAACAGCGCCAATTCCTCAAGGCCGAGGCCCATCACTTGTCCCCGGTTGTGCATATCGGCAAGGCGGGGGTGACGGATGCCCTAGCTCAGGAACTCGACATCATGATCGAAAGCCTTGAACTCATGAAACTGAAGCTGAACCAAAACACGTTCGAAGATGCCAACACCGTGATCGAAACCCTCACGCGCAAGGTCGACGGTCTTCAGCACGTTTGGACCATCGGTCATACTTTGCTCGTGTTCCGTCCCAGTCGAAACAAACCTACACGCTTTTCTTTACCTTGATCGGAAGTTCCCGATAAGCCTCTTAAGGGGGCGTAGTGCCATATCTATCCTGGTTTCACAACAATGTGATTCAGCGCTATGCGCTGGAGAAGGACTGCACTCTGGGGCGCGATCCCGAAGACAGTGATTTGAGCCTCCCCGCAGAGGCGAGCATTTCCCGTCGACATGCCTACTTCTCGAGAATTGGGGATACGTGGTGGGTCAAGGATGCTGCTTCTAAAAATGGAACCTATTTGAATGGTTTTCCCCTGAGCAAGCCCACGGGGAATTCGCTGGTGGATGGGGACGAAATTCGAGTGGGTGATTTTTTGATCCACTTCACGGCAGGGTTTCCCGGCTTGGATCCGGATCTTTTCATTGAACGGGTAAAGGATCTCTTTTCAGAAGTTCAGCCTGAACCCTCTCAGGCACTAATTCTTGTTCGTGGCCTGGAGTTGTTGCACCGCTCCACCGAAGTTCTCTTGATGGAAAGTTCTTCGGCTTCGCTGATCGAAAGCCTGCTCACCGAGGCCCTGAAACTGCTTTCTGCCGAACGCGGCTTTGTGGTGATGGTGGCTCCAGACGGGACCTGGAAAACCGTTCAGCGAATTGGTGATGTGGGTGATCAGGTTGGCCTTTCCCATTCCGTGCTTCGTTATGTGACTGCCCATCGCACGGCCGTGCTCTCCAACGCACCCATGCAAGATCCTCGGTTCGGCGGGGATAGTCTTCTAGAAATGCACCGTGGGGCCTTGATCTGCGCGCCCATGGAAATCGAAGGAGAAGTCAAAGGACTGCTTTATCTGGATCGAGTCAATGAAGGTCGTCCCTTCACCCGTTTCGATCTTTCGCTAGTGCAAGCCTTCGTCAAGCAGGGCACCGTGGCGCTTCGCCATGCGCAGTTGGCGCAGCAGGCCTTGGGACAAGCGGAGGTTCAAGGGGAAATCCTGCGGTTGCGCTTCTTGAACGAACGCATTGTGACGCGGACCGGAGAGATCTTGGCCACCATGGGCTCGTCCCTGCGCTGGCTGCAAAGCTATGGGGAACGGGTGCATGGTGAATATTCCGTGCTGCTGCGCCATGAAGTATCGCGTCTCCAATACCTCGTCGACGCGGCCACCCAGGAAATGTTGCTGGAGACCCCGCAGGAGAATGCCAGTGCCTCGACTCTGGAGGCACTTCAGAGCGTTCTGGAGCCCTTTTGGCAAAGCCTCCTGAAAATCAGGGGAGCCGAGCTCGTTCTCGAACCGGTTCCTCCCGGCACCATCTGGATGGCAGGTGCCTTGGCTACCCAGGCGGTGGCGGGGCTCGTCGAGCCGATGTTGCTTGGAGTCGCTGAATCCCAGCGCATCCATGGTGAGTGGCAGGAAGAAGGCGGGAATTGGGTAATGAACTTAGCCTTCCCGCCTGAAAGCCATGGCCCAGCACCGGATCCCTGGACGGTGCGCAGCCTGCAAATGACGGGCATTGTTTGGCGATGGGCTGACCAGGTTCTTTCCGTGGTTTTCCCTCGGGGCATTGAATCCATTCCCGAGCCCCAGGCCCTTCCCCTGTTGGGGTTGGTCACGGAGGAACTGGAACTGATGGGTCTTTTCCATACCATCGCAGATTCAGGTCAGCTGGCGATTTTTCCACTGGAAGAGGAACCACCCCTTCCGCCGCTCCCCCATTTTCGATACTTGGTCATTGATGCTTTGGGCGTAGAGAATCCGGCTCAGTGCATCCAGGCCTATCGCCACCATCCCAATTTCGCCACCGTGCCAATCCTGGTCGTAAGGGCGCCGGAAGACCTTTTTGCTACGCTTCTGGCCGCAGGAGCCACCGATTGGCTTCCGGAAGGCTTCCGCTGGGAGACGCTGCAGCATCGTCTGCAGGTGCTCAAGGGGCATGATGAGCTGCAGCGGAAGGCCCTGGTCGCCGAGCGGCTCGATTCCTTCCGTCAGATGGCGGGAACGCTCAAGCACGAGATCAATAATCCGCTGGCCATCATTTCCATCCAGGTCGAATTGCTGGAGCGGAAATACCCCGATGAAATCAAGTTCGTGAAGATCGCTGAAATGGTCGAGCGAATTCGAGGCTTGATGAACGTATTGCAAAAGATGCGGGAAGCGCCCGTGGAGAGTTACCCGGACGGCACTAGCATCCTGAAGCTGAGCTAAAAAAGCCTCACGCAATCGGTGAGAAATCGCCGATTGCGTGGGCTTTACGTTAGGGCATCTGGCAAGAGCTGGCAGTAGCCGCCGGTAGATAGCAGTTGCGCACGTAGTCCATCACCATGCGGTCGGCATTGAAGCGCCAGGCCAGCGTGCGGATGCTGCGTTTCACGCGGTGCATCCATTGGCGAGGCACGCCCTGGGCATCGCGCTCGTAGTACATCGGCACAATGACGTTTTCTAGTAGGGAAAGTAGATCTTCAAAATCGCGCTCATCTTGGATGTCTTGGTTTGAGTGAATCTCGCCGTTGCCGATGGCGAAACCGTTTTCACCGTCATAGGCCTCGGCCCACCAACCATCCAGAACCGAAATATGCAGACCGCCGTTGGCTACCACCTTCATTCCGCTGGTGCCGCAGGCTTCCAATGGGCGCTGCGGATTGTTGAGCCAAGCGTCGACGCCTTGGTACAGGTTGCGGCCCACATGGATATTGTAGTTTTCGACAAAGGCCACGCGATTACGGAAGCGCGGATCCTCCGTGAACTGTCCGACCCGCTGAATCAGAGCCTTTCCAGGGCCGTCGGCAGGATGGGCGCGCCCGGCGAAAAGCAGATTGACTGGGCGTTGGGGATTGTTGATGAGGGCGGCAATACGATCCAGGTTGCGGAAGAGCAGATCTGGCCGTTTGTAGGGCACAAAGCGTCGGGCAAAACCAATGGTCAGAGCATCGGGATCCAGGGGGGGCGGCATGACAATGGGCAGGCCGTTGCGTTCGTGAAGGCGATTACTCCGATCTCGGGCCAAGCGGATCAGACGGGCCTTGAGAACCTGCTTGATCTCCCAGAGTTCCGCACTATCCATGCTCTCGATCTTGGTCCACATATCGGGGCGCACGATACCATCCAACCAGTTGGTGCCGAGGTGCGTTTGGAAGAGCTGGTTGAGCTCGGAAGAGAGCCAGGTATGGGTGTGCACTCCATTGGTGATGTGACCGATGGGAACATTTTCTTCTTTAAGATCGGGCCACAGACAATTCCACATGGCGCGCGAAACATTGCCATGGAGGGCGCTCACGGCATTGGCCGTGCGGGATTGCTTAAGTGCCAACACCGTGGGCATGAAGGGAGCACCGTGATCGTTGGGATTCACGCGGCCAAAGGCCATGACATCTTCCAAGGGTAGGCGCAGGCCATCAGCAAGGGAACGCAGGTGTTCGGCGGCGAGGTCCGCTGGGAAGCGGTCATGGCCTGCATCCACCGGTGTGTGCGTGGTGAAGACCGTGGCCTGGGCACTTTCCTTCATGGCCAGCCATGGGTCCAGCCCGTCGTGTTGGACCCGATGTCTTGCCCGTTCCAGGATGGCGAAGGCGCTGTGGCCTTCGTTTAAATGATAAACGCTGGCCGTGATGCCCAAGGCTCTGAGTGCGCGGCTTCCCCCTACTCCCAGCAGCAGTTCTTGCTGGATGCGCATGCGCTGATCCCCACCGTAGAGCCTTGCTGCCAAGCCTTGGTCTTCTTCGCTGTTGGCATCGTCGCGGGTATCCAAAAGGATGAGCCGAATACGACCCACCTTGGCTTCCCAAACCTTGGCCCAGACGATGCGGCCGGGCAGTTCCACATGAACCCGAGCGGGTTGGCCTGTGGTATCCAGAGCAGCCACCAAGGGCAGGTCTTGGATCTCAAACGGTTCCGTGATGTCGTGCTGCCAGAAGCTGGCATCCAGTTGCTGGGTGGTGTACCCCTGGTGATACAAAAGGCCAACGCCCACCAGAGGCACGCCTAAATTGGAGGCGCCCTTCAGGTGATCGCCCGCCAGAATGCCCAGGCCGCCGGAGTAGATCGGCAGGCATTCATGGATGCCAAATTCGGCACAAAAATAGGCCACGGGGCGGCTCAGAAGCGTTCCAGCGTGGACCAGCCCCCAGGTGGTAAGAGGGTTCAAGTATTCCTCTAATTGCCGCAGAGCCCGATCTGAACGCGTGGTGATATCGACTTCGGAGGCTCGCTGATCCAGAAAGGCTGGGGTGACTTGGCGCAACACGCGAACCGGATTCCGATGTGCCTCGTGGTAGACCTTGTGGTCGATATCCCGGAAGATGGCGCGGACCTCGGGGCGCCAGGTCCACCAGAGGTTTTGGGTCAGCTTCTGAAGTTTTTGCTGAAGCGTGTCCATGGAAGGCTCCTTCGGGTGCGGATTCGGATTCAAAAAACTATTTCTTGGGGGCCGGAGGTTCTGGCCTGAGATAAAGCACGCCCAGCGGCGGAAGCGTTAGGGCGACTGAATTGGGATGCCCATGCA
Source organism: Deltaproteobacteria bacterium (assembly GCA_020048105.1). Lineage (GTDB taxonomy): Bacteria > Acidobacteriota > Holophagae > Holophagales > Holophagaceae > JAYREN01. Next base: position 991 of record JAIFMW010000113.1, on the reverse strand, counting down.
GGGGAATCGGTTCCGAGGGAACCCAACCGAGGTTGCCAAAATTCTGTCCGCCGTAAAGACTTGCGTCTGAGTTCAGAATCTCGCGGTAGCCTCCCGCCGAGGGCACGCCGATTCGGAAATTCTCCTTGGGTTGGGCGGTGAGGTTCAGCACCACTAGCACATGGTCATTGGGTGAGAATCCCCAGCGAAGGAGCGACAGCACAGCATTCTTGCGATCATTGCAATCGATCCAAGTGAGTCCACCGGATTCGCAGTCTTTTTCGTAAAGGGCAGGGTGTTCGCGATAGACCTTGTTTAAGTCGCGGACAAGATTCTGCACGCCTCGGTGTTCGGCAAACTCCAGGAGGTGCCAATCCAGGGCCTTGTTGTGGTCCCATTCGTGGTCCTGACCAAATTCACACCCCATGAAAAGCAACTTCTTTCCGGGGTGGGCCCATTGATAAGCGAAGAGCATACGCAGATTGGCGAATTGCTCCCAGCGAGTACCTGGCATGCGCCATAACAGGGATTTTTTGCCATGCACGACTTCGTCATGACTAAGCGGAAGGACGTAGTTCTCGCTGTCTTGGTACAACATCGAGAAGGTGATTTCTTGCTGGTGATGCTTGCGATAAAGCATGTTGCGGCCGAGAAAACGCAACGTGTCGTGCATCCATCCCATGTTCCATTTGAAACCAAAACCAAGGCCGCCGCCCGAGGTTGGACGGGATACTTGAGGCCAGGCCGTGGATTCCTCGGCCACGGTCAGGGTGTCTGGAAATTGGGCGTAGACCGTTTCGTTCAGGCGCCGCAGAAAGTCAACGGCTTCGAGGTTTTCCCGACCGCCATGGCGATTGGGAACCCACTGTCCAGCCTTGCGGCTGTAATCCAGATACAACATGGAAGCCACGGCATCCACGCGCAGGCCGTCGATGTGGAAATGATCCAGCCAGTAGAGAGCGTTGGCGATAAGAAAATTCTGCACCTCGCGCCGCCCAAAGTTGTAGATGAG
>JAIFMW010000221.1 GCA_020048105.1 Deltaproteobacteria bacterium | reverse complement strand
CTTCTCCTACGGCGATGCCATGCTAATTCTCAACACGGAACAATAAGTCGGCCTAGGAGCCTTCTTTCACATCCGGCTTACGCCGCGAGGCAGGGCGGGCCAAGGTGCGAAGCGATTCGGGGGCCGGTGGCAGGGAAGGCAGATCCAAGGACGAAATCTGATGATCGCCCAGCACCTTCCAGGCCCTGGCTTGGCGCGGGAGACGCTCGGACTGCATGACTTCCCATCCCTGCGCATAGCTCACAAAAGGCGGCATCACCAGGGCGAAACCCGTGAAGAGAAAGGATGGATAGCGCAGAAATTCTTCCTGCCCCTCGGGGCCGGGCACCGGCACCGCAAAGAGCGGATGCAGGCCGCCGTTGATCCAATAGCCCTGGGGTGGATCATGGCGCGGGTAGACAAAGATCCGCCTTCGATGCATTAGGGTGTGGTTGCCCACGCGGTAGGTGTCGACGGGCTGCACGCCCGTGCCCTCCAGCGCTGGGCCCCAACTGCGTTCGGGATGCCCCACCACCTGCACGACCTCACGACCGGGGCCCTGGAGCTTGCGGAACAGGGTCCGCAATTCCTCGGCTTCCTCATCGGTAACGGTGCCTTGATTGGGTTTGATATCCCCCAGCAAGGCAATGCGTTTGGGCTGGTAATCGGAAATGAGGCCGAGCAGTCGCTCCCATAGATCATTGTGCTGGCCCGCGGGAATGACATCGGGACGCTTGCGCCTCCCTGCTCCCATACCCAGAAAAAGGTCAGAAATCACCAAGGTTTCCTGGCGAGGCAGGATAATCGCGCGGCGGCTGTCGAGGATCACATCATCGGAAAAAGAAATCTGCATGGGCCTTCCTGTCTCCTCTATTGGAACACAGCCGAGCTAGACTGCGGTCATGGCAGGCACAAGCGGACCCACCTTTACTTTTCTCGCAGGCATGGCCGCCGGGCTCGGCGGCGGTGTCCTTTCGGGCCTTTTCGGGGTTGGGGGCGGCATTGTGCTCATTCCCTTGTTGGCCGTGCTCCTGGGCTTGAATCAGCACCAGGCTCAAGGCGTCACCCTGGCCGCCCTCTTATTGCCCAATACCCTGCCCGCCGTATTGCATTTCCGCAGTCGGGGGATTCCCATTCATTGGCCCCTGGTGGGCGCCATGGTCGTAGCCTTTTTACCCGGCGTCTGGGGTGGCGCCCGCATTGCCAACCAGATACCCGAAGGACCGCTGCGCCTGGGTTTTGTGGGATTCCTGCTGATCTTGGCCCTTCGCACTTTTCTGCAAAAGCGCCCCGCCGAAGCGGCAACTGACGGCTCGCCAGAATCGCCGCCGTGGGCGCCGGGCCTCGTTATCGGGCTGGTGGGCGGATGCTGTGCCGGGCTGCTCGGCATCGGCGGCGGTGTGGTGATGATTCCGATGCTCGTGCTCTGGCTTAAATTACCCCAGCACGAGGCCCAACTTGCAAGCATCGCCGTGCTTTTACCGCCTGTGGGATTGCCGGGCGTTTTGGTCTATGCGCAATCTCAATCCAGCTTTCCCTGGCTGCTCCTGATCGGCTTGGCTTTTGGGTTCCAGCTGGGTGCCTTCGGCGGCGCCCGCATCGCCACCCGAATCGCCGGGCCACGGTTGCAGCGAATATTTGCCGGGGTGATGGTGGTTCTGGCCGCCATGCTCCTGCTTCGATAGCCCGTTCTGCGGCAAACTAAGACTTAGGAGCCTGCCATGTCTTTCCCCGAAATCACCGTTCTCGACCGTGGCTTTGTCCGCCTCATCGATCATATGGGCACCGATCTCACCGTAGTAAACGCGGCACGAGTCTCCTTTGGGAAACGCAAAGAGGCTTTTGAACCCAAGGATGCCGAACTGGTGGACTATCTAGCCGAACACGAACACACCGCACCCTTCCGGCACGCCTATCTAACCTTTCACGTTAAGGCACCCATCTTTGTCTTCCGGCAATGGATGAAACACCGCATCGCCAGTGATTTCAATGAGATTTCGGGCAGGTACGTGGAGTTCAAAGAAGACGAATACTTTGTCCCCGAATCCTTTCGCCTCCAGGCCAAGGTCAACAAACAGGGGAGCGAAGGCGAACTCCCTGAAGCCAACCGCAGCGCGGCGCGAGAAGCCTACCTGACAGCCTGTCAAAACAGCGTGGCGCAGTACAAGCAGATGATCGATCTTGGCGTTTGCCGAGAGCAGGCTCGCTGCGTTCTGCCCTTAGGGCTGTATTCCGAGGTCTACTGGACCGCCAGCCTACAGGCCGTTGCGCACTTCCTTCACTTGCGGCTGGATGCCCATGCCCAGTGGGAAATCCGTCAATTCGCCCTGGCCATCAAGGAACTCACCGAACCCCTTTTCCCAAATAGCCTGAGTGCCTTGATGAAAGCGCCAACTACCTAAACATCCAACTGATCTTCATCTGAACCACGTCATCGCTGGGGAGGTGGCGCAGAACCGCGAGATCGGTGCGGGGGCTAATCCCCGCGCGGTCATTGACCAGAGCGTCGGTTTCAACGCCATGGGTGTAGACCAAAAAGAAGGTGCTGCCCGGACGAAACTCCCATCGCGTGATCAGGTTCGTGTTCCAGAGGCGATTGCTGAAGGCCGTGTCCACCTTCGTCACGCCCTGCTGGAGTCCTGGCACGATCGTGCGATCGTCCCTCCAATAGCCCAAATCGCGATAGGCATAGTTCGCATCTAGCACCTGGCCAAAGACCTGGATGCTGAAAGTGGGACTGAGAGCATAGGACACCCGTATGGTTTGATCCAGCATGCCCATGCGCCGCAAACCAACCATCGGCAAAGTCTCAGCGGGGGCATCTCCGGGCGATGCAATAAATTTGCGCTCACCCTCCGCCCGCACCAGGTAGGTGCCAAGCTGCACTTCCAGAGCTGAACTTAGCTTGATGGACTGGGAAAAGCTTAGATCCGAGCTGGCGCCGCCCTCATGCCAGCCTCGACTAAGGGAAAGACGCCCGTACCACGGTCGATTGCCCGGTGTGTCCATGCCGATGCCGAACCAGGGATGTCTGGCGGTGCGCAAATATTTTTTTACGGGATCGTAAAAGGTGCGCAGTTCGCGATCGTCGTCCGCCGGCAAATCCAGACCGAAATTCACCCAGGTGGCGTAGAAACTCGAGGCATCCCCACGCAAAGAGCCCCGAATCGAACGCTGAATGACATGCCCAGCCTGATCACGCGCAATTGCGCTCGTGGCGCTGAGTTCCACATTCTGCACATTGCCGAACCCCTTATCCCACCGCTTCGACACCACTAAGTTTGCACGCTGTTCATCGGCCCGCGATTGATAGCCGACATCGTTAGGATTGAAGTCACGGGATGCGTTGACGGCCTGGAAATCCACCGTCCAGCCCGAGCGCCACTGACGGTTCAACCGCAACCGACTGCGCCAACCTTCAAGCTCGTTGCCCCGAGTACCAGCCTCGCTGCGGGCCAGCGTGAATTCGGAAATGGTGCTCTTGTCAGGGGTTCGATAAACGCCATCCACAGCCTGAACGTTGGCGGTCCGACCATCGGCCTTGGCCTGGCGCATGAAGGAGCCAAACCCACCGAGATAGCTTCCGGATTGCCCAAAGGCCTGCTGAACACGCAGCACCCCGAAATTGGTCATGGGGTATATTTCCCGCGAGAATTCGCGCCCGGATTCATCCGCAAGCGTAGCCTTTGCCTGGGCCACATTAGCACCCAACACGCCCAGATTGAGACCCGAGGCCAGCTTGACCGTATATTTAGCTGCACCATTAATTTCAGTGGCTTGGGGACGATCCACCACGCGCTCCCCGGCTTCGAGACTGGGATCGCCAAGGCCACGCCCAATGCGGCGACTGTAGAGCAGGCCGTTGCCAGCCACCTGAAAAATCTCCATGCCCTCAAGGAAAAACGGTCGTTTTTCGGGCAGATAGGTCTCGTAGGTGCCCAGGTTTAGAACGGCCTGGTCTACCTCCACCTGACCAAAATCGGGCCGGATGGAAAGATCCAACTGGGAGTTAGTCGAGAGCCCCAAATGCGCGTCGAGGCCCATCCGGTGCGTCCAGACCCGATCATCGTAGGTTCTCGCCGTTTCGAATTTGCGCTGAGTGCTGATAAACGGAATCCACTCCTGGCGCGCACGGGGGCTAACCCCTTCAATCCCCGTGAGGGTTGGAAAACGGCTGACAAAGGCGTTCTCACCCCTGGGGGGTAATTGCCAATAGCTGGTTTCCCGACTCGGACCTTGATCCGAGCGACAAAAGTTGATGCCCCAGGTCTGGGCGCCCTGCCCGGGCCGAATGCGTAAGAGCGAAAGGGGGATCTTGAATTCGGCCGACCAGCCATCCCCATCCACGGAAACCGCACTTTCCCAAACGCCATCCCAGTTGGAATCTCCGTGGAAATCTTCACCCACATGCAGGGAGTCGCGCTGCACACCCCCTGCATTCACGGAAAAGCCATAGGCCGTGCGGCGATCCAGCAGGCTATCGACGTAGACCGAAATCCAATCACTGGAACTTTCCTGATCCCGACGGTGCAGGCGACGGATCACAACGGCGCGGCCCTTGGGATGTTCCATCCGTGCCCCAACGTAGAGATAGTCATTGTCGTAGAGCACCTTGACCCGAGTGGGCAACGCCGCATCCTTGCCGAACTCCGGCCAATTCACCGTGAATCCCGAAGCACTCGGCGCCTCTGCCCAGATGGGCTCGCTAAGCCGACCATCCAGACGAACAACCTGCCGCGTTCGCACCGCCATCAGGGAATCCGCCCCGCCCTGCGCCCCAAGACACAGCGTCGCTAGGATGAAACCAAGTGCCAGCGTGCGAAAGACCACCCCACCTCCAAACCCGGCAAACCAAGTGCCAGCGTGCGAAAGACCACCCCACCTCCAAACCCGGCGGGACCGGGGTATTCTCATCATGCCACAGCTAGCGAGGTATCACTCCTCCGTAATGACTCAAAAAATGGCTCCGGGAAACCGTCGCCACACACTAGGCAACGATATTTGCTCCCCCACTGAACAAGGCGCCCCATCTTCGGTACCATGTCCCTTCCCATTGGAGTTCTCATGCACCCATTCTTGCTAAGCAGCCTTATTGCCATGAGCCCCACTCAAACCGACGGCGGCACCGTGGTTGCCAAAGGCCAACGCTTCCTGGCCGAAGTCGCCCGCACCGACGCCGAACG
>JAIFMW010000034.1 GCA_020048105.1 Deltaproteobacteria bacterium | reverse complement strand
CGCACGCCGCGGGGCATCGCCTCTAGATTCAGGATTCGTTCTTCTCCCATACCGGGCGTGAAGCGGTAGGTGTCATCTCCCGCTCCCCGAAGCGGAGTCGCCAGGAAGCCCACGGAAAAACACACAAGAGCCAAGGCCCGGATCGAATTCAGGATTCGGAAAGGAAACACGAGCAAACTCCTTGCGCCGGTTACAGGCGCGATTTGTTTTCCAGGGCAAACTTAAGCAGGCTATAGCTCCCGTGGATATCGAGCTTGGTACTGATGTGGGCGCGATGGTTTTCCACGGTACGTTGACTGATGAATAAGGTCTCGGCGATGTCCTTACTGGTCTTGGATTCGGCGATCAACTTCAGGATCTTGCGCTCTGCTGGCGAAAGATTATTCAGAAGAACATTTCGGTTCGACGGAGCGGGGTTGGCGCGACGAGCCACCATGAGATCCATAAGCGAAGGACTGATGAAGTGCCGCCCACGCACCACGGTTTCAATCGCGGCCACCACATCAATGACGGCGGATTCCTTGGACACATAGCCCATCACGCCAAGATCCATGGCCTCGTTAAAGGTTTCTTCGTCGTCATACATCGTCAAAAAAATCACATCCGTTGAGAGATTTCGCTGATGCATTTCCCGCAGAACTTGCAGGCCGCTGAGATGAGGCATGCGGATATCCAGCACCGCCAGATCGGGGCGACGGGATTCGATTTCGCTTAGCGCCTTGGCACCATCGGATGCCTCGGCCACAACTTCCAGCGCAGGAACACTCTCGATGGCCTGCCGCACGCCCGTGAGAAAAAGTGGGTGATCATCGGCGATGACAACGGAAACTTTAGGAGACATGGCTCCTCCCCAGGATCGGCAGCAATACTGAAACGGTCGTTCCTTGGCCCGGTTCTGAATTCAATTTCAGCTCCCCTCCGGCCATATGGGCCCGTTCGGACATGATCATGAGTCCAAAACTGGCGTGGCGCTCGGAGCCTTGGGTCAGGGCTTCCACATCGAAGCCACAGCCATCATCCAAAACACGCAACAGCACGCTATCCCCTGCCCTCCTCAAAACCACCGTAAGGCTCTTTGCCGAGGAGTGCTTCACCAGGTTATTGAGGCTCTCCTGGGCGATGCGATACAGGTTGATCTCGGCATCCGTGCTGAGCAGTCGATCCACGGGGTCGATATCGGTGCGACACGTAATGTCCGTGCTTTGACCCAGGCGCCGGACCATGGATTCAATGCTCTTGCTGAGCCCCAGTTCATCGATCTGATGAGGTCGCAGATTATGCGAGATATCCCGAACATCCTGCAACGATTCTGTAACAAGTGCGATGGCATCATTCACGGCACCCGTGGGGTCTTCCAGCCGTTGAATTGCTCGCAAACCCAACAGGAGTCGGTTTTTCACCAAGAGTAAATTCTGGCCGATGTGGTCATGCAACTCACCGGATATCCGCTTTCGTTCCAGTTCTTGGGAATCAATGAGCTGGCGGGCGAACTTCTGGTGGACGAGGCTCTCGCGGATCGCCTCTTCCATTTTCTTATGGGACGTGATGTCACGACTCACGCCGACGATACCCACCACCTCACCCTGCTGATCACGCAGTGGGACCGTGGTGGTCAGATGCCATCCCCAGGAATTGGAGAGTGGGTAGTAGTTGGGTTCTTCCCGGCTGATGAGCGATTGCCCTGTAACCATGACCCGCTGTTCGTCCTCGAAAAATTGCTGAGCGAGCTCTTTGGGGAAAAAATCAAAATCCGTTTTGCCAATGACCTGATCCGGCGGAACCCCGAGATTCTGCGCCACCGCAAGATTGTTCACGATGAAGCGACTTTCGCGATCCTTGACGTAGATGTAATCCGGCACGTTATCAATAACCGCCCGGAGCAGCATGCGCTCGACACTAAGTTCTTCTTCGCGGTGTTTGCGCTCGGCGATTTCCAGGGCAAGTGCCTGGGTATGTTGATCCAACAATCGTTCAAGATCGCCCGGCGCATCCGGCATGGGATTCATCGATTCAGACATGCCGGCTCCTGACCAACGTGGGGATGCCATTCTCCCAGTTCGATCAACGGGGTTCCAGGTTGTCCAGATCCCGGAAGGCTGCCCATTCCGGCTCATTATCGAAAATCCACCGATAGTAGTCCTGGCCATGCAGGGCCGCCGAGGCCTCCTCATCCACCACCACCTGGCAGCGGGGATGAAGTTGCAACGCCGAAGCCGTAACCATAGCCGTGATGGGACCTTCGACGGCCTTGGCCAAAATGGAGGCCTTCGATTCGCCGGTTGCCAGCAGCAGGCATCGACGGCAATCGAGGATGGTGCCAACCCCCATGGTGATGGCTCGGCGAGGCACGCGGGCAATATCAGGTGTTAACGCCTTTTCTCGCGTGCGGGAACGCAGCGCAGAAAGCGGCTCATTAAAACCAATATGACCATCGCCGCCGATGCCCAAGAGTTGCAGATCGATGCCTCCAAGTTGCTTGATCTTGTCTTCGTATTGTCGGCATTCGGCCCCGAGATCTTCCGCAGCGCCATTGGGCAGATGGGTCTGTTCATGGCGAATATTCACCTTCCGGAAAAGGTGCTCGTCCATGTACTGCCGGTAGCTGCCGGGGTCCGTTGAGGGGATGCCGATGTATTCATCCAAATTGAAGGTGTGACATTTGGAAAAATCCAGGCCTTCGCGTTGATGAAATACGGCGAGGTAGGCGTAGACCCGCTCCATGGTCCGGCCCGTGGCTAGGCCGAGAACCAGTTCCGGTTTGGTGCGAAGTTCTTTATCGATAATGCGAGCCGTGAGCAAGGCCGCCTTGCTGCGATCAGGAACGATGATGACTTCCACAAAACCTCCGGGTCAGGCCAATGCGTCAAGGCCCAGCGCCGCGGCACCCAGAATGGAAATCTGAGGCTCTTCGCTCACACGCACAATCAAACGTTGAAGCGCTCGCTGGTAAGCAAAGTCTGACAGCACCTTGCGCATGCTCTTCTCGAAAAATGGGAATGCCTTGGCAACAGATCCGCCCAGAACAATGATTTCCGGATCATAGGCATACAGCGTGGCCATGATCACTTGCCCGAAATCCTCACCGAAATCGGAAAGAATCTTCAGGGCTTCCGCATCGCCTTTTAGTGCCCCCGCAAAGATCAGTGCCCCGCTCATGCCGTGGTCACGCTGAAAGACCTGGCCGCTGGCGTAGTATTCGAAGGTGTGATCACGGTAGGGAGAGCTGCCAATTTCACCTGCGCCGCAATTCGCACCGGAATAAAGGTGGCCATTGAGAATGACACCAGCGCCCAGACCGGTGCCCAGGGTTATCCCCACTAAATGACGGAAACCGCGACCCTGGCCAAAGTGGAATTCACCCACGGCAAAACAGTTAGCGTCGTTATTGACGTAGACCGGAACGCCGAAGCGTTTTTCCAGAATCTCCTTCAGGTGAACTTCCTGCCAGGAGGGAATATTCTCCACGGTGTAGACGATGCCTCGTTCAACATCGACTACACTCGGCACGCCAATGCCGATGGCAGCCGTATCCGAGGTAAGAACTTCGAGAATGGCGGAGCAGAGGTCGTCCAAAACAACGTCGGCTGCAGCTTTGGAGGGCGTGGCTCGAGTCGCATAGTCCTTCACAACCCCACCTTCCACGCGCCCTACGCGCATGTTGGTGCCGCCCAAATCAACGCCGATGAGAATTTTTGAATTCATAGATACCTTCACGCGTTTTCAGGCTTGGGTTCTTTGGAGTTCCCGATGGTCGCGTTGTTCACGAGGGGCCTGGCCCACAACCCCAGGAATACGAGATAGCCCATGGTCGCCAGGACCGCGAGCATGCCGTAGCGCAGACCCAAGGGGCCAGCGTGATCGGCAATCTTGCCCACGATGGGTGGCAGCAAAGCACCGCCAAGAATGCCCGTACACAAGATGCCTGCGAAGGAGCCATGGTGCTTGGCTACGGAATTAAGGGCGAGTGAGAAGACAATCGGCCAACCAATCGAGCACCAGAAGCCCATGAGCGGCAGCGCGAAAAGTGCCACCTTGGTGGGTCCAAAAAGAGCGGCCAGAAGGGTGAGAATGCCCCCCACCATGAAGGCGATGAGGATCTTGCGCGAATCGACGAGTTTGAGCAGTACCAAACCCACGGCACATCCCAGGGTCATGGCGCCCCAGAAGCCGGAAACAGCACGGTTGGCGATTTCAGGGTCCACCTGATGGCAGTTGAGGAGGAAGCTCTTGATCTTGGTGGCAACGCCCTGCTCGGTGCCCACGTAGCAAATGATCCCTATGAAATACAGCCACACGATGCGGCTTCGCAGGAGTTCCAGCACCGTCCCGAAGGAGCCGACCTTCTCATCCTCGTTCAATTCCATGCGGGGCAATCGAATCAGAGCGATTACCAACACCATGGCCAGAAGCATGGCGGCAAAGACCCAATAGAGGCTCACCCAAGGCATTTCCGCTGGCACCAAGTGCGTCAGGACACCCAGCAGGCCGTCCTTGGCACCGGGTGCCTTTAGGCCGTTCACCAGCCAACTGTACAAATGAGGACTCAGAGTGGAACCCAGAGCAAAAATCATCTGGGAAGCATTGCCCCAAAAAGCGTAATGCTCTTCGCCACCGGCCACGCGCAGCAAGGGATTGATGATGACCTGCATCATGGCAAATCCCACACCAATGCAGAAGAAGGCCGGCAGGGCCATGCCATATAAGGGCCTCAGAGCAAAGGCCACCGCTCCCAGTGTAGAAAGGGCAAAGGCCAACAGCAGTACACTCTTGGCCGAGAATTTCTCCACCAGCATGCCAGCGGGAATGGACATGACCGCGTAGGCCACAAAGAGCGCCGTGGCCAAATAACCGGTCTGAGTTTCCGTAAGCCGGAAGGAAGCCTGCACATCGGTTCCCATGGGATCGATGATGTTGCTGACAAAACTGATCACCACGAAGATCAGCATCACCAGGAGCACTAGGTAGTAATTTCGTTTCATGGAGATATCACCTTTCAGGGTTTCTTAGCGAGATTCCAACCCTTCAAGGTGATGCGCGGCTTCTCACCTTGAAGGTCACCACCCGGAAGGCGAACCCGAATGGTTCGGCGTTCGTGCGGCAACAACGATAGGTAATTATCATCCCAGAGCACCGGCAGCAGCGGCTCACCCGTGACTCCCACGACCGCCAACTCCAAACAGAAAGCAATGCGATCCGAAGTGTTGGTCAGAGAGATTTCTGCTTCCCAGGTCTTGCCGGACTGAATGCGTTTCTCCATTTTCACCTGAGCCAAGGGCAGGCTGCCTAGGGCCGTGAAGTCTGCAAAGGAGGCATTGGGTGTGACGAACCAACTGGTCTTGGTTTCATCGAGCACATCGGGTTTGGTGGAGAGCCAATAGAAATTGCTGAAGAGTTCTTTCCCGCCACTGCCCGTCAGGCGAAGATCCAGAAAGTGGATGGGGCTCCCAGATGCTGGAGGCTTCAAGTCCAAGACCTTGCGCGAATGGTTGGGCAGGCAGGGCACAGTAATTTCTTGATCCGAAACCACTGAGGAATCCGACCCGAAGACCCGGGCACGCACCGTGACATTCTTTTTATCCTGCAGCGTATCGTTCACCAAGTGCACGGATCCGGTGGCGTAATCGTAGACCAGATTCAGCGATTGAGAGCCCTTGCGAGCGCCATAGAAAGCACCATTCGGCATCAGGAACGTATCGTAGAGCTGCCAGTAGAACTTGGGCCAGGCACCATTAAGCATCCACTGAATCAAACCCGTGGTCTTGGGTCGGTTGGCGCCAAAAGCATCAAACATCGCCCGCATGGCCTCATAGTTGGCGGCCTGGGTGCGGAAGGTAAAATCTTCCACGGTTTTCGACTCACCATAGCGAGCGTTGAAGGCCTTCAGATAGATATCGAGATTGCCAAACTGAAAGCGCCCGCAGTGAAAGTTCCACTCATCATTGATGGGCCACAGCTTATCGGCGGGCAGCATGCGCTTGAGCGAAGACAGTGGCGGCACCTGGGGGCCCGGGCCGGTCTCCGTATTGAAACCAAAGGCACCACCATTTTTGGTATCTGCCCACCAGTAATTGGGCGTCACGTAGTCATAGGGGCCAGTCATTTTTACGGCCGAAGGTCCGCTTGCGGGGCTGGTCCAGGCCTTGCAGGCCATGAGGCTGGGCCGCGAAGGGTCCAGGGCTGCCAGGTCCGCACTGTATTGTTTTTCCACCTCGGGCCAGGGCAATTTATCGCTACCCCAAACCCACACAAAAATGCTGGGGTGGTTGCGCAGCCAGCGCACCTGATCGCGCAAGTAAGCCGTTACGAGCGCCACGTCTTTAGGGTCTTTGGGGCCGCCGAAAACGTCGTTCTCGACGATGGGTTTGCCCATGTATTCGGGCCATTCCCACTGGCAACTCCAGCCTGCCATCAACAAAATGCCTTCACGGTCGGCAATATCGTAGAGTCGCTGACTGCTGCCCCAGAAACCTTCCAAGCGCACCGTATTGAGGTTCATGTGCTTGACGTACTGGAACTGAGCCTCCAAATTTTTTGCGTCTTCTCGCAAAAACAAGTCATCGACCCAACCGGCACCGCGAATCAGCACCTTCTGGCCATTCACCGTGTAACCGCGATGCCCCTGGTCATTGAGATAGTCCCCCACCTGCCGGATGCCGAAGGTAACCGAATGAGTATCGCTGAGATGTCTCCCTTCCAAAGCGGATAGCTCCAACGTGTAGAGTTCGGCCTTGCCGAGGGTGTGGGGCCACCAAAGCCGGGGATTGCGAATCCGCAGCGCTGGGATTTGGTCGGCATCTAACCGCAGTGCCTTGCGCTCTCTGGGCATCAGCGAATAGGGCACCTGAAAGCGAATCTCGCCAATGGCGCCCTTCAGGGTTCCGGTTTGCGGACGGTCCTCCAGGTTGACCAGATCGCCACCAATCTCCAGAGTGGCTTCCTTAAGCGACTTTAGATCTACCTGGCTGCGAACACACAGATCCTCTACCGCCACGGCTGCAGTGCGGTGCAACGTCACTTCCCGAAAGATCCCCATGTTGCGATCGGGAGGCAAGGGATTCCAATCCACGAACCCCATGGTGAAATCCCCTGGCTGCGGTGGGAATATTTCCACGGCCAAGACATTGGTCCCGGTTTGCAGGTCGGAAGTAATTTCCAGATCAAACGTGCGAAAGGCGCCAAAGATAGCATCGCGATTTGCAATTTTCTTCCCGTTTAGCCAAATATCGGCCCGGTAGTTGATGCCATCAAAGCGCAGTCGGGTATGCGCTCCAGCTCCGAGGTCATCGGCTGTAAATT
>JAIFMW010000133.1 GCA_020048105.1 Deltaproteobacteria bacterium | reverse complement strand
ACCCGCAACGCGGGGCTTTTTTGATCTGGGACGTCTGGGACTCGAACCCGCGAATGTCCCACGAAGACAGCCCAGTGGGCTGTCGTAGCGGGACCAATAACCGGCCTCGCTTTTTTCGTTCCAGCCCACCCGCAACGCGGGGCTTTTTTGATCTGGGACGTCTGGGACTCGAACCCGCGAATGTCCACGAAGACAGCCAGGCGTGGTTCAAGTCCCCGCAGTAGCCGATTGTGGTGACTCGCGCGCACAGCCTGCCGCAAAGAGAGCCTTTATTGGTTGATTGTGATCTTCTGAGGACGGACTTCCGGACTCTTGGGCACGGTCAGATGCAGCACGCCATCGCGGAGATCAGCCGTCACCTGGTTCGCCTGCACTTCTTCCGGCAAGGAAAAGGTCCGGTTGAAGGTGCCGAACGAGCGCTCCTGGGAATAGGAACGCTCGTCTTCCCGAGCGGACTCGGCCTCTCGCCGTCCACTGATGCTCAGGCGGTTTCCCGCCAGCTGGATATCTAGATCGCCTTTACGGATACCAGGCATATCGGCGGTGAGGATGTAGGCTTCGGCCGTTTCCTTTACATCGAAGGAGGGCATGAAGGCCGGGGTTGTTTCACCGGGGAAGGCGATTTCCCGGTATGGATCCCAGCGAAGGAGGTTTCGCATGAGCCTGAAGGGTTCAAGCGCTTCCGCGTTGAGGGCGAGCCGGTTGGGTTCGCGAGTTCGAATGATGTTCATGGTGAGTCTCCTTTCTCCCCGTGGCCGAGGAAGACAGCCTTGATTGGCGAAGAAAATATTAGTTCAATCAAGTCACATGTCAAGATTGGTTTTGAACCAAAATTTCGATTGGGTTTCTCGCCCGTTCCAATTCTCTATGAATAATGGAGGCCGCTCGTTGAATCCACCCGGTAGTTCATAACCGCAGTTCTGTACCCACCTTGATGTCAGCCGGACCTCGTGCGAAATGCCGGGGGTGAATCGAATTGGATCTTCGCCTGTTTCCAGGGGGTGCAGGCTTTGTCCGTGGGAATGGAATCATTATTCTGCTGTGTGCTTTTGGACCGCCATGACCTCGAAGCCGCGAATGTCCCACAAAGGGAACGGTCCGCTTGTCGAATCGGACCCATGGTTGTGCGAGCCTCGTGGCTCGGAAAAGGCTAATGGCTTGACTCTGGCCGAAGGCTCGCTAGGGCTGATTCTATGAAGAAATTCATAAAAATCTAGGCCAGATGGCCTGGTTTCTGTGGGCGTATCGATGTCCTTTTGCCCGCCACAGGATGTACACCAATTCGATCCCAGTTGCGATCGACTACAACCTAAAGTCCCGGCGTAACGGCACCGGTGGAAACGTGCCATTTCGCCCGCCCAACCGCTTCGAAGCACTGCTCGAACTCTTCCAGGGTGCTCGGCTTGGAGGCCAAGGCGACATGGGGATACACCGGCGCAAGATTCGAGGCGGCTTGTTCCACTCGTCCCGTGGGGAGCAGAACCGGCATGGTTGGGCGCAATGCGCGAAGGCGCCGCAGGGTGCCAGTACCCCCAGTCCAGAGTGCAGATCGATTCGGTGCTCCCGCCGAAATTGGTCAACTCGGCTTGCAAGCGTCGGAGCCGACGCCGGATAGCCCATTAGAGTCACCAGTTCCTTGGCCTTGGTTCAGCGGGTTGGGGTCTCTTCCGTGAACCAGGGCGTTTGCCGGTAATCCTCCAACAGCCGTTCCAGTACCACCCGCACGCAGACCATCAGTGGCACGGCGAACAGCAGTCCCAACAGGCCAAACCAATGACCAAAGGCAATGAGGGCCAGCAATACTTCCAGGCTATGCAGCTTGCTGGCGCGGCCCACCCAGACTGGGGTTAGGTATAGGGCTTCGATCTTTTGGACTCCGGTGAAGACCCCTGCGACCAACACGAGCTGGCCAGCGCCCATGCCTTCGAGCCCAACTAGCACCAGGGCGGGCAGCAAGGCCACGAGGTAGGGGGAATAGGGGATCAAGTTGAAAAAACCCGCCACGCACCCAAGGAGCCAAGCGTAAGGCACGCCGAGAAGTTGAAAGGCGAGGCCATGCAGGAGGCTCATGACCAGCGCCACGGCCAGTTGACCTCGAATGTAGCCGCCCAACCGTTCGTTGATATCTTGCGCCATGGCCTGGGCCCGAGCCTGATGACGGGGCGGCACCAAGCCTTTCAGAAACTGTAGCATCGACTGTCCGCCCTCCAGCAGATGGTAAAGAATCAGGGGCACCAGGATCAGGGTGAGGGCAGAAAGGAAAAATTGCAGGAGGCCGGAACCCGCCTTCAAAATGCCACCCCAGGCTCCGCCGAGGTCAATGCCTTCGATACTCTGTCGAATCCTATCGGCCCAATACGGGTGGGCCTGGGCCAGGGGGGTCAGCTTCTGATCGAGCAGCGCTCGCCACTTGGGCAAGGAAGCCGGGAGCCGCACGGTCTGGTCATAAAGGAAGGGGACGAGCCAAGCCAAAAGGGCTGCCGTAAGACCGATGGTGAACAACAAAATGCTGGCTACGGCCACGGTGCGGCGTGTATAGCGACTAAGGCGATCCACCAGCGGCCCCAGCAGGTAGGCCAGGATCATGGCGACGAAAAAAGGCATCAGGGCTTGGCGCAGGAGCCAGAGGCTCACCAGCAGCCCCGCGGCTATGGCGGCGTAGCGCCAGGGCAGGGCGTTCGATCGAGGTTCAAGCCGGTTTTCCAAAGCATCCCCTTGGGTGAAAGTGGGTGGGTTGGCATGAAAGGCACGATCAGGATGACTCGAAAGCAATGAAAATGAAGAGACGGTCTCCAAGGTGATTCACCTGGGCGCTCAGCGGCGGGTGGTGCCTGCCCAGTCACCATGCGAAGCTGAAGGGCCCTGGAAACGCAGGGCTCGCAAGGAGAACTGCGTGGACACAGGGCTAGGCCAGTGGGCAGCTTGCCTTATTCAGGAGCCTGACGGTGAGGCGCGAGTGTATAGCCTGGATATCCTGCGCGGCTTCATGGCCCTGGCGGTGGCGATTTTGCACCTTTCCATGCCCCAGTTCACCGGCGTGGCTCAGCAAGGCTCTCGCCTGAGCAATATCAACAATGTCTTCGGCCCCTACGGTGTCGAGGGCTTCTTCATGGTGAGCGGTTTCTGCTTCTTCCTGCTCTACGGCGAGACTCGCTGGACGGCGCGCAATGTGGCGATATTTCACATCAAGCGTTTCTTTCGCATTGCGCCGCTCTATTACGCCGCCGTGGCGGTGACCCTGGCCTTCCGGCCCCCCTTCGGTACGGTGCTATTCGGCCCCAATCCGACGCCCCGGGTGCTGCTGGAGAACCTTAGCTTCACCTTTGGCTATTTCCATCCCAACCGCAGCCTGCTGATTGGCGGCTGGTCCATCGGTTTGGAGTATCTCTTCTACTTCGCGCTGCCCTTTCTGGTGCTGATTGCCCGGCGCAAGGTGCTGCTGTATGTAATGCTCGGCGCCTTGCTGGCCTGGGCTTGGCCCTGGAACTTCATCTATGTGCCCCAGGCACCCAACGCTGACTGGCAGAAGCTCCACACCTATGTCCATATCCCCAACCATGCCTTTCTCTTTGTGCTGGGAGGCGTGGCGGCCCATCTGCGCAGCCTGGCCCGTTGGCGATTGCGCTTCCCGGTCTTTGCAGCGTTGGTGCTGATTCTTTTCGTCCTCGCCATCCCCACGGGACCACCGGTGGAAGACACCTTCGTTTTCATTTTTGGCCGAGCACGGGTCTGGTATGTGACGCTCTGCTTCCTCATGGTCATGGTTTTTGCCCTCTACGATGCGCCTCGGCACCCGCTCCGCGCGCCCTTTGTGCTCCTGGGGGATCTGAGCTATTCGGTCTATTTGCTGCACCCCATGGCCTACCTCATCACCCTGAAAACCGTGCCCCAAACCTTGCCACCGCTGGCACGCTTCGGAATCGCCATGACCGCGACCTTCGGGCTGAGCTACGTGGTCTACCGCTGGCTGGAGAAGCCTGCCATGGTGCTGGGGAAGAGGATTGCCGAAGGGGTGAAAGGGACCCGAGCAATCCTTGCAACCCCACGGACTCTCCCATGACTTCCTCTCGAATCCAATCCTTCCGAGCGCTCCTGATTCTGGGTGGGCTCGTCCTCCTGCTTGGGTTGATGATTCCGTCGCCTGCCGGTCGGTTGGCGGCCTTCGTTGCGGTGGCCTTGTGCGCGCTGCTTGCTCTCGCCATCGCCCCGGGTTGGAAACGCCTCTGGCCGCTGGGGCTTTTCGTCCTTGCCTTCTGGCTTAGCCTCCAGGTTCTTCCAGCCTATCGGTTGGAACAGGCCGCACGGTCGCACCGCGTTCACCTCCTGCCCAAGTGAATCGATTACCAAGGCGGCTGGGCTTCTTCGGATTCCCGATTCTCGCCATGAACCTAGGTATGGGACCCTGGAGGTTCGGCCTGCGGGCTGATGGAGGTGGACCATGTCATTCATGCATTGGTTTTTGGCCCCGGCGCTCCTGTTGGCCACGCCTGGGTTGGCCGCCGAGAAGCGTGGCTTCACCATTGAGGATCTGTATCGCCTGAAGGGTGTGTCCAGCCTGAGTCTCTCGCCCGATGCCTCAAAGCTGCTCTTCCAGGTCTCCAGCCAAGATCTGAAGAAATCCACCCGAGTCACCCAACTCTGGATGCTGGACTTGGCCACGGGCATGAGTCGTCAGCTCACCTTTTCGGATAAATCCAGCACCTCACCGCAATGGTCCGCCGACGGCAAAACCATCCACTTCCTGTCGAGCCGGGAAGGCGGGCGGCAACTCTGGGCCATGGAGCTCGCCGGTGGCGAAGCCCGCAAACTCACCTCCATCGGCATCGGCCTGGGCACGCCCAAGCTGCACGGAAACAGCATGGTCTTTGATGCTTCGGTCTTTCCTGAAAGCATGGCCGATGTCACACGCCACAAAGAATTGGCGGGGAACCTGGAGAATGGCCCCGTGCAGGCTCATCTCTCCGACACGCTGCTGTACCGCCATTGGACCGATTACCGCGATTTTCAATATACCCATCTGTTCACCGCGAACCTGACCGATGGCAAGGTTCAGCCCATCACTAGTGGCAAGTTGGACTATCCCGGTTACGGCCAAAGCTTCGACCTTTCTGCGGATGGAAAGGCCATCGTGGTGGCCACCAACGCTGACGCTGTGCCCGCCCGTTCCACCAACCAGGATCTGTTCCTGATCAATCTGGAAGGCGATCGCACACCCCTGCGCCTCACGGGGGATAACCCGGCCTTCGATGGCGATCCCAAATTCTCGCCCGATGGGCGCTGGATCGCCTACCGCCTGCAGCGCAAGCCCGGCTTCGAAGCCGACCGCTTCCAACTGGCCGTGTGGGACCGCACCACCAAGACCTCCAAGGTGCTCACAGAAACCATCGATAACTGGGTAACGACCTTTCAGTGGTCCCCCGATGGCAAGGCCCTGTGGTTCACGCTGGACGAAAAGGGCCGCACGCCTTTGCACCGCGTAGAGGTGGCCACGGGCAAGATTCAACGGATGCTGGAAGGGCACACCATCAGCGAATATGCGCTGACTCCCGATCAGAAAACCGTGCTCTTCACCACCAGCAAGGTGGGCGAGCCCGTGGAAATCTGGCGTTATGGCTTCGACAAGAAGGAACTGAAACGCCTCACGAATATCAATCAGGCCGTGGCCGACGAAGTGGATATCCGTCCCGCCGAAGAGCTCTGGGTGAAGGGCGCCAATGGCACTCCGGTTCACGTCTTCATCGTGAAGCCCCATGGCTTTGACCCTTCCAAGAAATACCCGCTGATCATCAACGTCCACGGCGGCCCACAGATGCAGTGGACCGATTCCCTCCGGGGCGATTGGCAGGTCTACCCCGGTGCGGGTTATGTGGTGGCCTTCCCCAATCCCCACGGTTCCACGGGCTATGGCCAAGCCTTCACCGATGCCATCTCGGGCGATTGGGATGGCAAGGTCATCACCGATATCGAAAAAGTGACCGACGCCTTGGCCAAATTACCCTACGTGGATGCCGATCGCATGGGCGCCATGGGCTGGAGCTGGGGCGGTTACGCCATGATGTGGCTGGAAGGTCATAGCACCCGATTTAAGGCTCTGGCCGCCATGATGGGTGTGTATGATCTGCCCTCCATGCACGGCGCCACCGAAGAACTTTGGTTCCCCGAATGGGACCTCAAAGGCACTCCCTGGGATAACCCAGCTTCCTACGCCCGCATGAACCCCAGCGCTCACGTAAAGAACTTCAAAACGCCCTGCTTGGTCATCACCGGCGAACGCGATTACCGGGTGCCCTACACCCAGAGCCTGCAATTCTTCACGGGCCTGCAACTCATGAACGTGCCCAGTCGTCTCATCGTGTTTAAAAACGACGGCCATTGGCCCGATAACTTGAAGTCCATGCCCGTCTACTACAACAGCCACCTGGAATGGTTCGAGAAGTATCTGGGTGGCGGCAAGGCCCCCTGGAAGACCGAAGCCATGGTGCGGAATTTGGCCTTCGAGGAGAAGAAGTAAATTCCAAAAATCGATACGTTTTGCCAATAAAAAATCCGGGCGCAAACGCCCGGATTTTTTTAGTCAAAAAAGTTAAGGTTTACCCGCCAGCCGAGTGAGGAGGGTGTCGATTCGGCGCCGACTCACGCTGAGGGCGGTGCCGTTGCACATAACCGCCTCGCCGGCGCAACCGGCCGGGGTATGGACTTCCCGTAGGTAATCCAGATTGACCAGGGTGGAACGGTGGATTCGAACAAAGCCCTTGTCCAGCATGCCTTCCAACTCATCCATGGGGATATCCAGGGGCACCTTTCCCCGCGTGGTTTCCGCGAAAACCTGCCGAAATTCGGTGTGAATGTAGAAAACTTCGGACCAGCGGAACACCAGAATGCGATCCCGTATGGCCACGGTGAACCGCTCGGGGCCGGTGGTGTGGAAAGTTCCCTTCATGGCGGCGAGCAGGGCGCTGCGATCGACCTCGCTGCGCCGCCTGCGCACGCGCTCTAGCGTGGCGCGCACCCGTTCTTTGGTGACGGGTTTCACCAAGTAATCGCAGGCAGCCCACTCGAAAGCCTGGGTGGCCTGGTTATCCAGGCTCGTCACGAAAACGATTTCCGGAAGCACGGGAAGCTTGCTCCAGGCGGCCTCCAAAAACCCAAAGGCGCCTGCCGGGGGAAACATGATATCGAGGAAGATCACATCGACGGAATCGTCCAGTAGGCATTTCAGCGCTGTGTTTCCATCGGCAGCCTCCCAGGCCAAAACACCATCTGGCGCGAGTTCTCCTAGCATTCGGGCCAAGGCCTTGCGGGTCAGCGCTTCATCCTCCACCAAGGCATAGCGGAAGGATGTTCCCGAGGCGTTCGTCGGAGAAAGGCGGCTCACCCGTTTTTCTCGAAGGGGTCTTGGGGAAAGGAAAAGGCGTCCTTGGGCATTTCCTCAAGGGTAGCCAAAAGTCCTCGAGCCCTCGTGATCAAAGCGATCATGGAGTCGCACTTTTCGTCGGATTCCCCGGGCCCGGCACTCGCTGCATCCAGGGCTCTATCAAGAATTCGGCGGGCATGCGCGGCCGAGGAAAGCAGGAGATTGATTCTAGGATTTGGCATAGAGATCCATGTGCCACTGGGTTTAAAGCTCAACTGAAAGGTTTCTTCAACGTGATCGCGGCACGGGGTCAGGCAGACATCCCACTTCCGGAGCCCTGGGTCCTGCTCGGGTAACTCGATGCGAAAGCGCAGGCTGCCGCGCCGCTGGGCCAAACGGAAGGCCCTTGCCAGACCGGCCGTGGCGCGCTCTCGGCTGGAAGGGTAGAGGCGGGCCAAAAGGCCATCCATCGTTCCAAAGCTGGAAATGCTGCCGCCCGTCACCCTCCCTGCATGCTCAATGGCAGGCGAGTTGGCGTAGAAAATGGTTCCCTGGCCCCGACAAAGCAAAACGGCGGGAAAGGGCGGCGAGTTTTGAGGCATGAAAGATCCAGGGATTAATTAAAATTACGACCCGAATCTCTAGACAGCTATGCCAAAAGAACGAATTGCCATCCTGAAGAACCCAACAGCCAATTGGATAGAAAAACTCATCCCAGCGACTGCACCAGCACTTCTTTGCGGCCATCCAGATAGCGGGCGGCGGCAGGCAGCACTTGGTGTTTGTAGATCAAAAAGAGCATCCCCAGGAGCAAGGCCATCACAGGCAACAGCAGGGCCGGGGCTAGCCAGTTGGTGAGCAGGAAAATGCCTCCAAAAATGAGCATGCCCACCAGCATTCCTGCCATGCCAAGCCAAATCACAGGTTGCGCCATATTGTTGTTCTTCAAGCTATCTCGAGGCATGGGGCGGGGTAGCCAGGCACTGGTCCAATGCCCCAGGCTCACTTGCAGGAGAAACAGGCAACCCGAAAAACAAACGCCGGCCAGGGCCTGCAAAGGGCCAAGCTTTCCCACCAGGCTCAGGAGAATCAGGAGTAACGCCACCTGTATCCCCAAAAAGCCTAAGAGTCCTAGGGTTTTTCCGACCAGCAGATCCCGCGAACGGATGGGGAGCAGCAACAGGGCCTTGATACCGGGGCCGTCTAAGCCGAATTGATTGAGCTGAATCTGAATACCCGACATGGAAAGGTAGGCGAACGCCATGGGTAGCGTCCAGATGGTGGCCCCCTTAATGCTGGCGAAGGGCCCCTTAATGAGCACCAGCACCATCAGGGGAATCAAAAGCTGGAACCTGCCCAGGTGACTGGAGGTGATCGCACGCCATTGCAGTCGCGCCACGCCCAGCATTGGCGTTGAGAAACTCCAGAGTTTTTCCGCAGAGCCCTTTTTGACTGGGTCTGAGGCCTGGGGATTCGAATCGTGTTTGAGGGTGCTGGCCGCCGCCAGCAGCAAGAGCGCGAGCATTGCCATGGGGTAGATCTGTCGGCTCAGAGCCAGCCCCCATCGACCCTGGAGGGCATCGCCCAGACCCCGAACGGATTGAGTCGAGGGCAAGTGATCGACCACCTTCACCAGGTGCTTGAGGCCCTGTTTCACCTGAAGCGAAATGGCAGAGGGACTCCTACCCTTCTCTGTGATTCGACGCGTGGTAGTGGGGAGAAGGGTTGTGGTGATCCAAAGGAAAAACGCCAGCACCGCTAAAGCCAACCGCAGATGTTTGGTGAGGCGAGCACTCAGGCTGCCCACCAAATAGCGAATGCAAAGTACCGCCAGCAAGGTACCCAACCAAGGCAAGGGCAGGAGCATCAGCAGCACAGGCTTGGCCACTCCGACTCCCAGTAGCAGACAGGCGCTGATGGTGGCCATGGCCAGGGGCAACAAATCGCCCGCCCCGGCAATGAGTTCCGCCGTGAACAGGCTGCGAAGGCGCAGGGGGAAGATCCGTGTGCTTTCCCAACCCAAGGTGCGATTGCCACTGAATAGCCCACCCACGATGCCACCCAGCAGAGCCAAAAAGGCCAGGATCCCACCCAGAATTCGGATCAGGATTGGATCGGGCAGGCCGCGCCCCAGGAAATAGCCACCCACGAGGCTTCCACCAACCATCGGCATGGCCGCGAAGAGGCCCAGCATGGTCAGGGTGATCACATAGGCCGTGCGCCCAGACTTGCCTAGTTCTTTTCGAGAGCGGTTCCAACCCGCCTGGAGATGGGCCACCAGCAGCGTACGGACGGGCCCCACTACAGCCATGAGAGTTCACCGGTCTTCACGCCACCCACCAGATCCACGAACAGGCTTTCGAGATTGTCGGCCCCTTCGGCGGCGCGCAACTCGGTGAGGGGCCCGAAGCCCAGCAGTTTCCCTTCATCCAGAATGGCGATGAGGGGGCAGAGCTTCTCGACCACCTCCATGATGTGACTGGTGAGGATGATGGTGACGCCCCGGCTTTGCAGCGAATTCAGGATGTCTTTGATGGTGCGACTGGTGACCGCGTCGATGCCCTCAAAGGGCTCATCCAAAAACACCACCCGTGGTGCATGAATCAGGGCGGCGCAAAGGGCCAGTTTCTTCTTCATGCCGTAGCTGTACTCGGCCACCAGCCCCTTGGGAGCGGGGGCCAGATCGAGTTTGGCGAAAAGCTCATCCCGCCGCGCATCGATCACCGCATCCTCCAGGCCGTACATGCGCCCCACGAAGCGCAGGTATTGGGGACCGGTGAGGTATTCGAGTAAGGCCATATCCTCAGGCATGACACCGATCTGCTGTTTGATGGCCAAGTCGTCCGTGGCGAGATCCAGCCCCAGCACCCGAATGCTCCCGCTGGTGGGCTTCAGCAGGCCCGTCACCATCTTGAGGGTGGTGCTCTTACCCGCGCCGTTGCGGCCCAAAAGGCCCAACAGACTCCCGGCTTCCACGCGCAATGTCAGGTCATGCACGGCCACTTTCTCGCCGAAGGCTTTAGTCAGGTTCTCGAATTCCAGTGCGTAGCTCATACCTTTGAAACTAACGCAGTGGCGCCGCGAAGGCACCCTGGAACGCTGGATGGATTATTTCAGGGGGCGAATGTTCCTAGCTGAATTCACGGATGGCACTCGCTTGGTTTGCGCCTACGCGGCCAGTTTCGATTTCGGCGATGAAATAGTTCTCTCCGCGAATCGGTTCACCCGCCATCCGGCGCATCATCGCGAGTTGACCGAGTTGCGCAGCCTCTGGTGAGCTATCAAAAATTAGACGCGGAGAAGAAACGTTGCAGCATAGCCCGAGAAATAAACGATTGCGGGGTTTCGGTAGCAACTTTCCCAGCCAGCGCGGTACCACACGTATAGGCCCAAAAGAGGGAAAGGAACAAGCCCAAGAAGCACGGCCCAAATTAGGTCCTCCCGCTGCCAGACCTCCCAGGCAAACCACAATTGGCCCGCAAGAGTAAGGATCAGGACGACAATTGAGAGCGCATGCATCTCGACTCCGAAGTGAAATTTTCAGAAAGCATGCACAACCTTGACACTGACCTTGCTTGACCAGGAAAGCTCCTGGCCAAGCAGAAGAACCGCTAGGGTGAAACGTATTCGGTGAAGGGCGAGCGGTGACGCTTAACCTATAAATCTGCGCACCCGAAAAGGCTTGATGTCATGTTCCATGGGAAGGGGTCGCATCCCGCCTTCATCGAATGCTGAAACAGCCCCATGTTGCCGGGCGATTTGCGTATCCTGCCTAAATGAATCTGCATCCAATTCCCACCCTGCTTTCCATCCTCGGCGTACTCACCGCCCTGTTCTCGGGCTACTGGATTGCAGCCCTCCGGCGAGTACATCGAGAATCCCTTGATGTGAATGATCCAGCGAAGGATGTAGGCTCTCCGGGCGTTGCCGCATTGCTCCTGGGCTTTGCGACCAACTTTTTCGATACTTTGGGCATTGGTGCTTTCGCCACGACCACGGCGGTGCTGCGCTTCCGGAAAATGGTGCCTGATCAGTTGATTCCCGGAACGCTCAACGTGGGCCTCAGTCTGCCCTCGATCCTGCAGGCCTTCATCTTCTCGGTGATCATTCCCGTCGATGCCGTAACGATGATCCTGATGGTGCTCTCCTCCACGCTGGGCGCGTGGCTGGGCGCTGGATTCGTTTCCCACTGGCCCAAACGCCGCATCCAGATTGGAATGGGAACGGCTCTTCTCTGCGCCGCCTGCCTTATGTTTCTCGGGCAAATGAAATGGCTACCATCGGGCGGGGCGGAAATTGGTTTGGTGGGCTGGAAGTTGGTGGTGGCACTGATTGGGAACCTGCTGCTCGGCGCCTTGATGACCCTGGGCATCGGCTTGTATGCCCCTTGTATGATCATGCTTAGTTTCCTGGGCATGAGTCCCAAGGCAGTGTTTCCGATCATGATGACCGCCTGTGCCTTTCTCATGCCGGTGGGCGGAATTCGCTTCATCCGCGAGCACAAAGTTGCTCCGCGGGTGGCTTTGGGTTTGACTCTGGGCGGATTGCCAGCGGTGCTGGTGGCCGCTTTTCTGGTGAAGGAACTACCGCTGTATGTCCTGCGCTGGGTGGTTATCACCGTGGTCATCTACACCGGCACCATGCTGCTGGTGGCGGCACGGAAAGCCCGTGGAACCCTGAATCCGGAATGACAAAAATCAGAGCTGCGATCACGGGCGCTCCGATAACTCAATTTGGTAGCCCGGGCTTATGCAGCCGGATCGAAAAGTCATCGCTAGAGTAAAATCAACCGCCCACCAAGGACTGAACACCTCGGTGCTTCGGTATTCATCCATAACCTGCCTGCCCCCGCAAAGGATTCAACCCCTTGAACAATTTGCCAAACTGCCCGAAATGCAATTCCGGATACACCTATGAAGGCGAAGGGATGTTCGTTTGTCCGGAATGCGGAAACGAATGGACCCTGGACTTAGAATCCGAACACCGTGAACCAGAAAGGATCGTCCGGGATGCCAACGGAAATATCTTGAAGGACGGCGATTCTGTCATCCTGATCAAGGATCTAAAGGTGAAGGGCAGCCCATCCCCCTTAAAGATCGGCACCAAGGTCAAGAACATCCGCCTAGTCGAGGGCGATCACAATATTGATTGCAAAATCGATGGATTCGGCGCGATGAGCCTGAAATCTGAATTCGTTAAAAAGAGCTAAATCTCCTGGATGCCGGGCCTCAGACGTGGGAGTGGGCGCACGAGCGGCATCCGAGATGCCTGTTTGACCGAGGCGGTCGCTTCCGATCCGTTTCATCCCAGCAACGCGAAGGCAGACCTCGTATTAAGATGTTTTGCGGTCGTACCAAACCAGCAAACCTTTTTCGGAGTCACCTCATGCGATCTCGGATCCCCCTCACGACACTGACCGCGTTGGTCTGCCTTGCGAGCCCCGCCATGGCCAAACCCGCCCCCTCTGCCAACCCCTTCTTTGCGCCCTGGAAGACGCCGTTCGCGGTGCCGCCCTTCGCTCAGATCAAGACGGAGCATTTCATGCCCGCCCTGGAGGAAGGCATCAAGCAGCAGAAGAAGGAAATCGAAGCCATCGTTAAGAACTCCGCCAAGCCCACGTTCAAGAACACCGTGGCGGCACTCGATGATTCTGGGCTGCTGCTGAGCAAGGTCTACAACGTTTTCGGGCTACTCACGGGCGCCGAAACCAACGATGCGCTGCAAGTCATCGAAGCCAAGGTGGGCCCTTTGATGGCAGCTCATCAGGACGATATCAACTTGAATGAAGGGCTCTTTCAGCGCGTGAAAGTAGTCTTTGAAACCCGCGCCACCCAGAAGCTCAACGCCGAAGAGAAAACGCTGCTAGACAAAACCTACCGGCGTTTTGTGCGGGGTGGAGCCAACCTCACTGCAACCCAAAAGGATCGCCTGCGCGCCATCAATGGTGAGCTCTCCAGCCTCAAGATCAAGTTCAGCGACAACCTGCTGAAAGAAACCAACGCCTACAAACTGGTGGTGGATTCCAAGGCCGACCTGGCGGGTCTTCCCGAAGGCCAGATCTTCGCCGCTGCCGACGCCGCCAAGCAGGCTGGCCTGGCAGGCAAATGGGTGTTCACGCTGAAATCCCCCAGCATCTGGCCTTTTTTGCAAAGCGCCGAAAATCGAGAATTGCGCCGCCAGATTCTGACCGCCTACTCCACCCGCTGCGACAAGGGTGGCGACACGGATAACAAGGCCATCTTCGCCAAGCTGGCCTCACTCCGAGTCGAAAAGTCCCAATTGCTGGGCTACCAAAATTGGGGTGGTTTCGTGCTGGCTGAGAACATGGCCAAAACGCCCGAGAACGCCTACAAACTCATGGAACAACTCTGGGTGCCCTCCCTCAAGGTCGCTAAGCAGGAAGCCGCCGATCTTCAGGCCATGATCGATGCCGAAAAGGGTGGTTTTAAATTGGAACCCTGGGATTGGCGCTTCTATTCCGAGAAGGTCAAGAAGGCCAAGTACGATCTGGACGAAGAAGCCATGAAGCCCTATTTCCCCCTGGAGGGCGTGCGCACCGGTGCCTTCACTCTGGCGACCAAGCTCTATGGCATCACCTTCACGGAGCGCAAGGATCTGCCTATCTACCACCCCGAGGTGCAGGCTTTTGAGGTTAAGGAAAAGGACGGCAAACACATCGGCATCCTCTACATGGATTTCCACCCCCGGCCCGGCAAGCGCGGCGGCGCCTGGATGTCCACCCTTAAGGAACAGTGGATTCAGAACGGCAAATTCATTACCCCCGTCATCTACAACGTGAGCAATTACTCTCGGCCCACCGGGGATGCACCCGCGCTGCTCACACCGGATGAAGCCGAAACGCTGTTCCACGAATTCGGTCACGCCATGCACTTCATGCTCTCCAACTGCCGGTTCCGAGGCAGCGGCAATGTGGCCCAGGACTTTGTGGAATTGCCCAGCCAGATCATGGAGAACTGGGTCTTCGAGCCCGAAATGCTAAAGCTCTACGCCAAGCACTACAAGACCGGCGAAGTCATCCCCGAGGCCCTGGTGCAAAAGCTAAAGAAGGCCGGCAACTTCAACATCGGCTTTGCCTGGACCGAAAAACTCGCAGCCTCGCTGTTGGATATGGATTGGCACACCTTGACCGATGCCAAGGTGCTGGATGCTGCGTCCTTCGAAAAATCCCGCATGGAAAAGTGGGGCCTGATGGCGGAAATCCTGCCGCGCTACCGAACCCCCTACTTCTCGCATTCCGCCGATGAATACTCCGCCGGCTACTACAGCTACACCTGGTCCGAAGTGCTCGATAGCGATGCCTTCCAGGCCTTCAAGGAGAAGGGCAACCTCTTCGACCCCGCCACGGCCAAGGCCTTCCGCAAGCTCCTGTCGAAGGGCGGCAGTGAAGATCCCGCTGCCATCTACCGGGAATTCCGTGGCCGCGATCCCAAGGTGGAAGCACTGATCGACAAGCGGGGACTCAAGTAGGCACCTATAAAAGGACTTTCACCACGGAGACACGGAGAGCACCGAGATATAACGGAAAAGTTTCGACCCACTTCTCGCAGGTTCCAGGCGTTCCTACCGCTTCTTTTTTACTCTCTTTTCTCCGTGTTCTCCGTGCCTCCGTGGTGATCCTTTTTGACTCAACCCTAACCTTTCCTGTGATTCGTTTTCTCCTTTATTAGCCCAATCCAAATGTCCAAACCCAATTCCATGCCCCTTTCAGAAAGCGAGGAATCCATGAAGCCCACCCTTCTCAGCGCCCTGCTCACCGTGCCCATGCTGGCCGGAAGCCCCGATCCGGCCCAGGCCGCCAATCCCTTTTTCCAGACATGGAAAACGCCCTTTGGTGCGCCGCCCTTTGCCCAGATCAAGGAAGAGCACTTCATGCCCGCCTTCATTGAAGGCATGGCGCGGCATCGAGCCGAAATCAA
The DNA here is from genome assembly GCA_020048105.1 of Deltaproteobacteria bacterium. Classification (GTDB taxonomy): domain Bacteria; phylum Acidobacteriota; class Holophagae; order Holophagales; family Holophagaceae; genus JAYREN01. The sequence goes on along the minus strand of JAIFMW010000133.1, from coordinate 1,731 downwards.
GGCCATCGCCGAGTCCAAGGAGAAGGCCACCTTCAAAAACACCATCGAGGCCCTAGAGAATTCTGGTCGTTTTTCGGATCCCGTGAGCGCGGTCTTTGGCCACCTCTCCGGCGCCGAGACCAATTCCAAGCTCCAAGCCATCAGCCGCGAACTGGCGCCCCTGCGCTCGGCCCACTACGACGATATCAACTTCAACGAACAGCTCTGGCTCCGTGTGAAGGCCGTTTGGGAGGCCCGGGCCACCGAGAAGTTGAACCCCCAGCAACTGCGCCTGCTCGAGGATCGCTACAAGGGTTTCGTGCGGGCTGGGGCCAATCTCGGCGCCGCGCAGAAGACCCGTATGCGTGCCATCAACACCGAGCTCTCCAAGATCAGCGTGCAGTTTGGCGACAAGATGCTGAAGGCCACCAAGGATTACCAGCTTGTGATCGAAAAGCCCGCCGACCTCGCGGGCCTGCCCGAAGGCGCCCGTAGCGCCGCCGCCCTGGCCGCCAAGAAAGCCGGGAAAGAAGGCCAGTGGCTCTTCAATCTCGACGGCCCCAGCATCTGGCCCTTCCTCCAGTATTCCGATAACCGCGAATTGCGTCGCCAGATGCTCACGGCCTACACCGAGCGCTGCAATGGCGGCGAGCAGGATACCCGTGCCATCGCCAGCCGCATCGCCGCCCTGCGCGCCGAAAAGGCCAAACTGCTGGGCTTTCCCACCTGGGCCGATTTCATCCTCGACGAGAACATGGCCAAGAACCCCAAGGGTGTTTATGGCCTGCTGGATCAGCTCTGGCAGCCCGCCCTGGAAGTGGCTAAAAAGGACCGCACCGAGTTGCAGGCCCTTCTCGCAAAGGATCTGCCCGGCGAGAAACTGCAATCCTGGGATTGGCGCTACTACGAAGAGAAGGTCCGCAAGGCCCGTTTCGATCTGGACGAAGAAGTGATGAAGCCCTACTTCCCCATCGATCAGGTGCGCGATGGCGCCTTCCTGGTGGCCCAGAAACTCTATGGCATCACCTTCACCGAACTCAAGGGCATGCCCACCTACAGCAACGAAGTGAAGGTCTTCGAGGTCAAGGAAAAGGACGGCCGTCCCGTGGGCACCTTCTACGTGGATTACCACCCTCGGCCCGGCAAGCGTGGCGGTGCCTGGTGCGGTCGCCTGCGTTCCGGCGATAGCGCGGTTCGCCCCATCGTCACCAACGTGTGCAACTTCACCCGCCCCACGGGCGATAAACCCGCCCTGCTCACGCCGGATGAAGTGACGACCCTCTTCCATGAATTCGGTCATGCCTTGCACGGATTCTTCTATGCGGGTCAGTATCGCGGTCTGGCGGGCACGCCCCGGGACTTCGTGGAGCTCCCCAGCCAGATCATGGAGAACTGGGCCATGGAGCCCGAAGTGCTGAAGCTCTACGCCAAGCACTACAAGACCGGAGAAGTAATCCCCGACAGCCTGATCCAGAAGATGCAGAAGGCCGGCACCTACGGCCAGGGTTTCGTCACCGTGGAATACCTGGGCGCCGCCCTGCTGGATATGGCCTGGCACACCCAGACCGAACCCAAAGAACCCGAGGCCATGGCCTTCGAAAAGGCCACCTTCGACAAGCTCGGCCTCCTCGCCGAGATCCCCAGCCGGTACCGCACGCCCTATTTCAATCACATCTGGGCCGGCGGCTACAGCGCAGGCTACTACGCCTACATTTGGAGCGCCGTGCTGGATAGCGATGCCTTCGCCGCCTT
>JAIFMW010000231.1:5023-7438 GCA_020048105.1 Deltaproteobacteria bacterium | reverse complement strand
GTCATGCCGGTGGGGTTGTGGAAGGATGCGACCAGGATGAGCAGTTTCGCGTCACCTTTCTGGAGAGCCGAAGCGAGCCTTTCCGGATTTAGGCCACTACCATCCACAGGCACCGGAACTGCAACTCGACCCAAGGTGCGAAGCAGAGCCAGTGTTCCTACGTAGCAAGGGCTTTCGACGAGCACCCGGTCTCCGGGCACGGTCAGCGCTTCAACGGCCAGAGCTAAGCCGGATTGGGCACCAGGGATGGCCCGCAGGCCCCAGCCGGGGAGCAAAGGTTCACCTTCCGATGCCAGCCAATCCGAAATCGCTTGAAGAAAGGCCGGATGCCCGGCGGGAGCCGAATAGACCCAGGCGGCAGAGCCAAGCTCTTTCATGGTTCGCGTGTACAGCCGCCGCAAGCCATCGCCGGGGAGGAGGTCTGAAGGGGGAAATCCCGCCGAAAAACTGATCAGCTGGCGGTTCTGGGCACGCTCGAGGGTTTCACCGAGCCAGGGGCCCAACTCGCCTTCATGCACGCGAAGAGCCGATCCCTCGAAGGGAAAGCCACCGGGGTTCCCAAGCACCGGAGCCTGGGGCAGGCGGTCGGCCACGAAGGTGCCGCGCCCGGTTACGGTTTGAATCCAGCCGGTGCTCCGGAGCCCCGCGAGGGCCTTGAGGACCGTCAGGCGATGGACATTAAAGCGTTCAGCTAATTCTTGAACAGGCGGAATGCGCAACCCTGGCTGCCATTCTCCAAGTTGAATCATCCCCCGCAGGCTTCGCTGAAGCTGCAGGTAGAGGGGGCTCGCGGCGCCGGGGTTGAGAGAAGGTTCAGGGCTCATGCCCCCAAAGTTTGGGTGCAATTGGTCTAAAAAACAGCAAATTCAATTCAAATTAATAGCCCAGAGCAGACCACTCGCCCCAGAGGCTCAAAATTCTCTGTATTGATAGACCAGAGCAGACTGCTCTTACAAGACCTCGAGCAGTGCCGCGACTTCCTTGCGGAGATCCACAATCCCAGTGCCTTTCAAACTGCTGGCCCAGGCGATATCACCGGGTGCCAAGCCGAGGTCGGCCGCCACATCTCGCCGTTGAGCCAATTGTCGGCTGGGTTTTACCTGGTCGGCCTTGGTGGCGACAATTCGGCAAGGCAGTTCGACATGGCGCAGCCAATCGATCATCTGGTGATCCAATTTCGTGGGGCCCACTTCGGCATCCACCAACACGAAGACCATTCGCAACGTGCGGCGACCCGTCAGGTAGCCTTCGATCATGGCGCTCCAGGTGGCCTTTTCGGCTTTGGGCCCGCCGGCATAGCCGTAGCCCGGAAGGTCCACCACCCACCGATCTGCGCCTGTCAGGAACACATTGATCAGTCGGGTCCGGCCTGGCGTTTTGGAGACGCGTGCGAGTTGCGTCTGCTTGGCTAAAGCGTTAAGCAGCGAACTCTTGCCAACATTGGAGCGCCCGACGAAGGCGACTTCTGCGTGACACACCCCCAACTGCTTTACATCGGAGGCGGAGGTTACAAATTTGAGGTCGTGCAGCGGTTGGGCCATGGAACCAGTGTACTGCCGCCTTCAAACTACGTCGTGAACTCGTTCAACCCGAGCATTGATTTGGCAGGTCACTTCATAGGTGATGGTGCCCAATTTCTGAGCCCACTCCTCCACGGTGATTGCCTGATCGCCACTCTGACCGATGAGGACGACCTCGTCACCGACCTTGACCGTAGTGTTTGGCCCAAGGTTGACCATGCTCTGATCCATGCAAACGCGACCGACGATCGGGAAGCTCCTGCCTTGGATAAGCACCCGGCCCATGTTGGAGAACAGCCGGTTGAAGCCATCCGCATAGCCTGCGGGAATGGTGGCGATCCATGTGTCTTCGGGCGCAACCCAGGAGCGTCCGTAGCCAATGGAGGTTCCGGCTGCCACCTTCTTCAAAAAGGAAACGCGGGTGAGAAAACTTAACCCAGGATGCAGGGCAATGGTGCGGGGGGTTCCGGGATCGGGGCAAAAACCATAGATCATGATTCCCGGCCGCACCATGTCCAGCCAGGCAGGCTCGTGACCTAAAACCGCACCTGAATTGGCGCAATGCACCAAAGCCAATTTGCGATGGATGGCGGTTTCTACATTGTTCACAACGGTTTGGAATCGGAGGATCTGTGCCTGCGTAAATTCAGGATCGGCCTCGTCGCTTACGGGCAGGTGCGTGAAGATGCCTTCTAGGCGAATGTGCGGGCACTGGGTTTCGATGAAGGCTGCCAGATCGGCGGCCTGTTCGGGTGCCACACCCACGCGGCCCATGCCCGTATCGACCTTCAGGTGGGTCACGGCTTGAACACCCGACGCCTGGGCTGCGCGTTCGAGGTCCTCGGCGTTTTCGCGACTGCACACGGCAAGTGTGATTCGTGCAAGAACGGCGGCC
>JAIFMW010000231.1:0-4959 GCA_020048105.1 Deltaproteobacteria bacterium | reverse complement strand
CGGGACACTTCCACGGCCCCGTGGCCGTAGGCATTGGCTTTCACGGCGATGAGAATCTTTCGGCGGGTGCCCACGGCTCTTCGAATGCCTTCGAGGTTGGTGCGAATGTTCTGCAAATGAATACGGGCGTGGGTTTGGTAGAGCATGGGTTTCCTAGCGGACAAAGAGTTCGTGGTATTCGCGTAGCATTGCAGCCCAGTGGCCACGGACCAACACGAGGTGATTGCCCAAGGGGCGCGTCAGCAATTCTCGAACGTCACCGTTCATGCGGAGCTGAATTTGAGTGCGGCACCGCAGTTCGGAATCACCGTTGGCGACCAGTTCCCCTTCCATTAAGAAGATTTCTCGCAAATCGATACCACCGATGCGGGCAAGGGTAATGGGGCCGAGTTCCAACTCGCCTTGGATGCCAACGCCTAAGGACGATTCAAAATGGGATCGCAGTGCATAGTTCTTCACCATGCTTCGCGCGATGGTGCAATGAGCCAGCCACAGTGTATTCGTGGAGGGATCGAGATCCTGAGGGTTGGCCATGAAGCTGATTTGGCCGGTCACGGCCTGCATCCAGGCCATGGTGAGGGCGGCGGGAAGATCCCCTTCGCAACCGGCAACGATGCCCTCATCCAACAACGACGAAAGTGCCAGGCAACCGGTGGTTTGCATATCTTTCACGAGATCGAAACAGCGCACGGTGCAGGCGGCAAGGTTTTGCTCTCGAACGACCCGCCTTAGTGCCACGCCTACTTTGGCGGCCATGCCGAGTTCAGCATTGGAGGGTTCACAAATGCGCAGGGCGCCATTCTGGAAGGACCCCTGAAATACCTCGGCATCTTCGGCAGCAACCTCCTGGATGGCAGAATTGAGCTGGGTCAGGGAGACATCGATGGCCTTCGGCCCCCAGACCTTTTCCATCTGACCTGGCTCGGGCATGCTTCCCACGAGCCAGTCGGAGGCTTCTCCGATCCGTCCAAGGCGAAGCCCTTGCATCTGTTCAAAGGCGGTCAGCAGGTTCGAAAGAGCACCCAAGGAGGCATAGCCTTCTTCGCCTTGGTTGAGCAGAACAATCCGGCCTGGTCGACCGAGTTGGCGCAGCCGGCTGAGAATTTCGAGGGAGGCAGGCAGGGAATTCTGATGGGGATGAGCCACCAAAATGGCCGGTCCCGACATCTGGGCGAGAGCGCCCAGCGCCAGGTGTTCGGTGCCACCCGTGACGATCAACAAGACATTCGGCGTTTCGCTTCCATCCACCAATATGCGATGGGGAACCTGGCGATTCTCCAACTCGTTGGTGATCCCAGCGATTGTCCCGCGCACCTGCTCCGCGGCGTGAAAGCTGGATGCAATGGGGAGAATCTTCAGCATGGGATCAACCCTTGACCACGATTTTTTGGACGTAGGGTGAAGTGGAAAGCGCCAACAAGGCCCCGTAGCCAGGGTAAAAGCTGATTTCATCGCCGAGCTTTACCTTCTCGTGGGCGTCTTCGACGTCGAGGATCAAATGATCCGAACTTCCACCGAGCACAATGATGCCGGGATCTAAAGGCTCGATGCCATCCACCACGACATCCTGGCGTCCCAGGTTGCAGATGGCGCGCATGCGAACGCCACGATCCACAAAGGTTGGAGTACCGCCGAAGGCGTCCTGGCCGGTTTCCCCAATGGGCACCGAAGGCTTGCGTTCAACTTCAACGACTTCGGCAACGAGCTTGAAGGTGTCTTGGCGGGTACCGGGCCAGGGGCTGCGGTCGATCACATTGCGACCCAGTACGATGGCTTCGCCGATGCGGAAATGGTTGATTTCTTTTGGCATAGCGCCGGAGAGGAGGAGCGGAAGGTTGGCGCTATTGCCACCGGAAAGCGTGTTTAGCTCAAGCCCGCTGGCCTCGCGACACGCATTGCGAATTTCAATGAGGGCCCGCATGTTCTTGGTGGAAGGGATCACACCGCCGTAGCACGCGAGGTTGCAACCCATGCCGATGATATCGATCGATGGAAGTGTGGCGGCCTCTTGCACCAAGCCAATAGCCTTGTCGGGCCACACGCCTTCGCGAAGATCACCGACATCCACCATCACAATCACTTGATGGCGAACCCCGATGAACTGGGCTGCCTCTGAGAGTAAGCGAATGGTTTGAAGGCTCGAGTTGAGCGTGAGGTTAGCGCACCGCACCACATCCGCCGCCCGGCTCGGGGCGGGAATTCGAAGCAGCATGAGCGGGAGATCGAGTCCGGTGTTGGCCATAGCCTGAAGGTTGGCAATGCGGCTATCAGCGATCATGTCCGCGCCACCCTGCTCCAGCGCGTGCACCACCGCTGGATGAGCAGCCACCACCTTGGTCACGGCGGCCACCTGGGCGCCATGGTCATGACAAAGACTGATGACCGATCGGGCATTGGTGGCGATGCGGTCGGGAAAGATTTCTAAGCGCGGGGTGCGGATATACATGGGGAAAGCTCCTGATCACCACAAAGGACACGGAGGACACAAAGAAGAAAAATCAAAAATAGAAGACACAAAGGTGAAAAGAAAGGCACGAAGGGTTCGAATCGGGAATGCGTGGAATCAATTGGCCAGGCGGTGAATACGGTCTTTGATCAGCGGGACGTTGAAGTTGATCAGGAGGCCTAGGCGACATTGGGTGAGTTTCAGGTAGGTGAGTAATTGGGCCTTGTGGATAGGCAGTATGGTGTCGACGGCTTTCAATTCCAGAATCAATTGGCCCTCCACCAGAAGATCGAGGCGAAAATCGGCATCCAGTTCTTTACCTCGATAGTGAATGGCAAGTTTTGCCTGTCGATCTACCCGCAGGTTTCGGCTTCGCAGTTCCTCGCAGAGGCAAGCTTCATACACAGATTCTAAAAGCCCAGGCCCCAATTCCCGATGCACCACGAGCGCCGAATCCACTACCACCCGAGACAATTCGTTCAGGCAGTCCGATACACCGGTAATACCTAACCCCCCGTTGTTTTCCTTCATGCATCGACCTCTTCCTCTTTCGTCCATCTCTGTGTCTTTCTTTTCCCCTTTGTGTCTTTTTCAGTTCTTCGTGTCCTCTGTGTTCTTTGTGGTGATTAATCCATTTCCAACTCAACCCATCGCCGGAACGTAGCTTTCACGTCATCCGGGTAAGCCTGAGCCAGTGTTCCAAGTGCAGAAAATCGATAATCGCGGTCGAGCAGAATGCGAGCTTCGGGCACCGGAAGCAGATGCTTTCCGGGGCCCGTACAGATGGTTTTGAGAATGGCGGCACCACCGTCGATGCGCGTCAGGGCGCCACCGGTTCCGATCACCCATTTCACCGCGCTTAGATCTTTGCCCTTCACGATCTGTTTTCGACCGGTGGCCGTGTAGAGGTCCGTCACCACGCCCGCGTGCCGTTTGGCACCGGTACCGACGGCAAAGAGGCAAAGGGCACGCGTCAGTTCGCGCTCCCGTTCGGTGGCGGGCATGGCTTGCAATTCGGCCAACCGCGTTTCCCATTCGGAATTTCCCGCCAGATCTACGATGTTTCTGGCATTGACGTAGACACCGAGATCACCTTCCACGGTGCGTTTCGCTCGTGGTTCGGGCTCCACCATGCGAGTGGCCCACTCCATGGCGCCATCGGTAACGCTGTGGACATCCGTGGTGGCACCACCGACATCGAAAACCAGACAATCGCCAAGCTCCTCGGCGAAGAGTTCCGCACCGCGTAGTACCGCGCCAGGTGTCGGCAGGATGCCCCAATGGGTGAGTTCAGCGAAGTGGGCCATGCCAGGCGCATGGATGATGTGGCGATTGAAGACTTCGTGGATGAGGTGGCGCAAGGGTTCGATGTTGAGCACATCCACATCGGGAAAGACATTGTCGGCGATCAGGATTTCTTGGCCAGCCGTTTGGAATAGGTGATGGATGGGTTTGCGCAAGGCGGAGTTCCCGGCGTAGACCACGGGAACATCGAGATGCAGCGAGGCCAATTTCTCGGCATTTTTGAGAACAACGGTTTTCTCGCCAAAGTCCACCCCTCCCGCCAGCAGGATGATGTTCGGGTGTGTGGCGCGAATTTCGTCCAACTCAAAGTCGTCGAGCTCTCCAGCGGTCACCATCTTCACGATGCCACCGGCGCCCAGGGCGGCTTCGCGGGCGGCGCGGGCCGTCATGCTGTAAGTCAACCCATGGACAGTCATGCGTAAACCACCGGCCGCCGAACTGTTCACAAAGGTCTCGGGATGGCCGATGGGGCCGCCGTATCGGGCTTCGAGATCGGCCTTGGCCTGGAGCACGCCGATGCCGACATCGCCCTGAGCGATGCTGGTGGGGGCAAAACCTTGAGCCACATGATCGAAACCACCTTCGGACAGAAGGTTGAAACCATTCACTTTGGTGATGGTTGAACCTACTTCGATGGTGAGGATCTCGATGTTGTTGGGCACATCAGCTCCAAAAAAGATTCACCACGGAGAAACGGAGGGCACGGAGAAAAACCAGATCAGCTTTGCTGATTTCTCTGTGTCCTCCGTTTCTCCGTGGTGACTTCTCTTAAACGACTCCGCGTGCCTTGAGTGTTTTCACCATGGCGTTCACCACATGAATGCCCTTGGTGCCGCGGCCGAAGGTGGCGTCGAGGCCAGTTTCCTTGGCCATGTCGCGATTCACCTGGGTGCCGCCCGCGATCAGGATGATCTTGTCGCGGATGCCCTTTTCTTTGCAGAGCTCGGCAAGCTTCTTCATCTGAGCACGGTGCACGTCGTTGTGGCTGATGATCGTGCTGATGAGGATCGCTTGGGCGCCGGTCTCGATGGCAGCATCCACCAGCTTACCGATGGGCACAGAAGTGCCGAGGTAGTTGTATTTCACGCCATATTTCTCGATGCCACCGTGTTTGATATCGAGAATTTCCCGCATGCCCACACTGTGTTCATCCTCACCCACGGTGCCTGCCACCACGCGCAGGCCGAGGTGTTTCGCCACATCACGCA
>JAIFMW010000014.1 GCA_020048105.1 Deltaproteobacteria bacterium | reverse complement strand
GCGCTGCTCACCCGATCTCGCCGCGAGCGATCGCCTAGGAAAACTCGCTCAACGCCTGCATCTGGCTCATCCCCAGCGCCGCCTGGACCAAGCCACCAACCGTCTCGCCCTGCTCCGCCAACGCTTGCTGCATGCTTCCCGCACGGTCTCCGGAGAGATCGACCGTCCGCGCATCCTCCAGGCCCAGCAACGCCTTACCCCCGCCACGACCCGCGCCCTGGAAATACGCTCGCGCCGCCTTGCGGTGTTGGACGCCCGCCTTCGGGGTCTGGATCCCACCGGCCCCATGGAGCGCGGCTTCGTATTGGCCACGGATGCAGCGGGAAGACCCATCACCTCCTCGACTACCCTTCCGACCGGAGCCGAATTGGGTCTCCGCTGGAAGGATGGAGCACGAAAGGCCCAGTTGAAATAACGAAAGGGCGGCCGAGGCCGCCCTTTCGGTAGGAGACGCAACCCGATCAGCGCGAAACGACCTCGAGCCCCTTTTCTAGAACCTCGTCCCGACCTTCGGCCAGCCCTTTGAGTGTGGATTTCACGGGCACGGTGGGAAGAATGCCCACGCCATGATGGGTCGAGCCATCATGCTTCAGCACTTTCATGCCGGTCCAGGAAATGGAATAACCGCCCGGCAAGGTAAAGGGGTTCACGTTGCCGTTGGTGCCCGCTGTGGGCTCACCTACGATCTCGGCCAACTTGTAGGCCTCCACGATGCCCAGGCAACTCTCGGCATAGCTAATGGCACCACCACCCGTGAGAAAGGCAACCTTGCCCGCGATACGCGGCGCCTTGGGCTCCAGAGTCCATCGACCCGAGGTGTTCCAGGCCCAGTTTTTCCCATCGGGTTGGGTGACGATGGGGATGTTCCATCGAGCACTATCCATGGGCTTGTCGGTGAGATGTTGCAGGAAGCTGGGTGAGGTTTTTGGATACCCACGCAAATCAAAGACTACCCCCTTGGCTTGGGTCAACTTGGGAAGGGCTGCTTCAAATTCCTGGTTCGAAATTCGGTCCAGATCCACGTACCAAAAGCCTGCCCTGAGTTCGGTCAGACTTCCGGGTTTGGAAGGATTTTTCAATTCCCACGCCTTCACATCGCGCGACAGACTCGCCTCACCCTCAAGGCCTGAAGGAAGCTGGTAGCGAACCTGAACCTTGGTATTCGCATCCCCACCCAGGAATTCCCGCACCAGAGAGGTGTTCATCCATCCGTCAGAGGCCGCAGAAATTTCCGTCTTTAGCTTCGCCAAACGGATCCCGGAGGCTTCGCCATCCAAGCTCAAGATACGACTACCAGGTGGCACAGCCTTGGCGCTTTCTCCGGAGAATCGAACAATGGGATGACCATCCACCATCACCAAGCCGAGCGCAGGAGTCCAGGAGCCCATCATTTCTGCGCCGTAGGCGCCCCCGTGCCCATCCTTCAGGGCCGCAACCATGCGCGCCAGGGTGTGGGTAAAGGCCTCCGCATTTTTGTCCTGGGCAGCCGAGTGCAAGGCCTTGGGCAGCTCGGCCTGCCAATCGGTATTTACGACATCGAAGTAGGGGTAGAAATGCTGGAAGACTCCCCAGGCCAGAGCCACGGCTCCCAGGCGGGTTGCGCGATCCTCGCCACTGCCTAAGCCACCAGCAGTGGGTTCGGGCAGAGTGGAGGTTTTCGAGACCCCAACCCTTGCCAGGGCTTTGGGAAGGGTTGCCTTGGAGGCATCCGCAAAGACGACGGAAGGCAACCACACGTTCAGACCCTCACCTAGCTTCAACGTCGCCACGGAGTTCGGTTCCACCCAACCCTTGCTAACAAGCTCACCTACCGGAAGATATTCCCGAGTGCTCCTGTAGGCATTCTGGGGATTTTTCTGACCAAAGCCCAGATGACTCCAACGCACGACAAAGGCGGCGCTCAGGGCCATGGCAGGCACCTTGGGCTTCTGGCCCGATGCCAAGAACTGGGCGCTGGGTGCATAGGGCGCGAAGTAGCTCTGCAACCGCTTGGCTAGGTCTGGGGTTGAGGTCGCACCCTCCACCACCCGCACGCCTTCAATGGCAACGCGGTTCCAATCGGCCTTGGCGGCTTCATCGGTGGGATGAAAAAAGCGTACGTAGTTGAAGGCGCGCGTGAAGGCTTCTAGGTTTTCGAGTCCCTGCCTGCTAAGCGCCTTCGGGCCTTCGGTCCTGATCACAGGCGTGTCGCCCAGCACTTCAAACGTCAACGGTGCGATCCAGAGTTTGTCGCCTCCGTTGGGCAACATGATCCCCAGGGCCAGTTGTTTCGCATCTGTGGCCACGTCTCCAACGATTTCCACCAACGTCCAGGCAGAACTCGGGAGGAAGCGCACAGGCCGTTCTTGCATATTGTCGAAGAAGCCCGATTTTTCACCTTCGCGATCCACCCGGAACCACATCTGCGCTGCCGCACCGGGGCCTGCCTTGGCATCCAAGCGAAGCTGTCCTTTTAGACGAATACGCTTGCCCCGATATGGCGCGGCATCCACGTTCTGCATCAGATTGCCAAACCCGGCTGCCCCGGTACCTTCGCGGAGAAGAACGGCACACCGTTTCCCGGGAAGCGAGGCCTCCTCCGCGATTTCACTGCGGTAGCCCGCCTCTCGGCTGAATTTTGGAACAAACCACCCCTTGGGTATTTGGCCCAGAGCGCCTTCTGTAAAAGATCCATTCTGGAGAGTTGTTGGAAGCGCCGCAGGTGCTGGAATCGGCGCCTGAGAGGCAAGGGGCAGCATGCAGAGAAAACTCAAAACAGGAAAGGCGATGCGCATGCAAGCTCCTTGGTAGAAGGGAGAGTTGTTTGTGTTAAACGCAGAATCGGGAATGTCTTTTGAGCCTATCTCAGCCAGAGGCCTATGCGGTTCTTTTGTTTGGAATCACAAATGGTTGACTTGGGTCATAGGTGAAGACTTCGAAACGGTATTCGCCTATTACCTGGTCGAAAGCCCTGCCGCCTGGATTGACAACGGTTCTGCGTTGGAAGGGTTGAGCAGGTAAGGGAAGGTTGGTTTGAATACAACCTCAGGGCGGAGGCCCATCCAAGGATTCCCGTCGCTTGCTCTGGCGTTGGGCAACGGCCACGGGATCAGGTGGCGCAGCCACAGGGTAGTTGCTCTTATCAAAACAGACGAATTCGATTGGGTCCTTGCCGGCGCTCTCGATCCGCACGGCGGCGAAGAAGTTATAGTCACGCACCTTCCACTCTTCAGCGCGATTGAAACCGTGGATTAGGGGGCCAACCAAAGTGCCACCAAGCCCCCCGGTCACGAAGCCTGCGGCCCCCAAGGTCACCTTGTACAACGGGAAGCGCAGCAGTAGAAGATCCACGACTTCCCCGACTGAAGAACCAATTGAGGTCCCGTTCTCACTGGCTTGGCTTATTGAATCGGACCAGGTTCCCCTAAGCGTAGTGCTCGGATTGAATGCTTGGGGCCGGAAGACCACCGACATCCGAGTGCCCTGGGGCCATGACCCCAGGATCGTTCCTAAGCGTTGTTCAACCGTGGTTCGGTCGGCTTCCGTGAAACCCTCGGGAAGGCTCACAGATAGTGGTTGGGTCGATCCTTGGGGGTGCTGCACCTTGGGAGAGGCACAGGCCGCAAGGACCAGCAAAGAGCAAAGCAGGAAAAAATGCTTCAGCAATGAACACATAGCAGAGACCTCTCTGGAACATTTTCTGGGCTGGACGATGACTTGACCCAGTCTACAAGAGGCAGGCTACATCCCAATAATCTGCGCCAAGCTGAAGAATTTCACATTCCGACTTCCGCCTTTTTCTCCCACGCCTTCGCCAGATCTTCCAGCTTGGCCTTGCGAGCCAGCTCCGAAGCTTTGGTGTAGGCCCCATTCCAGCCGCCGTATTCCTCCCAGGTAGACAAGACTTCTTCCGCCAACTTGCTGTGGTTTTGGGCCAAGTGGGCTTCGATCAAAGGAGCAACCGCCGAGCTCCACAACCGTTCATCCAGCCAAGGCGTCGGCTGATAACCCTTGCGGGCCTGTCCACTGGCGGCGTATTTCCTTTCGCCCTTAGCGAGCTCTAATACGTTATCGAAAACTTCGGCGGAAAGCTCAGCCACCGTGCGCCAGTCGCCACTCTCCCGGGCCTGTTGCAGTAGCGTCTGACGCAGAATCACGGGGGGCCAATCGGTGGCAGCCCCAGGTACGGGGGTGAGGGAAGCCAGCAGTGGCTTTGCATCATGCTTCGTGGCAAGGGCGAAATCGCTCCAGAGCTGCCAGGCCCGACCGTGGCTGGGAAACCTCTCCAGAAAGGCTTCGATCTTGGGAAGCACGAGGAGGTAAGCCTCACGGCAAAGGGGGCTGAAACGCGCCAGCGGTGAAGCCAAGCGCAGCTGGATGCCGTGAGGAACCTTGTAGGTCCCCGGGAAGGGCAGCGCCGCCCACCCTTCCTGTGCGAAGACCTTTACCAGTTCACGGGTGTATTCACCCCAAATGGCCTGATCCTGGTCGAGTCCAAGATCCGTGGCTTCGATTTTTGCTAAGCGTTCTTCCTCGCTTGCCACATTGGAATGCATGAAGCCGCTCGCGTCGCTGAACCCCACGGGAGCCAATCCGGGGTCTGGAGGGGCAGGCCGATGCTGACCCAGGGCCGCGAGGGCACGCTTCTGGGCAACGGTGCGGAGCTGGAGCACGAAGACTTCAAGAGCCTCCACGTTTTCGGGGTGCTTCGCAACGAAGCTGCGCAGATCCTGCAGGAGGCTCTTGCGCCCAGTGGCCTCCACAAAGCTCTTAAGGGCAGAAAGGGTGGGTACCATGGCCCCATGGCTCAAGACTTTGCCCTCTTTGTCGAGCAGGGCCCAGTGGGGGCCCGGTTTCCACTCTTCCCGCTTGTACAGGGACGGAGCGGAACCACTTCCTTCAATGCGTTGAAGGTAGTTAAGCTCCGCCAGCTCGGCATCGGAGGTAAGCGCCTCGAACCCAAAGCGCCAATCGCCTTTGGACGTGTCGAACAGAACCAGAGAGACCGTCTGACTTTGAAGGCTGCGACAGAGCTGTTGCAGCGTTTCCGCGTTCTGAGGGTTTCCCATCCATCCCGTGGATTGAGCCGCCAGTGGTGCGATAAGCAAAACGACAAGGGCCAGACCGCGCATCCCAGATACCTCCATCAGCGCACCCAGTAGGCGGCGAGATCTTTACGGGCGATTCGTTTGGCCAGTTCCCGCAGGCGCTGGTCAAGATTCTTGAGGTAGTGATCCTTGCGCACGCGCTGAACGATCTGCAAGGTGCGATTCTCCTGGCCAAGGCTCACCATGCCTTCCAGCAGCGGTTCACCTAAGTTCTTCCAGGTTTCGGCGGCATCGTTGGCGCGCATGGCCGCCACGCGTGGCTCCAGAGCGCGAGGCACCTCGGGCTCGGCGGAATCCTTCTCGGGAAATTCTTCTTCGAATTTACGCATCAAAAGCTCGGTGGCGGCACTCCAGTCTTTGCGTCGCCGGGCATCGGCCACGAGTAGGCCCACGACCTGGGATGGTGGGCATTCGCCCCTACCACCGAGAGCCTCCGGCAAAGGTTCAAGGCTTGCCATGAAGGCCGTGACAGGTTTCGTGGGAAGGCTGCCCTGCAAGCGAACCCAGAGTTGCCACAGTTGATAATTACGGGGGCGCTGCACCAGGGCTTCGCGAACTCTCGGCAGATGACGCTGATAGATGGCTTGCACCATGGGACTGTGAGCTTCAGCAAAATAGCCTTGGAAATCAATGGGCGCAGCGACCCAGGCTGGATCCCGAAAGAGCGTTTCCAATTCCTGCGCCAGACTTGCCCAGATCAGCAAATCCTGCTCCACACTCAGGTGGGCATCACTTTCCGGAAGCCACTTTCCGGAGCCTGTCCAGGCAGATCCCGTAGCATCCACGGCCTCTTCAAACCCACGTTTGATGGGGTTCAGCTTTAAGGCCTTGAGGGTGCGACTGGAGGCAAGACTGTGGAGCAGGCCAAGCAGTTCTGCCCGGGCCTCCTGATTGTCGGGATGCGCTTTCAAAAACGTCTTCAAGATCGACACTGGCGAGCGCAGGCCAACCTTTGCCAGAATCTCCGCCAAGGCCTTGGCGGTGGGTGGTTCGGCTCCCTTGGCCACCACTTGACCCTTGCCATCGATAGCCGCCCACCGATCCTGAGCACCGGTAGCTCCGCGAATCCAGGTGACACTTTCAGGACTCCACTTCAAAAGCTCCTGGGGCAGTAACTGCAATTGCAGCTCCACCAGGGCGTCTGCGCTAACCAGAGCTGAAATGGTCCCAGTAAGTTTAGAATCCAGCGCGATGAGCGAAGCACTCCGACACGTGCGAAGGTGCGCGTGCAGCGGCTTGGGCAAAACAGACTGGGACTGCGCAGCCGCCGCAATGCAGACCAGCGGAATGAGCACCTTGCGGGAAAAACAAGCAAGCATCACGGGAGCTCCATTAAAACCTTGGAATCAAAAGCGTTCGAGTCAGCCCTTGGGCGTCTTCACCATGGAGGCCATGCCCATCATGCTGCCCAGGCCCATTGTCTCCACGGCACTGGAGGGCACGATGACCATGGCGCCTTTTTCCTTGATGGCTTCGTAGAGCATGTTCATGGCGCGCAGATGCAGGGCGGTCGGATTGTCTTGGTAGACCAGGGCGGCCTCGGCGAATTTCTCGGAAATCTGCGTTTCTGCCGTGCCCAGAATGATGCGAGATTGGCGCTCACGTTCGGCCTGGGCCACGCGGGACATGGCATCTTCGAGTTCCTTGGGAATTTGCACATCCCGAATTTCCACAGACTGCACGGTGATGCCCCAGGGGTTGGTTTTCTCATCCAGGATGCGCTGCAGTTCTTGGCCCAATACCTCGCGATCCGTGATCATCTGGGCCAACTCGTGACGACCAATTGATTCGCGTAGGGCTGTCTGAGCGCTCACGGCCACGGCCTCGGTGAAATCTTCCACCTCCAGCACGGCCTTCTCAACATTCCAAATCACCCAGAACACGATGGCATCGACGTTGACAGGCACCGTGTCTTTCGTCAGCGCCGTTTCGGCAGTCACGCTGGCCACGCGCACTCGCTGATCCACAAAGCGGCTCACGCGATCCACGATAGGAATCACCACGAAGGGACCGGGTCCGCGCAGTCCCTGGTAGCGCCCCAGGCGCAGCACGATGGCCTTCTCCCACTGATCGGCAACTTTAATGGCAAAGGCACAGTAGAGACCGATCAGAATCCCCACGATGAGAAACAAAGACATTTGCGTTAGCGCAAAAAGGCCGCCACCCGCCAGAGCAAAGAGGACAAAGAGCGTCTGACCGATGGAGCTGAGGCGCATTTTCCCGCCGGCATTGCGCATGATGGAGATTTCGGGAAAAGGGGTCATGGCTTTCTCCTTTGTTCGGACATGAATTCCAGAAAGCGGGTGGCCACTTCCTCGGCCGTATAGCCTGCGGCTCCTGCCTTGGCCATTAGTTCACCCACCAATTGCGTTAACTTGCGTTGGCGCTCAGCCTCATCGGGGGCCACGGTTTTGGAAGAGATGAAGGTGCCGATGCCCTGCTGTGTCGTGAGCACACCACGAATTTCCAGCTCTCGGTAGGCACGCACCACCGTATTGGGATTGACGGACAAATCCACCGCCAGTTGCCGCACCGTGGGTAGTTGATCCCCCGCCCGCAAGGCACTCGCCGCGATGGCACCGTGGATCTGATCCATGATCTGCCGGTAGACCGGTACGCCGCTTTGCATATCGAGACGGAAGGAAAAGGAATTGAAGGGTGCGGGGCTCATGGTGCCATCAATGTATTAGTCA
Source organism: Deltaproteobacteria bacterium (assembly GCA_020048105.1). Taxonomy (GTDB): domain Bacteria; phylum Acidobacteriota; class Holophagae; order Holophagales; family Holophagaceae; genus JAYREN01. The sequence goes on along the minus strand of JAIFMW010000014.1, from coordinate 218 downwards.
ACTAGAACATCGTCAAGGGGCTTTATTGAAATTCGGATCCACAGCCTGTACCAAGGGCGGAATAACTCTTGGATCCATCCAAGCATTGAAGGCGAGGCAAATAGTCGGGTAATTTTTTTGAAACGACTCGCATCGAGTGCAGCTTTGGAGTCACGCCATGACACGCTCTCTGCTTTTCCTCCTCCTGGTAGCGTGCGCCGTGGGTCGATCTGCACCAC
>JAIFMW010000019.1 GCA_020048105.1 Deltaproteobacteria bacterium | reverse complement strand
GATGGTGCTCCTGGGTATGGCGTCTAAGGCCCTGGGTGCGCCGGTTTCGGGCTTGGCCCTAAAGGACGGTGCCATCTGGGTGAAGGCGGCTCCCAAGCGCCGTACCACCTTTGGCGAGCTGGTGAAGGGCCAAAAGATGGAACGCCACCTGGGCAAGGTCAAGCCCAAGCCTCTCTCTGAATGCACCGTGATCGGGCGCCGCTTCCCTCGCAAGGACGCCCTTGCCAAGATCACCGGCGCCGCCAAGTACGCCGGCGACCTGCGCCTTCCCGGAACGCTCCACGCCTGCATCCTGCGACCCCCGGCCCACGGCCTTAACTTGGCCACCGCAGACACGGCGGCCGCGGAACGGATCCCCGGCGTCCGGATCGTGCGGGACGGCAGAACGGATCCCCGGCGTCCGGATCGTGCGGGACGGCACGCTCCTGGCCGTGCTCCATGCTCAGCCTGACACCGCTCGCAAGGCCCTTGCTCTCGTGAAGGGCACCTTCGAGGGAACCGAACTCGACGTGGACGATGTGCGCATCTACCAGTACCTCGTGGACAAGGCGGCGCCTGGGCAGCGCGTGATGATCTCCCGCGGCGACATTGCCGTTGGTGAAAAGCGCGCCACCACCGTGGTGGAAGGGGAATACCGCAACGCCTACGAGAGCCACGCCACCCTTGAGCCCCAAACCTCCGTTGCCAAATGGGCGGATGGCCGTATGACCGTCTGGGCCTCCACCCAGGCCCCCTTCATCTTCCGCGATGCCGTGGCCGAGGCCCTCAAGCTGGCCCAGGACAAGGTCCGCATCATCGCTCAGTTTGTGGGGGGCGGATTCGGCGGCAAGCTCGTGGCCCCCGGGGCCGTCGAGGCCGCCCGCATTGCTCGTCTGGTCCCCGGTGTGCCCATCCAGGTGGCCTGGAACCGGGAGGAGGATCTTTTCCTGGACGGATACCGACCGGCCGCCGTGGTGAAGATTCGCTCTGGCCTGGACGCCGGGCGCGGTGCCATTACCTTCTGGGACAGCACCGTGGCCGGTGTTTCCCAGGGAGAAGCCGAGTTCCCCTACGAGATGCAGGCAACCCGGTACCAGGCTCCGGCGGTGCCCGGCCTTCATCCCCTCAAGACCGGCGCTTGGCGTGCCCCCAATGCCCACACCAATGCTTTCGCGCGGGAAAGCCAACTGGACGCCTTGGCTGCCAAGGCTGGCATAGATCCCGTGACCCTGCGCCGTCGTCTCGCCACGGATCCCCGCGTCTTGCGGCTCCTGGACTTGGCGGTGGAGACCTTCGGTTGGGAGCCCTCGCCTGGGCCTACGGGTCGAGGCATTGGACTGGCGTGCGGCGCTTGGCGTCAGGCCCTCGTGGTGGCCATCGCCCAGGTCGCCGTGGACAAGACCACCGGAAAGGTCCAGGTGGAGCGCTTCCTTGAGGCCGTGGATGTGGGCCTCGTGGTGAACCCCGACGGGGCTCGCCAGCAAGTGGAGGGCGCCATCACCATGTGCATCGGCCAAGCCCTCAGCGAGGAGATCCGCTTCAAGGGCGGCCAGATCCTTGACAAGAACTTCGACACTTACATCCTGCCCCGGTTCTCCGCCATCCCCCGCATCCAGGTCGTCTTCCCGGAGAACTCCACCACGATCACCCAGGGCATTGGCGAGCCCCCCGTGGTGCCGGTGGCCGCGGCCCTGGCCAACGCCGTCTTCGACGCCACCGGCGCGCGAATGACCCACGTGCCCTTCACCCCCGAACGAGTCCTCGAGGCCCTGAAGCGCGTGCCGACGAAGTAGCCTGGTCCAGCAGCTCCAGCCACAGTAATAGTCCTTCGAGACTTAACAAAAACGGCCGGCTGTTGTCGGCCGTTTCAAGTGGTAGCGGGGCAGGATTTGAACCTGCAACCTTTGGGCGTCCAGGCTAAAGGTCGTGTGATCATGCACCGATAGAATGCTGACGGTCTTAACAGGGCAACGGCTTGGCTGATCGTGGGAGGAACAGGGCTTTCATGACAGACATGCGATCCGTCATTCTCAGCGTGAATGACCAACCGGCCAGGAACCACCTTCTGCGGGCTTTGCTGGAGCCGACCTACGAGGTGCTCCTCGCAGGGAACGGCCCAAGTGCCCTCCAGATGGCGGCGAACTCCCCGCAGATCGACCTGATTCTGCTCGATGTCCTCATGCCGGGAATGAACGGCTACGAGGTTTGCGAACAGCTCAAGACTGACCTGGACACCTGGGATATCCCCGTTATTTTCCTCACGGCCATGATTGATGAGGCGGCCGAAGCCTATGGCCTGGGGCTGGGGGCCGTCGACTTCATCACCGATCCCATCCACCCATCCACCCTGCTCGCCCGGGTGAAGACCCACCTGGCCCTGGCCAAGTCCCGCAAGACACTTGTGTCCAGGTCGCTCGAACTGGCGGACCGGAACCATTCCCTGGAATGGACCCACCAACAGCTTAAGGAGACCCTGGAATCCCGCATGCAGCTCATCAACACGGTGAGCCACGACCTTCGTTCACCCCTGACGAGCATTTCCCTGTGTGTCGGGCAGATTCGGGAGGGGACCGAAGTGCTGCCTCCCAAGGCCGCGCGCATCTTCGAGATCCTGGCCCAGGAGGCTAATCGCCTGAATGCTATGGTCACGGGGGTACTTGACAAGAATCGGGCTGAATCCCTTGCCCAGCGCCTAACCTTGACGCCCAGTCGCCCGCGCCAGGTGCTTGCGAACCTGGAGGGGACGCTGCTGTTCAAGGCCGAGGACCGTGGCCTCAGGGCTCACCTCCATTTCGAGCCGGAATCCCTGGACGCCCAGGTGATGCTCGATGTGTCCGCGCTTCAACAGGTGCTCTTCAATTTGGTGGAAAACGCTCTCAAGTTCACGGATCCGCCGGGAGACATCGGTGTGCGCAGCACCCTGCAGGGGCCCGCCTGGTTGTTGGAAGTCTGGGATTCAGGTCGGGGCATCCCCAAGGCCGAGTGCGAACGCCTCTTCCAGACCTTCGAACAATCCCAGCAGAAGGATGCGCAGAAGGGTTGGGGGCTCGGGCTCTTCATCTGCCGCGCCATTCTGGCCGCCCATGGTGGGCGTATCGAAGTCGACAGTGACCTGGGCAAGGGCGCCATTTTCCGGATCTTCATTCCCTTGGCCCTGGGCTGAGAGGGGTACAGGGCGCGGCACGTGGCACTGGGAAGCACTGGGAGATGGTCGGCCTCAGGGCTTCTTCGCAGGCGGCGTGGCGGGTTTTTCCTTACGATTCGGAATTGTGGATCGCGCAATATGGTGACCCAACGCGCCGTGCAGGCGCATCGATGGGGAATGGAAGGCCTGCATGTCCAGACGACGGAGACGGGCGGATACCCAAACTTCGTTATCTCACCACGGCTTCAACGGGGGAACCCCGTCAAGAAGGCGACAGCGAACGGCGACTTTTCGATCGCAGCCTCATCGAGTGCGCTGTCCCATCTGAGACCATCACTGTTGGCTAGCAGGATGAGGGTCAGCCCTCTGGATTGAACCTTAAGGTAAAGGGCGGAATATGCACACTCCCATAACCTACCTTCTGGTAAAGCCCCAACCCGTATCTAGTCCGACCTCGGTTAATAGGTCGACCACCCATAGCCTTTTGGGATGGAACGAGCCGAACCTAGAAAAACCCCACCCCCCAAACAGGTGGAGTCGTTCCGTTGGCTTTCAAAGTGGGCACCGGTGCCGGAAAAGGCAAAGGTAGGAGACCTTGAGGGGTCTCCATGTGAGCCATACGGGATCTTTGCCCGATGGTCACTTTGACCACCAGAACTCGGATTCAGTCCTAGTGAGCGTTTCCAGCCGAATCACTTGTGCATTGGTTGTGCAGTGATGGCTCGAAGATCCTACACTTAGGCTCTAACCCGCAGAGGCGGACAGGTCTTTCCCAGGACAGGGAAAAGCCCCTGAATCGTTGAGATCCAAGGGCTTTTTCACTTCAAGAGTTGGTAGCGGGGGCAGGATTTGAACCTGCGACCTTTGGGTTATGAGCCCAACGAGCTACCGGACTGCTCCACCCCGCGGCGGATGGTAAGTATAGCATTCGTGGGGGAATCGGCAAGGCTCAATTGTGCGCTAAGCTCTTGGGATTCTGGGATCTGCCATGATTCGTCGCATTCTTGCTGTTCTTTTTCTTGCCTTGCTGCCGCTGGCCGGGGCTTCGCGTGAGTGGGCTCCGGATCGCTGGTTCGATCAGCCCAAGTCACCACGCATCGCGAATTATCGAATTCAGGCATCGCTGGATTGGGAAACCAAGACTCTGGAAGGCCGGGAGACTATTACCTGGCGCAACGCTGGCGTTGCGCCGACTTCGGAATTTCCTCTCCACCTCTATTTGAATGCCTTCAAGGGACCGCGGAGCCTTTTCCAGCGGGAAGGGGGCGATACTCGCGGTGCTCGGGGCGATTCGAAGACGTGGGGGTTTTGTCGTCTTAAGGGTGTGCGCCTGAACGGGCAAGAGCTTCAGGGACATTTTGGGGAAGACGAAACGGTGTACTGGGTACGTTTGCCCAAGGCTGTGATTCCGGGTGAAACCATTCAGGTGGATATCGCCTGGGAAAGCCGCTTCCCAAAGGTGCAGGCCCGCAGCGGATGGGGCGGATTTTTCTTGATGGGATCGCAGTGGTTTCCCAAGGTGGGCGTATACCAACGAGATACCTGGAATTGCCACGCCTATCACGCCAACACCGAATTTTTCTCTGATTTTGGTGTTTACGATGTGGAACTTTCCATGTCGAAACATTTGCTCCTCGCCCACTCTGGAACTGCCATCCCCCAAAGGGGCGTGGATGGTCAGGATCGGGATGCGATGACGGATCCCGCTCGACCCACCAACGCGCTTTGGAAATTGCACGCGGAAGATGTTCACGATTTTGCTTGGGCGGTGATGCCCTCGCAGATGTGGAGCTACACCCATTTTGAATACCGGAAGACACAGATTTTTTATTACGGGCAGAGTGCGAATTCCGAAAACCTGCCACGCCAGCATGAGGCGATCAAGGCGGCGCTGCGCACTTCGGCCGAATGGTTTTTCCCTTATCCCTATCCGGTTTTGACAGTGGTGGATGTGCCGAAGGAAGCTCGTGAAGCCGATGGGATGGAATATCCCACGCTCATTACAGCGGGGTCTGTAACCTTTGATCCCTTCCGATTGCGTTTCGCACCCGAGGTTGTTTCGGTGCACGAGTTCGGACATCAATACTTCTACGGGATGTTGGCTTCCAATGAAGTGGAGGAGCCGTGGTTGGATGAGGGCTTCACAAGTTGGTTTACCCACAAGGCCATGCAGCGTTCCTATCAGAGCCTTTTTTCGAGTCGCCGCTTTCAAATTGGAACTGAGTTTGGTGAATGGGCGCTCTACTGGTTGGCGCCTTC
>JAIFMW010000230.1 GCA_020048105.1 Deltaproteobacteria bacterium | reverse complement strand
CAGCGCCCCGCCCATGCCCTTCTCGGCGCTCTCTGCGTTGTGGCTTTTGGGGGCCTCAGCCTTGCCCTTTCGATGCGCGCCTACCAGCGAAGAAGCCTATGATATCAAGCATCCAATCGCACCAATTCCATAGCGAAAACCCGCGCCTTTTCCCTTGGGAGCTCCCATGAAACGGTTTGCCTTCCGCGCATCGGCCTTGACCCTCTCGTTGGCGCTCTCGGTTAGTGGAACTCCGACCCTAGCCCAGCCCCAAGCGGGCAAGATGGAAGTCCAAAAGGCCCAGGAACTGAGGGTTCTCCCGGACGCTGAAATCAAGAAAATCCTGGTCGAACGCATCGACACCATGAAAATGGGCGTTGGCATCGTGGTGGGCGTCATCGAGCCCCAGGGGCGCCGCATCATTGCCCACGGGACCCTGACGAAGGGTGATGCCCGGCCCTTAAACGGCAAAACCATGTTCGAGATCGGTTCGATCACCAAGGTATTCACCTCGCTTTTGCTGGCCGACATGGTCCAGCGGGGCGAAGTGGCGTTGACGGATCCCGTTGCCAACTACCTGCCCGAAGGCGTGAAGGTGCCCCAACGAAACGGCAAGGCCATTACCCTACAAGACCTTTCCCAGCAAATCTCCGGCCTGCCGCGCCTGCCAAAAAATCTCTTACCTAAGAATGCGGCAAATCCCTACGCCGACTATTCCGCGGAGCAGCTCTACGCCTTCCTTTCCGCCTACGAATTGCCGCGCGATATCGGTTCGAAATACGAATATTCCAACCTGGGCGTTGGCCTGCTGGGTCACGCGCTCGCAAGGCGGGCGGGCATGGATTTCGAACAACTGGTGCGCACCCGCATCAGCGATCCCCTGGGCATGAAGGACACCACCATCACGTTGACACCCAACCAGCAGGCCCGTCTCGCGCCAGGCCATAGTGTACAGCTCACGCCAGTGGCCAATTGGGATACACCCACCTTGGCTGGCGCGGTAGCGCTGCGCTCAGATGTGGACGATATGCTCACTTTCCTGGCGGCCAATCTCGGCTACGCAAAATCCAAGCTGAGCCCTGCCATGGCGGCAATGTTGGCCACCCGAAAACCCACCGGGGATGCGGGTTTGGAGATTGGTCTTGGTTGGCATATTGCGACCGAGAACGGTGTTGAAATCATCTGGCACAACGGCGGCACCGGCGGCTATCGCTCCTTTGTAGGTTTCAATCTGGCGACGCGCGTGGGCGTGGTGGCCCTTTCCAATACCAACAACCAGGTGGGCGTCGACGATATCGGGATGCATCTGTTGGACCCAAAGCAACCCCTGATGTCACCGCCCAAAGAGCACAAAGAGGTCACCATCGATGCAAAACTTTTCGATCAGTACCTCGGTCGTTACGCCCTAACACCGGCCTTCACCATCGTCATCACCCGGGAGGGCGATCGCCTCTTCGCCCAAGCCACCAATCAGCCCAGATTCGAACTCTTCGCCACGAGCAATACCGAATTCTTCCTCAAGGTTATCGACGCCCAAATCACCTTTATCACCGACGAAAAAGGCAAAGCCATCAGTCTGACCCTGCACCAAAACGGCGCCCACATGCCCGCCAAACGAGAAGAATGAGCCCAGATTTTGCGTTTGATGCTGACTGAAAAAAAACCAAACCACGGAGGCACGGAGAGCACAGAGAACAGAGAAGTCAGGGCGAAATCCATCAACTTTTCGCTCCTTAATCTTTCTCCGTGCCCTCTGTGTCTCCGTGGTTCATCTTTGGTTTTTCATTTGCAACTGCATTATTTGGGTTGAGGCGTCGCAGAATTATTCTTCTTCCTTCCGATAAAAATCACCTTTGATTCCAAACCGCTCCTTCAAGGCAGGCGTTGAACTGCGGCTGACTTCCAATTCCACTTCAGAGCCAAGCCGCACCATCGCGCGTCCACCCCAAAGGGGCCGCACGCCGGTAATCGCTTCGGGGCGCACCAGCGCACTCCGATTTATTCGCATCAAGCCTGCACCGGGGAAGGCTGATTCCACTTCGGTGAGGCTCTTCCACTGCGTCAACAAACGCTCGCCTCCCATCCACGTCCAGACCTGTTCTTCGTGAACTTCAAAGTGGGATACCTTGCGAAGATCCACCAGCAAAAGGCCATCGCCCACGCGCACCACCACGCGGGGAATGTGCAACGCCGCGCGGTAATCCTGGGCGGGGCGGGCAGGCACGAGCCCTTGGCGAAAACGGTCCAGGGTTTTTTGAATGCGTTCTTCGCTGATGGGCTTCAGCACGTAATCAAGGGCCGCCAGATCATAGGCCTCGAGGGCATGCTCCCGATGGGCCGTCACGAACACCACCGGCAAGGGATAGGGCAACTCGGCAGCCACTTCCAACCCCGAGGGGCCTGGCATTTTGATGTCCAAAAACAGCAGGTCCAAGGCCGGTTTGGTTTGAAGCCATTCCAGCAGGGATGTGCCGTCTTCGAACTGCCCTAAGACCTCGCATCCCGCTTCCTCGAGAATGCGCGCCAGCCGCGTTCGAGCTAGGGCAACATCATCCGCAACGGCCACCTTCACGGCATTCATGGCTTGATCCGCAGGCTATCGGGCCTTAGTCGAAGGGTTGCGATGGTTTCCTCTCCCACACTTTCCAGGGCGAAGCTCGCCGACTCGCCATAGGCAAGGGTGATGCGGTGCTTCAAGTTCGCCAACCCCACACCAAAAGGCTTGTTGGCTTGGAGGGGCGCACCGCTATTGCAGACACGAAAACATACCCAACCATTTTCTTCACGCCCGCCTTCGATCCGAACCACCCCGCCGCGCACATGCTCAGCGAGTCCATGCTTCAAGGCATTTTCAACCAGGGGCTGCAGCAGCAAAGGCGGCACCTCAACCTCATCGAGGCCCGAATCCCAAACCCATTCCACCTTCAGCTTGTCGCCCAGCGTGAGTTTTTGTACGCCGAGATACCGTTCGAGAATGATCCGCTCTTCGCGAAGTGGCGATACCACGCGCTCACCATGGGAAGAAATGCGCTCGAAGAGTTCTGAAAGATCCAGCACCGCACGTTCGGCGGCCAGGGGGTCCCGGCGAATCAGTTCGGCCAAAGCGTTCAGCGTGTTGTAAAGCAGATGAGGCCCCACCTGACCCTTGAGCAGCAACCAGCGGGCCTTGTCCGCATCGGCGCGGGCCTCCGTCCTCTCCCGGCTGCTCAGTTCCAAGCTAGCAATGATGCTCCCCACCATGGCCATGATTAGGCCGGTCAAGGCCGCGTTCAAAAACAAATCGGGCCGGATACGCACAAAGGGGGGCAGCCCTGCGGATAGCAAGATTCCCGAGCATAGGGATTGAAGCACCAGAATCAGCGCGCTATTGAACACCAGGCTCTGCGATAGCCCTCTCCAGATGGGCGTGAGAGGTTTGTCATTTCCAGTCCACTGCCAGGGTAAGGGGCTCAACAGGCAGTACCCCATGCCCATACCCATGGAAAACAGCGCGACGACCACCCAGTAGATCGGGTGCGCTAGGATCTCAGCCGAACCCCCTCGCAGATAACCCACGAGATAGGGAGAGGCAAGCACCGTCATCGCCACCCAAATCAGGGGGGATCCGAGTCGCCTTCGGGTCGTGGCCACCACGTCTCTTAATTTCATGTCACCAACATAGCCTGTAAGTCGTTATCCGACGTAGACCGAGTCCTAGCAATAACACCCGAGGTAGAGAAAGAGAAATCACGACCGTTCGTTCCAGGGGATCCGCAGCAGGATTCTTTCTCCATCCCGAACGCACAGCAGAGAAAGGGATTGCTTGCGAATTCCTTGCACCGAATTCACTACGCCGCTGGTGCAGGTAACATCCGCGCTAAGGGGCGCCTTGGGATCGGAGGGCACGGCGATCCGAACGCGCAGGTCCACCTGGCCATCCCCTTTCAGATCCAGACTTTCCTCCACCACAGCGGGCAGGTTGGACGCCGGGTTCCAGTCCAGCTGAAGGAAGGGGACGATGTCTTGGCAAGGGGCCTGCTTCACCACGGGATGGTGGATCTGAACCTCGTAGCCATCACGCAGGATGGTCCGCGCCACCTTGGACCCCACGTAAACAGGATTGGCTTGAATGTTGAAATCGGCGATGCCGCGAGTGATCGAGCCCATGAACCAGAAGGGCGTCACGACCATTAGGCCAAGGGTAAATGCGGCGGCCGTGTAACCAAGAATGGAGGTCATTGTCTTCATGGCATTCACCGGAACATCTGAAAAATGGCGATCAAGGAACTGGCGATGATGCTGCCGCCGAACATGCAGGCGAAGCCCCATCCGGCATAGAGGTAGAGCAGCCGGGCCACGCCAGGGGATCGCCCTACCGCGGTTCCCTTCACGTGCCACACCGCCGCCCCCTTTTGGCAGACATCAACGCAGGCCCCGCACTTCGTGCAGCTCATCAGCGTTTCACCCTGGCTGATGGATTCCCGCGTCAACGATAACGTCGGGCAGGCCCGCACACAGGCCATGCAGTCCGTGCAGGAACTGCGATCGATCCGAATATCGAACACGTTCACCTTGTTAGTCGCGGATTGAAAAGCTCCCAGGGGGCAGAACAGGCTGCACTGGGTACGTTTCTTGGTCAGGATCGGCAGCACAATCACCAGTCCTAAGAAGATGGTCCCAAAGATGATGGTCTGGAGCGCCTTCTGGAAGGTGTTGGGGGCCGAGAATTCGGTGACCGCCTTGAAGGGGCAAAGCCAAGCGCAGTAGATGGGATAGAAGGCGAGCAGGGAACCCACCACCACAAAGATCAGCACGGCCCAGGGCAGCCAGCGCCAATGGGGAGCAATGGTTTTGATCCGGGGCTTTTTTGCGCAGACAGAAAAGCCTTCCTCGATACCGCCGAAGAAACAACCCACGCTGCAAAAGCCTCGCCCCAGGATGAGGGTCGCCGCCAACCACAGCGCCACCATGGGGGCTGCGGCGTGCGGATTGCTGGCCGTTGGCAGAATCGACCCAGGAAAAATGAGCGTATTTTTCAATGCCGCCGGAATGAGCACCATGGGAATGGCCAAATG
>JAIFMW010000020.1 GCA_020048105.1 Deltaproteobacteria bacterium | reverse complement strand
GTATCCCGCAGGTAGATGCCGTTGTCGTAGGTCTTGGACATCTTGCGGCCATCGAGGCCCGGCACCTTCGGCACCTGCGTCAGCACGGCCTGAGGCTCGGGGAAGATCTCCGTGTCGTAGAGAAAATGGAAGCGCCGCCCAATTTCGCGAGTCAATTCCAAATGGAAAAGCTGATCCTCGCCCACGGGCACCTTGTGGGCTTTGTAGATGAGGATGTCGGCGGCCTGCAGAATGGGATACCCCAGGAATCCGTACGAGCCCAGATCCGCTTCGCTGTTCTGTAGTTTTTCCTTGTAGGTGGGCACGCGCTCCACCCAACTAAGGGGCGTGATCATGCTGAAGAGCAGATGCAGTTCCGCGTGTTCCTTCACTTGGCTCTGAATGAATAACGTGGCGCGCTCGGGATCGAGCCCAGCCGCCAAAAACGTAGCCGCCACTTCCTGAATGGCCGGACCAATTTCGGCCGTCTTATCGAACTTCGAGGTCAGTGCATGCCAATCCACGATCATGTAAAAGGCCTGGTACTGGTCCTGGAGCTTGACGAAATTTTCGATGGCCCCCACGAGATTGCCAAGATGAAGGGAACCGCTGGGCTGAACGCCCGAAAGAACACGCTGCATGACTAGGCTCCGAGAATCAGACGGGCAATAGGGGTAACAACTAGGAAATCGGCAAAGGCAAAGAGCGGTCCCAACACCTTATCCATCGCGCCCACAAGGAAAAGCAGCAACAGGACGATGGTGATGGTGGGTTGAACTCGATCAAAGCCGGGCAGCCAACGGTAGGGAAGAAATCCTCGCAAAATCCCTGCACCATCGAGAGGGCCAAAGGGAAGCAAATTGAATAGGGCCAAAGCGATGTTAATAGAAACCAAGCGCCCCAGCAGCGTGAGCAGCATGGCTTGTCCTGGAGAAAATGCCCCAATCTCCAAAAAACGCTCTACCGGAGCCCTCATGGAAGCCTGGAGGATTTCCAATTGGGGAAAGCCCGTTCCTGAAAATCCAAACCGTATGACAAAGGTCAGAACCAGCAAAAAGAGGATCGCCTGCAACAAGTTCGAAGCCGGTCCTGCGGCGGCAACCATGGCAAATCCGACACGCGCGGGATAGCGGCGCGTGAGTCGTGCAGTATTCACCGGTACTGGCTTTGCCCAGCCAATGACCCGCGCGCCCGTCACCATACCGATTAGCGGCAGCACCAAAGTGCCCAGCCAATCCATGTGGGCAATGGGATTGAGCGTCATGCGCCCCATGCTCGCGGCAGTGTCGTCATCCAACCAATAGGCAGCCGTGGCGTGGGCGGCCTCATGAACACTCAAGGCAAACAGCACCGCCACGTAGCTGACCAGAATCGTAGCGAAAGGGATATTTTCAAACAAAACGACTCCAAACGAACCCTAAGGATACCCGACCAAGCCCTACACCTTCCCCACCGCCTGCGCAGCTAGCCACCTCGGAGGGCCGAAGGCGCTCCGAGCTTCAGATCACGATCTTCTCGTGAACGAGATCCCCTTCCCTGAACCGGCTCCAACGCAGTGGTGTGCAATCGATGGTTTGGTAGCTCCCGGTGAGGATCAGTTCGGCCAAACAGATGCCGATGGCCGGGCTTTCCATGGCGCCGTGGCCGCTGTAACCAACCTGCAGCAACAGGCCGGGGTGCTCGTCGTGCCAACCCACGATGGCGTTGTGATCGGCGGAACAGGTGTCGTAAAGGCTGGCCCAGCCGCTCTTGAGCTTGCAGGTCGCCACGTTGGGCATACGTTCCTGCATGGGCAAGTTCACTTCTTCCACATAGTAGTCGGGCTCGAAGGTGGTATCCAGGCTATCGGGCGCATCGCGCTTGGCCTTGCCGATCATCAGGTTGCCCGCCTCGTTCTTGAAGTAAATGCCCTGATCGATGATGGTGAGCGGAATATCCTGCCAGCGGGGATCCGCATCGGGGAAGTCGGTGATGAACATCATGCGTTTCTGGCTAATGATGGGCATGAGATCGGAATCGGGGCAGCCAGAAGCGCGCAACAGATTGTTGGTCCAGGGCCCGGTGCAAAGCGCCACGATGCCAGCTTCCACGTTCTCTTCGACACCCTCGGCGTTCCGCAGTTTGACTCCGGTGGCCTTTCCCGCCGGATCGAAGGTCACCGCCAGCACTTCGGTGTTCAGTTCCATTTTTGGCTTCGCCGCGAAACCAGCAGCCCGCTCAAAATAGCCAACGGCAGCCTGGCTGGGATCGAAGGCCCCGCAATCACGACCGAACACGCCGCCCACGATGGGCTCGAATTCCAGAAATTCACAGACTTCGGGATCGATGTGATCCACGCCGCAAAACAAGCCGGGGATCTTGGCTTCGATCTGTTCGGGAGTCCAGAGTTCGAAGTCCACGCCGTTGCTGCGCCAAATCTCGGCGGCCTCGGGGATCTTGGCCCAGCTCTTAGCGTAGTAAGTGAACAGGTAGCCGCTCTGGTGGAAGCCGCAGCCAACGCCCATTTCCTCTTGAAAGCCCTTGAGGACTTCGATCCCCTTGGTGCAGAGCTGCTGGTTGATGGTAGTGGTCCAAAGGTTGCGGAAACCACCTGCGCTAAAGGCCGTGGGGCCGGTGGCGATGGCGTCGCCGCGATCCACCACCAGGATCGAACCGGTGAAGCCTTGCTTCAACAAATTGAAAACCAAGGACCCGCCCGAGATCCCAGCACCGATCACCACCAGATCAAATTTCCGCACCCTGCCCTCCAAAATACTCAAGTCTTCAAGTCTGCCGCAAAGTTGTCCGATCTGTCATAGATCAGGTCATTCCCTGAAAATCCCGGAGTCATCGGCTACTCTGGGGCATCCAAACCACCTGGAGGTTCCATGTATCTGAAGCTCAATCACCCCCAAGTGGCATCCACGGGCAAAACAATCATTGGTTTCAATTGGATTGGGGGCAAGGAACTGGAGGGGGATCTGCCCTCCTTTGATTCCAAATCCGCTGTGGATAGCCGCGATACCGTGGGTATTTTTCCTGAATCCAGCGAGCGCGACATCGAGAAGGCGGCAAAAGCCGCCCGAGATGCTTTCCAGACATGGAAGGATGTGCCTGCCCCCGTGCGCGGCGAGATCGTTGGCCGCATCGGCTCGGCGCTCTTAGCCAACAAGGAAAAACTGGCGAAGATCATCACCCGGGAAATCGGCAAGACCCTCCGCGAAGCCCGAGGCGAGGTCCAGGAAGCCATCGATACCTGCCATTTCTTCCAGAGCGAAGGCCGTCGCCTCTACGGACAGACTGTGCCCTCGGAGCTGCCCAACAAAGAAATCACCACCTACCGGCGCCCGGTCGGTGTCTGCGGCATCCTCGCCGCCAACAATTTTCCCTTGGCGGTGCCTAGCTGGAAGATCATTCCCGCCATCCTGTGCGGCAATACCGTGGTGTGGAAGCCCAGCGATAACGCCCCTACCATCGCCTACCTTTTTGCCCGCTGCATGATGGATGCCGGGTTGCCTCCCGGCGTTGTCAACGTGGTGAACGGCAAGGGCCGTTCAGGCTGCGGAAAGCATTTCCTGGCGGGCATCGATAAGGGCTACTACGACAAGTTCAGCTTCACGGGCTCCACGGCCTTGGGCCGCTCGATTGGGGAAATGTGCGGGCGCAACCTGATCATTCCGAGCCTGGAATTGGGCGGGAAGAACCCCATGATCGTGATGCCCGATGCGAACCTCGAAAATGCCGTCCATGGCGCCCTCTTCGGTGCCTTTGCCACCGCAGGCCAGCGCTGCACCTCCACGGCCAATATCATTTTGCACAAGGATATTGCTGCAGCCTTCAAGGAGCGCTTCCTGCAGGCCGTTCACAACCTGCCCATTGGCAATCCTGTCAGCCATCCCGAAGTGCTCTACGGCCCCATGATCAACGCCCGCTTTGCGACAGCCTTTGAAGAACACTGGGAGATGGGCAAGAAGGATGGCGCCACCCTGCTCACCGGTGGTGAACGCTGGACCGAAGCCAACCGGGACGAGCGTGTCCATGGTGAGATCGGCCGCGGCCAGTTCATGCAGCCTTGCGTGTGGGATAACGTCACCAAGGATATGTGGCTCTTCCAGACCGAAGTTTTTGGCCCCACCGTGAACCTCAGCACCGTGGAAAGTTTCGAAGAGGCCATGGAATATGCCAATGGCACGCCCTACGGCCTTTCCAGCGCCATCTACACCGAAAACCGCGCCTGGGTGGATCAATTCAAGCGCCAGATCAAGGCGGGCATGTCCTCCATCAACAATTCCACCGTGGGCGCCGAGGCTCATGCGCCTTTCGGCGGCAATGGCTGGAGCGGCAACGGCACCCGCGAAAGCGGTGTCTGGGTGTTGGATTGGTACACCCGGTGGCATGCCGTCAACGACGATGCCAGCGGCAAACTGCAACTCGCCCAGATCGAAACGGATTATGGGAAGAAGGCGGAATACAGCGTTACGGCGTGGGACGGGCTGTAGCGCACTATTTTATTGTTTTTTGGGCCTCCTCCACGGAGGCCTTTTTGCATCAGGAAAAACTTGGCTACCGTCGAATCCGCCTAATCACCCCTTCCACCGCGCCCAGCAAATCCAGCAGGCCCGGCCCTTGGTGCCGATCAACTTCAGACCAATCGCCAGCAGGTAGCGTCGGTGCCACGGCGGCCAAACGTTTTTTGTCCTCCAATTCCTGAATCTGGCGATTCCGAGCCTTGTCCAAGCCACCCACTTCGATGAAGGCCAGCACTCGGCGCAATTCATCGCGATCAAACCAGATGCCATGTTCTTTGCAGGTATCCAAAACCACGCCGGAGATCCGAGCATAGTTGCTGCGATTCATAAACTTTCCGCAAGCGGGGCACGGCCGGTAGCGCACAGTGGTTTCGAAAACCTGACCCTTCGGACCTTCCCCCGGAAGGGCGCCGAGCACTTCCCCTTGGGTTTCCCGATCCGCGGCGATTTCCTCAAACAGTTTCAGGTCGAGCCAGAGTCCACCGCAGCGATGGCACTGATCCAATTGAAGATTTCCAACCTTCTGGGTCACGAGTGGGATGCGGCACTCCG
>JAIFMW010000145.1 GCA_020048105.1 Deltaproteobacteria bacterium | reverse complement strand
CCTCCGCGTGCCTCCGCAGTAATCCGTGCCTCCGCGTTGAGTTTTTTCTTTCCAGAACCCAACAGCATTGGGCCTGACAATCATGCTGTTGCCTTGCGTTGGGTTCCGACCATATTGCGTGGTTCCTACAACCATTTTCTCGAAACAGGCCTGCACAGTGGTTCTTCCCGCAGATCCGAGAACCATTTTTTGAACGCAGCTAGGCATGAACCAACTCGGACTAGGCCCCGCCAAGGGGCTGTCACGAAATAGTTGAGGCAACCCCTTACTTCACCCGCAGCCAAAGCCCCTTGAGATAAAAACCTTCCGGGTGATTCAGGGCGTAGGGGTGATCCGTGGGCTGCCCGAGGTGGGCGATGACTTGCGCCTCGCGTTGGGCCTCCAGTAGCGCGGTCCATACGGCTTCCTGAAAACGGGTGCGCTCCAAGTGCTGACTGCAGGAGAAGCACCAGAGCATGCCGCCGGGAGCCGTCGCCAGGGCACCCAAGCGAAACACATCCTTGTAGGCCTTGAAGGCCGCGTCCACATCCTTGCGCTGTTTGGCAAAGGCAGGAGGGTCCACGATGACCCGGTCCCAGGCACCGGGTTCCAGGGTGCGCATCAGTTCAAAGGCGTCGCCTTGCATGCGCAGATGTTTCGCAGGATCCAGGCCATTCATGGCCCAATCCCGATCTGCGGCATCCAGGGCGGGCGCCGAAATATCCAGAGTCGCCACTTCCCGGGCGCCGCCAAGGCCCGCATGAATCGAGAAGCCACCGGTGTAGCCGAAGGCATTGAGCACGCGACAGTCTTTCGAAACGCGCCCCACCGTCAGGCGATGCTCGCGCTGATCCAAAAAGAAACCCGTCTTCTGGCCCTTGAGCAAATCCACGGAGAGCTGAGTATGGCCTTCCCGAATAATGAGTGGCCCTGCGAGGCTGCCCTTTAGGAGGCGATTGACGGGGTCAAGGCCTTCTTCCTTGCGCCCCGATTGGCTGCGCTCCACAAACACGGTGCAACCATCGGCCTTGGCGATTTCGAACAGTACCGGCCACCAGATATCGCGCAGGGCTTCTAGCCCCGCCGTGCCCACTTGGAGCACCAGCGCCTGGGCATAGCGATCGATCACCAGGCCCGGCAGGAAATCGCCTTCGCCAAAGACCCAGCGAAAGCCGGCATCGGGCCCATCGTGGCCCAGATTCTTGCGTAGATTCAGAGCTGCGAGAAAGCGCTCCCGAAACCATTCCGCGTCCAAGGGGCGATCCTCGAAGCGGAAAACCCGCATGGCCAGAGGGTTGCTGGGCGAAGCGGTGCCGACGCCCAGCACGTTGCCGCTGGCATCGGCCAGCCGCACCACGGGGGCACTGGGCGCTTCCGTCAGGGCCCCGGAAAACACCCAAGGGTGGTGCTTGGAGAGCACGCTCTCCTTGCCGGGTTTCAAGCGCAGGATGGGATAGGGCCAGGTCGGAGTTTCCATAGCTTCCAGTTTACGCGGCCAGCACTAGCAGCGCCTGGGCCAGCATGATTTTCAAAATGGTGGCCAAGGGATAGACCGTGGCGAAGCCCACGTTGGGCAGCTCGTTTTTTGTCTGCTGATTGGCGAAACCAAGCACCACGGGCTGAGTGTGGGTGCCTGCCACGATGCCGAACAACACGTTCAGGGGAATCTTAAAAAGCTTGTACCCCACAAACATGGCTAGGGAATCAGCCACGACCGTCACGATCAACGCAGAGCCCAGGAAAATCGGCAGCCATGCAATGTTGCCCGAAAGGATGTGGCGAAAGCCTTCGCCTGAAATAATGCCGATGCCCGCCGCGAAAAGCACGAGCCCGAACTGTCGCACGGTGTGGTTCGCGCTGTAAGGAATGTTCCAAACGAAGGGGCCGATCTTGTGATAGCGGCCCAGGATTAGCGCCATCATCAGGGGGCCACCCGCGAACCCTAGCTTGAAAATAATGCCGTGCCCCAGGGGTATGGGAACTTGCCCCAAGGCCAGACCAACGGCAAGGCCCATGGCAAAGGTAAGGAAGCTGACTTCGGAAAGTTCGCGATAACTATCTCCAAAAAATTCCTCGATGCGCTCCAGATCGTCCTTGAAGGCGACCACGCGAATGCGATCGCCCAGTTCCAGCACCGTGTCCGCATCTGGCACGAACCAGACATCACCCCGTCGCAGCCGCGTGATGATGCCGTTGTGTTTTTCGGGCAGTTGCAGATCCCGGAGCGGGCGGCCAATCACGTCATGGTTGGAGACAAAAACCCGGGTGGAATCAATTTCGCTAATGTCATCTTCCAGGGCGATTTCCGAAATTTCGCCCAGGATGCGAGCGGCCCGGGCAATATCCTCCTCCGAACCCACCAGTAAGACCTGATCGTCCATTTGGAACTTTAAATCCAGCGGCGCCACCCGCAGCACATCGCCCCTGCTCATGCGCCCGAACACCACCTTGCAGTTGCCCCTATCGCGCAGATCCACGTGGGTCATGCCCACCGCTTGCAGGTTGGAGACCCGCACGGTACGCGCGCTCAGGCGGCTCAGACCGGAATTGTAGTGGTGCAAACCCTTGGCTTCCTCCTGCAGATTCACGCCGAAAATGCGTCGGCTGAGCAGAATCGCCAGCATGGGCACGAGCACTCCGATTGGGTAGGCAATGGCGGAGGCCACGGTGGGCTTGGCCACCTCGATGGCGTCGACACCGGGCATGGATTTCACGCGCTCGATGACGCCCGCCAGGGCCGGCATATTGGTAAAACTGCCCGTGAGCAATCCCGCAGCGTAGCGGCTATCAAAGTGCAACATCCGCGCGACAACGATGATGACGCCGGTGGAGATGACCATCACGATGGCCACCGTGGCATTTTTCTTGATGCCCTCCTTGGTGAAAGCGGCCCAAAAGCTATGGGAGATGGCGAGCCCCATGGCATACACAAAGACCGCCAGTCCGAGTTCGTAGACCAGCTTCATTTCCTTGGAAATATCTTTCTTGAGTGCTGCATCCAGATCCGGTGTCATTACGACGGCTCCCAGGGCGATGCCTGCAAAGAGCACCGATGCGATGCCGAGCGAAGCCCCTGCAATCTTGATCTTGCTAATGGGATAGCCCAGGGCCACCACCGCAAACAGCAGCAGTAACGGATTGTGGGCGAAAAACGCGATGCTGCCGTGAAGCACGGTGCCTCCCTGGAATCATCAGGCCAATAGCCGATCCATCACCCCGTGATGGGGCCTTTTCTTGGGATGCAGCGGATTCCCGCTTTGAAGAAATTCGGGATCCAGCTCTGCTTGCTAGTAGGTTATGACAAGGCAGCTGGTCAGCGGATCACAGTTCACCTGGACCTATAGCCTCGAATTTGGAAAGCTAACCCTATGACCACTGCCCTGCATCCCCAAAACGTCATCGCCCTGGTTTGGGATTTCGACAAAACCCTGATCCCCGGTTACATGCAGGACCCGATCTTCGACGAATACCACATCGATGGTTCCACCTTCTGGCGGGAGACCAATGCCCTGCCTCATTACCTTGCGCGGGCCGGGGTGCACGTTCATCCAGACACCTCGTACCTCAACCATCTACTCACCTACGTTCAGCATGGCCGGATGCCCAATCTCACCAACGCCAAACTGCGGAGCCTGGGGGAACGAATTGAATTCCATCCTGGCCTGCCCACCTTCTTCCAGTATCTGAAGAACGAACTGGCGGCCTACCCGGATGCGGAACGCCTGGAATTAAAGCTGGAACATTACATCGTGTCCACGGGCCTGCGCGCCATGATCGAGGGTTCGGCCATCCAGCCCTTTGTCGATGGCATCTGGGCCTCGGAATTCATCGAAGCGCCGCCCCCACCGGGCTTCGATCCCGATGAGACCTTGAACCTGGATGATCTGGAGCGCGGCCACCAATTGCTGCCGGTCCATGGCATCACGCAGATCGCCGTGGCCTATGACAACACCAGCAAGACCCGCGCGCTCTTTGAAATCAACAAGGGCGCCAACAAGACTCCCAATATCGACGTGAACGCCAAGATGGGCGCGGAGGATCGCCGGGTGCCTTTTCAGCACATGATCTACATCGCCGATGGCCCTAGCGATGTGCCAGCTTTTTCGGTCATGCGCCAAAACAAGGGCATCGCCTACGCCGTTTATGACCCCAATAATCCACTGAGTCTCGAACAGGTGGATCGTATGCGCCGGGATAGCCGCATCGATCACTACGGCCCTGCAGACTTCCGACCCGAAAGCCCCACCAGCCATTGGCTGGCCATGCAAGTGCGCCGCATCGCCGCCGAAATCATCGCCGAGCGCAAGGCCGCCTTGAAGGAACGGGTTGGCCCAGCGCCCAGGCACTTGCCGCACTAGGGCCGATTACTTCAACGCCTTCATGATGGGGTCCCGCTTCGCCACGCTGCGCTTCCCGGGATGCAGGTGTTCCGCTTCGTCCAGGAGATCCCTAGCCACCGCGAGTTCGCCTTTCAGCGCCATCACCTGAGCCATGCTGTAAAGATTCACGGAGATTGCTCTTCGTTCGCCAAAGGACTTCTGATTGGTCAGCCTGCTATGGGCCAAGAAAGCCTGATAGCGTTCCTTGGCGCGCGGGAGTTGGCCATTAAGATCCTCCCGAAGCCCGGCCAGCAAGACTTGCACAGGTTGGCCCTCGGGCCATGCGCTTTGCAGGCGAGCGAAAACGCGATCGAAGGTGGCCCGATCTCCGTGGCGATGCGCCAGCTGCAACTGAACCACCTGGAGAAGCTTGGCCTCGGGATTGCGGTTCAGCCCTTCTTCGATTCTGCGGGCGGTTTCCTTCTCCTGGCCCAACCAAAGCAGACTCATGGCAGCGGTGAGGTGGGGGTAATCCGCTGCGGGTTGCAGCCTTCTGGCCTCGTCCGCATGATGCACGGCTGTTTCCAGATCCCCATCGTTCTGAAGTAAAACGGCCAACCGAAAATGGGCAAACCAACTCGATGGACGCAACGCCAACGCACGCTGGTAGCTGGCTTTGGCTTCTGCTCGCTCCGCCGAACTATCCTGGTAGGCATGCGCATCGCCAAGGGCCACAAAGGCTCG
>JAIFMW010000115.1 GCA_020048105.1 Deltaproteobacteria bacterium | reverse complement strand
CCACCGGCGGCGCCGCGCTCGGTGTTGTGACCCAGCAGGCTGAACTTGATACCCAACACCGGACAGCGACGGATGCGCCCCACATGCACGCTCATGCCGAAATCCATTTCCACATCGCGGCGCACCTGGGGACGATTCTCGGCATCGTGGAGGCGGATCGGTACGGACGGTGCGCTGGTCAAGCGCAGGCGCTGCGGCTCGGGGCACCATGCGGCCAGGACTTCTCGCACCTGATCGGGGCTTGGATCGCCCTTCAACTTCACGCTTACGGCTTCAGAATGACCATCCAACACGGGCACACGGTGGCAGAGGGCCGAGACCACAATAGGCGCCTCCCGCAGCTGACCACCCTGAACACGGCCCAAGAGCTTGGCCGTTTCCACTTCCACCTTGGGTTCTTCACCCTTGATGAAGGGAATCACATTGCCCATCAAGTCGAGGCTGGAAACACCCGGATAGCCAGCACCACTGGCCGCTTGCATGGACGTCATCAACACGGCCTCCACCCCAAAGGCTTCGTGCAGCGGTGCCAGCGCCATCACCAACACGGTCGTGGTGCAATTGGGGTTGGTGAGAATGCCACCCGACCAACCGCGCCGTTCCCGTTGCACCTCAAGCAAGGCCAAATGATCGGGATTCACTTCGGGCACCAACAGGGGCACATCCGCATCCATGCGAAAGGTCGCGGCGTTGCTGAATACCAAAGCACCCGCACGGGCGTAGGCCGGTTCGAGATCGCGCGCTACTTCCGTATCCAGCGCACTGAAGACCACTGGAGAAAGAGCTCGGGATGGATCCGAATCTTCCAACACGTGATCACCAAGGCCCACGAATTCATCGCCTTCGAGGCGCCACTCGCAGGCATCGCGATAGCGCTTCCCGGAACTTCGGCCGCTGGCGGTGAGGTGGGCGATTTCAAAAAGCGGATGATTGGCAAGGCGGCGAACGAAGCGTTGTCCCACAACGCCGGTGGCACCGAGAACTGTTACTGGGATGCGGTACACGGGATACTCCTGGATAGGTGAGCGATGGGAAGGAAGGAAAACACGGGCGTGGTTTCGCGTTTGAGCGGTTTCATGGTTGCTCCAGAAAATGCAGGGCCAGCCTGCGGTTGAGTTCGATACCGGCATCTAGATCCGCCAGTGAGAGGTGTTCGTCATCGGTGTGGGCGACGCTGATACTGCCCGGCCCTGCCAGCACCACCGTGCGATCGGGGATCAGATCCCGAAGCTGGGGCGCATCCGATCCGAAGGGCATGGCCCTGAATTCGAAGCCGGGAATTTCGGGATAGGAATCGGGCGGTTCGGAAAGCAACACCGCGCATTCGCCCCGATCGGGACAGCTGGTTTCCACCCCTCTACGGAAGGTCGACCCCGGTACCGTGCGCACATGCAAATGAGCCTCGGCCTGGGCAGGAACGACATTTACCGCGTTGCCACCCTGCAGCAGCCCAAGGTTCCATACTTCCGGACCGAGTTGAGAATCTTCTGCGCAAGGCAAACTGCGGATTTCCTGCACCCAATCCAAGAGATCCAGCGTGGCGCTATGACCCAAATGTGGGCTACCGCTATGCGCCGAACGTCCCGTGCAGCGGAGCCGTAGATGATCCAAACCGCGTTGTCCCGAGGCTAGCTTCAGTTCGGTGGGCTCGCCGTTGATCAGCACCCGACAAGCCCGAAAACGGGGCAACCATCGATGGGCCTCCGCGGCGCCCAGGCTATCGGTTTCCTCGCCACAGACGCCCAGCCACGCGAAACCATCGTGGCCTTCGTCCACCAAACTTCGAATCGCCAAAAACTGCGCCACCATCTGCCCCTTGGCATCGCAAGCACCTCGGGCATACACGCACCCATCCTCCACCCGCACCGGCGAAAAGGGCGGCACGGTATCGAGGTGCGTGGAAAAGAGCACCCGTGGCTCACCCCAGGTGGCCAGCACATTGCAGCGCCCCAGAGCCAGCTCGCGGACTTCGACTTCGGCGCCGAGGTCTTCGAGCATTGGCACCAACGCGGGCAAGATTGCCGCCTCGTGGCCCGAGCCAGAATCAAGCGAGCACAAGGCCACCAGCATCTGCTGGGCGAGTTGTTGGCGGGGCTGGGGGGTGGGAATCACGGGGGCCTCCAAAGAACGAAGGAAGCCTCTGAACCCACCCTGGACCACGGGTGTCCAGGATTGTGTCTTCAGGCACTCCGTGGCGATTTGGCGCCACGACAGCCGCAGGGTTTTACCCCCAACGTCCAAGGCCTGCGGTGATGAAACGCCTGCCCTTCGGCGACCCTCCCCTTTCGTCCAGGCTCATCGGGCTCATCACCCTAACCTGAATTACTAATGGGAATCGCTCCTCCATCGGTCTGATGACCTTGCCAGAATTCACCGGGACTGCCAAGAGTTGATTTGGAAAGCCACGGCCAGACTGGGGTTGCTTGGAAAGTTAGAAATCGGCATTCAGCCATTGGCCACACCGTCCACTCATGACCCTCTCCGAAATTCACCCCAAACAGCCCGACTGCCGACAACGGAAACATGAACCCTAACCCTGCGTGGCGCCCTTGCGCGTCGGCGAAAGCCCAAAAGGAGGACTCGTCGTGACCTACATGATCTGGAAAGACCAATACAGTGTTGAAAACGCGCTAATCGACAAGCAACATCAGACCCTCTTTGAGCTGGTCAATGAAGTAGCCGAAAAGGTTAAAGCGAAAAACATGATTGAAATTAAAGACGTGATCAAACGCTTGGCAGCCTATACGGTCACGCATTTCAGGGATGAAGAAGCTCTTCTGAAAAAGGCGGGGTACGCCAACCTGGAAGACCACCAGATGATTCATGCCGAACTCCTGAGAAAGGTCCAGGATCTCCAGCAGAAACTCGCGATGAATCAGGCTGTTAGCCTGGTTTCTGTTATCCGTTTCCTATCGGATTGGTTGAAGGATCACATTCTCAAAGACGATATGGCCTACAAGGCTTCGATCAAAAAGCTCGGCTGAATCCAAATCCTTGGCGGGCATCGTCGGCAATTGCCGCACCAAGCTACGGCCAAACCCTGGGAGCAGAACATGCCATTCTGCGAATTTACAGATGACCTGCGTGTTGGACACGAAACGATCGATCACCAGCACGCCGCCCTGTACGAGGCGGTAAATCGTCTCAACGACGCCCTAAAAGCTGGGCGTTCCCGCCAGGAAATGGCTGACATCCTGGGCTTTCTGCGCTCGTACACCGTCGATCATTTCCAGGCGGAAGAGTCCCTCATGCGCGAGACGGGCTACCCGGGCCTTGAAGCCCACCATGCGCTTCACGCCGAACTCGTTCGCCAGGTCCTAGAGCTCGAAGAAAAATACACGGCCGGAACCATGATCCTGTCGATCATGACCATGCATTTTCTCAAAGATTGGCTCACCCATCACATTCAGGATGAAGACCGAAGACTCGCGGCCTACCTACGGACGATGTGACGGGACCTTTCTCGCTCGAAAAGATTGCGGACGAGACCATCAATATCGCTAATCGCCAATGATCTTGATCAACACTCGCTTATCGCGGCGGCCATCGAACTCACCGTAAAAGATTTGCTCCCACGGCCCAAAATCCAGCTTCCCTTTGGTAATCGCCACGACCACCTCCCGGCCCATGATCTGGCGCTTATGGTGGGCATCGCCGTTATCTTCGCCGCTTCGATTATGCAAATATCCGCCACGCGCGGGATCACTGCTCGCGTCAAAGGGAGCCAGTTTCTCCAGCCAGCGCTTGTAATCGGCGTGAAGACCCGACTCATCGTCGTTGATGAACACACTGGCCGTGATGTGCATGGCGTTCACAAGGCAAAGGCCCTCTTGTACGTCACTTTCCCGCAGCGCAAGTTCCACTTCGCGGGTGATGTTTACGAAGCCCATGCGCTCGGGCAAATGCAGCAACAGGACTTTGCGGTGGCTTTTCATGGGCACTCCTTCACGTCTGATTTTTCGAGGATGACTGAGACTTCCCATAGAACGATCTAAATGATTAAGGGCCCTAATGCAGGGTTTCTACTACGAGCCGAGCGGTTTCCGCGATGGCGGCTTCGTGAACTTCGGTGCCAAGTCGGTCTCCGTCCGTAAAGACACAGAGATAAATGGGCTCACCCCTGGGCGGATAAATCACCGCCACATCATTCACGGCTCCCTTGTAACCAGTGCCGGTTTTATGAGCCACGATCCAGCCCTTAGGGACACCCGCGCGGATACGGCCCATGCCGGTTTCAACAGCCTTCAGCCATGCCAAAAGCTGGTCCCGAGAGCCCTTTGCGAGCACCTTGGCTTCCAGCACCCGGTGCAACAACCGAGCCATGGCCGCTGGCGTGGTGGTGTCCCTGGGATCACCGGGAAGATTGCTATTTAGTTCCGGCTCAATGCGGTCGAAGCGCATCACGGGATCGCCCACATTTCGAACGAAGGTCTGCATCCCTAAAAGTCCGCCCACCAAGGGTTCCAGCAGGTTGGCCGCCGTGTTATCACTGGTGATGATGGTGGCCGCGCAGAGTTCACCGACGCCCAGGAAACCCTGCTTCACATGAGCACTGGTGACCGGGCTCATGCTGATTAAGTCCTTCGGTCCGTACCTCACCTTGCGGTCGAGTTCCAGGCGCCCCTCATCGACACTCTTCAGCACGGCCGCGCCCAGCACCCATTTGAAGGTGGAGCAGTAGGCAAAGCGCTCGTCGGCGCGATAGCCCGCCCACGTGGAGCCCCTCAAGGCGAAGACACCCACGCGGCCTTGCATCCGGGCCTCGACTCGGGTCATGGCAACCTTGAAGCCAGTGGCACTCCGAGCGGTGGCACTCAGCAGGATGGCGAGCAGGGCCCCCACAAGAGCCCGGTTGAGGCTGAGGTCGGTGATCACACTGGTTTGGCCCCACTCGTTTTGTACTCGCATCGTTTGCTCCTCCCGTTGAGGTCTCTAGGCATCCCGCAAGAGTGAAAGCAGCGCCTTGGCATCCAACCGCGCCGCAGCGGTGCGTTCATCCAGTAACTGATCGGCGAGTTGCCGTTTGGATTGGTGCAGGCCAACGATCTTTTGTTCGATGCTGCCTTTGATGATCAGTCGGTAAATGGTGACGGGCCGGGTCTGACCGATTCGATGAGCGCGGTCGGAGGCTTGGTCTTCCACGGCTGGATTCCACCAAGGGTCCATGTGAATCACGTAATCGGCGCCCGTGAGATTCAGACCCGTGCCCCCGGCCTTGAGGCTGATGAGAAAGAGCTCGCCTTCGCCGCGTTGGAAGGCCGTTACGGCCTGGGTGCGGGCCTTGGTGGAAGTCGAACCATCCAGGTATTGATAGGAGAAACCCTGTTCGTCCAAGGCTCGTCGCAGGATGGCAAGGTGATCCACAAACTGGCTGAATACCAAGGCGCGATGATGGTTCTCGCGCAACTCATCTGCCAGGTCCATGAAGGCCGTGAGCTTCGAAGAGGCGATGCCGATATCCGATTGAATCAGGCTCGGATTGCAGCAGGCGCGACGCAGCCGGGTGATGGCCGCCAAGACCAACATGGTTTGGCCGTCTTTATTGCTGCCGACCTCGATGGCCTCCAGGCTCTTCTGGCGCAGGGCTTCGAGAAAGGCCGTTTCTTCCGCACTGGGTTCGAGTTCCAGGGTTATTTCCGTGCGGCTGGGCAATTCTTCGAGCACTTGGGCCTTGGTGCGGCGCAGCAAGAAGGGTGCGGTGAGTCGCCGCAGACGATGCAAGGCCTCGGGATCTTTGTCGCGTTCGATGGGCGTTTGGTAGCGACGCTGAAAGGATTCCAAGCTCCCCAATAAACCCGGATTGATGAAGCGGAAGAGGTTCCACAGTTCGCCCAAGTGGTTTTCCAAGGGCGTGCCACTGAGGATGAGTCGAAAACCCGCCTTCAGTTCCATGGCGGCCTGACTGCGTTTGGTGAAGGAATTCTTGATGGCCTGTGCTTCGTCCAAGATGACGGTGGACCAGTCAATGGCCTTCAGGCGATC
Organism: Deltaproteobacteria bacterium; assembly: GCA_020048105.1. Lineage (GTDB taxonomy): Bacteria > Acidobacteriota > Holophagae > Holophagales > Holophagaceae > JAYREN01. The sequence continues at coordinate 11,339 of JAIFMW010000115.1, read as the reverse complement.
CGATTCGGTATGAAGCAAGCCGTAGCTGCAGAGCAAGACATCCAGTGGTTCCAAGGAATTCAAGGTGTGCTCACGGTCGCCTTCGGCCAAATGGCGCACGCGCAGCGTTGGGGCAAACTTTAGGATTTCCGCCTCCCAGTTAGCGCAAACACTGGTGGGAGCGACCACGAGCGAAGGCCCCGCCGTGCCCCTGCGAAGCAACAAGGCAAGGGCTTGGATGGTCTTGCCCAGGCCCATGTCGTCGGCCAAACACGCGCCAAAGCCTGCCTCGGCAAGGCGCGCCATCCATTGAAAACCTTCTTCTTGGTAGGGGCGCAGTTCGGCTTCGAAGACGCTCGGCACGGTCGGGTTCAGCGCCATGGCCGTGCGAATGCGCTCCTGGTGGGCCTTCCAGCCACCATCGGTCTGAAAGCCGCCCCAGCCTTCTTCGAATTCGTTCATGGCCAAGGCTGCGATGGGATTCAGCCGCAATTCCTTACCGCGAAATTCGCCGAAACTCCGCAGGTCGGCAAGGCGACGGCGAAAGCTCTTGGTGAGCGTGAGAAAACGCCCTTCACCCAAAGGCACGAAACGCCCCGGATTCTGATCCAACAAATCCAGCAGCGTTTTCATATCGAGCACGTGATCTTCGTCGATCCGCAATTCGCCGCCGATTCCGAACCAGTCTTGACCACTGGCCACCTTCAAACGCATGGCCTCCATGCCCAAACTACGAGGTGTCTTGAAACGCTGACCCTCGGGCCATTCCAAGGTAAGGTCCGGTATTTTTTCGGCCTCCAACAAAAGCTCCAGGCAGGCTTCTGGGTCTTCCAAGATCCATTCCATATCCAAATTGAAATCGAGGCTGGGCAACGCGCTCAGGCGATTCTCGGCGTTTTTCCGTTCGACCGTAAGCTCCCGCTGCACGAGCAGCCGCGCCCCGCCATGCTCCAACACAAGGCTGGCACCGCCGTGACCCGGTAAGTACGCGGGGCCTTCCGGCAGTGGACGCACGCGCAGGCGGGCCTGCAGGCCCTGCTGGTGAGGTAGCAATAACAATCGCGGGAGGGGATCACCCTTGACGGTCTCCAGTCCCGCTACTAGGGGTTCGTTAGCACCCAGGCCCAGATTGGAATGAATTTCCACGAGAGGGGCAATGGCGCCGAGGGTCTTCAGCACCCGCGCCTTGGCCTCCAAGGGCACGGTCAGGCGTTCACCGAGAATCGCATCCAAGCGCCGGTGTTCTTCGGCAAAGGTATAGACTCGCCGACGATTCGGGCCATCGGGCAGGATCGTGGCCCCGTAATCGCTGGGTCTGGGTGTCAACGTAAGGGTTAGCCGAGGTCCCTCCACATCGAGATGCAATTCGGGTCGCCCGGCCAGGAGTTCCATGGCCTGCGATCCGGTGCCCTCTAACCAAATGACAAAGGGATGCCCGATCAAGGCCTGAAGGGCTTGGGCATCATCCAATTCATAGCGAAGCCCTTGCCAATCCTGGGTGACCTGCACGGCGGCGATCACGCGATGATCCTGTTCGCTTAAGTAATCGTACTGGGCGGTTTCTTCGCGCAAGCGGCGCAGGCTGACGGGGCGGCCCTTGCTCCATGCGCCCTTCGGTCCTTGGCGCTGTTCCAGCGGGTGAATTTCGTAGTGGGTTACGCGATGCGTGATGGGCTGCACGGACCAGGCAAGGCGCACGGGACGGGGTGCCGCAGCGACTTCCGATGCCTTTCCAAAATCCTGGAGCGCCACCAGGGCGCGCTCCCAAGGTTCCAATCGGGGCACGAGATCGAGCAGAACATGGGGCGTGGGCACGGTTCCACTGGACCGGAATTCGAGCTCTTGGGCGGCGCCTCGGAACCACCCCAAGCAGAGCGTCTCGGATTCCTGAAGGAACCGCTTCAGGTCCTCCGCAGGCACCTCAGCTCCGGCTAGATGATTGCAAAGGATTGCTGCGAGCAACCCCATGCGGCGGGGCGCACCCAAGGCTTTCAGATTATCGGTGGAGGGAAGTTGGGCACCGCTCAGCGCCGTATGTAGACGTCGCAAATGGACACTCTGCTCGGCTCCTGGGTCGAGGGCCTGGTTTCGCTCCAACACCTCGATGCGCTCCAGCGCCAAGTGCATCGTTGGGGGTGTGTTTTGAGCAAGGAGCGACAGAATGTGGAAAAAATCCATGGGGGCCGGTAACGGCAGAATACGTTTGCGCGTGAGCTTTTTCAGCCGAGCCAGTGCCTCCTGAAAATGGGCATCGGCCTCAACGGGCTTGCCCTGCATAAAAAGCAGAATGCCCTCGAGGCCCGCAAACACGGGGTGTTCCCGATGGCGTGGCTCCTGCACCTTCAACCAATTTTTAACCTCGCCGAGGCGTCCCTCTAGAAGCAGGAATAGACAAATAGCCATGAAGAGTGGGCTCGACTTCGGCGCTTTCGCCTGCCCCGCGATCCATTTACAAAAGGCCGGATTGGGACGAAAGAGCAGCACCTGCTCCTTGATCAAACTCCAGGCCGCGGATTTTCGGAGTTCGCTGCCGAGCCCCTCGAACCAAGCCACATCGAAGGGTTCTCCGCAGACAAGGCAAAGGGGATCGCGACCATTCAACTCTCGGCTGTGCAGTTCCTGCACGCGCTGATGGATCGGCCACATCTGTTCGAGGCGGCCTTCCAAAAGCGCCAGTCGCATTTCGCCCAACAGCCGGGTGAAGGCACCCTCCGTGGCGTAGGGGGATTGACTGATGGCCATTAACTTGCGAAGCAATCCCTCTTGAAAGGCCTGCCGGGCCGCAGTTTCCCGGGCTGCGGGGGTACAGATCCAAATGCCTTGGCGGGCTTCTTCGACCCAACCCGCGTCTTTCATGACCTGCAGGTGAGGGTTCATGCCCTGAGGCCGCTTAGTCCAATCGGCCGCTTCGGGCCACAGATTGGTCCGAATCAACGCCTCGGCCAGATGCACTCGGGCAGTGGGCCGTGCCACGGATGCAAGGCCCATGAGGAGCACCTGTTGCACTCGAGGTGCCTTGGAGAGACGTTCGCGCGAAAGCATCATCCTTCCAGCTTAACGGTGCTGGCATCTTCGAGCCCAAAGGCTTCGAGGATGAAGGATTTTTCTTGATCAACTCTCTCAAAATATTTCGTGAACCCTATACGAATGGCGGCCGATACAAGCACCAGCGGGTGGCATTGGCTGTACTCGCTCGTTCTCAATGCTCCCCATAGGAGGCGGATATGTTTGTGCCCGTGCTTCGCAATGCACTGTTCGCTTTCGCTCTTGGGTTGGGAGGTGGCGCCCTCATTGCGGCGGAAGCACCCACGCCGGTTCGGCCACAGATCACCAGCTTAACCATTGCTCTCGAGGATGGGCGCAGCTACTCCCTTTCGACGGAGCAGCTCCAAGCGCCGAAGGGCGGGGCTATTTTTTGGGGCGACTGGGCAGTGATAAACCTGTTGCTCCCCCAATACAGTTTTCGACCTCTAAACTTTGTCAACGCCGAGCGAGTTCTGCGCTTATGGTTTACGCCTGGTCCTTCCGGGCAGTTGCCTGCCTTCCTTGTCAATACCCCGCAGGGCCCCATCTATCCACTTGCGGAGGCGGCGCCCCAGGGCTGGATCGCACCTCGCTACTCCCGTCCACGCGTCGCGCATATTGCGGTGGGTTATGCGGATGGCCGCTGCCTTTCGCTCAGTGAATTTGCGCTGCGCGATCCCAAATCGGGCGTGATGGTCTGGACCGACTTTGCCGTGGCCAATCTACTCATCCCTTTTTATCGAAATGCCCGCCACTTACCGACTCAGCCAGAAGATGTGATGCGGATTTGGCATCAGTCCGGTTTCGCACCGGCTCGAACCTTCCTTCCAGAAAACCAGGAACTCCCTGGGTTCCTCGTGAAGCCCGCCTGCATCCCTTCCTACCCCGGCCCCGAGAATGCTCAGTAGCCGTTAGTCGACTTGTGTTCGCAACTGCCGGGCAGCTTCAAAGGCCGGGTCCTTGCCCAGGAGTTCCTTAAGAAGCTGCCGAGCACGGTTGCGTCGGCCTGCTGTGGTGGTGGAATGCTCCACCCATGCGAGATGCACTTGGGCCATTACCAGGAGGGACGGTGGTGTTCTGCCGCCCAGCGCAAGAGCACGTTCGGCGGCTTGTTCGGCCTCGAGAAGTCGATCCCGAACACCCGTCGGAGTATCCGCCCAACGGGCGCGTGCGCAGGCTGCCTGGGCAGAGAACAATGCCACTCGCCAGTTGTCCCGTGAATTCTTCAACGCGGCAACTTCCTCCTCGATCTGTGTCAGTACTTTGAGAGGGGAATGCGCTTGTCGTTCCAGAATTTGGGAACGCAGGATGCCCACTTCACCGAGGCCAAGAACTGGTCCTTCCGTGGATGAGTTATATCCCAAAGCCGTGCGATAGGCCGCTTCTGCAGCAGCGAGAAACGCCTCCGCGTCCTGGTGTGTGAGCACCCGGTATTGGGACCCCGCGAGGTACGCATTGCCTCGACTGAAATGGAATTCATAACGGGCGGGCGCCATCCGAATGGCTTGATCCAAGTGCGTCAAGGCCCGTTGGACCACAACCCCAGGGTCGATGCCATGGTTGGCTTGGAAATCCGCCAATTCCACCTGGAGGCCGCCCAGATAGCCTTGAAAATCCGCCACCTTCGGGTAGCGCTGGGCCAGCGCCTGAACTGCCTTCAGTGCTTCTTCCACAGGGACCGCTGGGTCGCGGCCTTGAGATTTTTCGAATTCGACTCGCGCCCAGTGGCTGGCGACAAAGGGTTCGTAGAGCTCAAAGGCACCGGGGTCTTTTTCGAAGGCTTGCCGCAGGAGCCGGATCGCCCGATCCAGGTCAGCGCGGGGGTCCAGCCCACGGTTGTAGTCCTGATAGGCCCGCATCTGCAGCGCAGAGGCTTGCGCCCCCAGGAGTTCGGTGTTCCCTGGATCACGGATGAGCAGTGCCTCGGTGCGGTACAGGGCCCTGGCCAAGGGGTCGGATTGTTGCGCATTTTTAAATTTCGATTTTTCCGCTCCGGTTCTGCCAGGGCCCATTGCGCGTGCCGCTTCCAATTCCCCCCGCGCCAAACGTCCCTCGGGGTCCGTGGCATTGGGCAATAGACGCTGCCACGTTGCGCAGGCGTCCTGCAGGTTTCGGTGGGCCTCCTGAACGGATTTCCCTGACCTGCGCCGCACCACCATTTCCTCCCACCACCTTCGGGACAGGAGATCCCAAAGCCCTGGATCGCTGGGAGCAGTCGACAATGCGGTCTCCAAGGCTCTGCCAGCTTGCTCGAGATAGGCGATCGTCTGCACTGGATCCTGTTCCAGGCGAGCCTGTTCCAGGTGGATTTCGCCTTCCAGGCGATGCGCCTCGTAAAACCAGGGCGCTTTGGCCACCGCCTTTTTTGCAAGCCGGAGGCTTTCTTTGAATTGTTCGTCGTAACGCGCCAAGAGCGCTTCCTGAAATCCCGGAGGATCCAGCAGGCTGCCTTGGCCCTCGCGAAGCAGGGCCACGGCCGGGGTGCGCAACGTCTCTTCCAATTCCTGAAGCCGAGCCTGACGCAGTCGTACGTCCTGGATAGCCCGCGCTGCATCCAGTGCACCGGCATAGATTTGGCCCATGGCCCTGCCTCGGGCGTAGGCCACTTCTCGCACCTTAAACCCAGCTCCCCAGGCCCTGTCCAAGTGGGACTGCGCCAGGGCAGTATCCCCCAGGGCCAGATAGGCCCTACCCAATGCATAGTTGCCAGGCCCCTGCGCGAGGGCACGAGCCCCGTTCAGTTCGACCTCAATGGCCTGGATGCGTTGCATCACGGTGGCCTGCTCCCCTCGAACATCGTGGGCGGGTTGCAGGCGCACGTAGCGGAGCAGCGCCTCGATGCGTTCGGCCTCTTGCCCGAAGTGTTGTGCCCAGTACGCCTGATTCGCGGCCGTAAGCCGGGCCTGGATCGCCAACGTAGCTAAGACCAAAACGACGACGACCGCGGTTGCACCTAGGGCCACCAAGGCCTTGTAACGAAGAACAAACTTTCCCAAGCGGTATCCCAGGCTCGTTGGCCGAGCCAAGATGGGTTCACCCCTCCGAAAACGGCGAAGATCCTCTCCAAGCGAACGGGCGCTTTCGTAACGGCGGGCGATATCCTTCTCTAGACATTTCATAACGATGGTCTGGAGATCCGCCGGTAGGGCCGGGTTCCGCGTGCGAAGGGGCGGAATGTCAGCGTTCAAGATGTAGACAAGACAATCCATCCCCACAATTTCCGCAAAGGGCGGTGCACCGGTGAAGAGTTCGTAGAGGGTCACTCCCAGGGCAAAAACATCCGTACGTCGCTCGATCAGGGCGGTGTCGCCCCGGGCCTGCTCTGGGGCCATGTAGTGAGCCGTTCCTTGGATTGTGCCATCGCGAGTTTCACTGATTTTTTCAGTGTCTCGGGCGAGGCCGAAATCCAGAACGTAGGGCACAAAAGCACCTTCTGGCGTGCGTTCCACCATAATGTTCGTGGGCTTAAGGTCGCGGTGAATCAGCCCCTGGCGGTGGGCAGCATGGACTGCTTCTGCGACCCGCTCCATGAGCTCGACTTTTTCAGCCAAATCGAGAAGGGGAGCGACCTGGTCAAGGGTCTTGCCCTCGATGTACTGCATGACCACGTAGACCAAGCCATGCCATTCCTTGACCTCGTAGACCCGGCAAATATTGGGGTGGTCCACCTGGGCCTGATTGCGAGCCTCCCGCACCAAATTGGAGATTGACCCAGGGCTCTCATATCGGAGGAACTTCAAGGCCACCACCCGGTTGAGGGTGGGATCGAAGGCCTTGAAAATTCGCCCCATACCACCTTCGCCCACAAACTGGAGGTCGATGAACTGATTCCAACGAGGCAGGGTCAGCGCGGAGAGCAAGCGACGTCCAACCTCCGCCCATGGTTGGGTGGGCGAATCCGTACGCCCAGAGGCGGTGCGGTGGGAGACTTCGATGGTTCGCCCAGGTTCGCCCATGGAGATTACGGCGGTGGGACGAGGGCCGGATTCCTTCGTGATGACACGAGTCTCGCCATCGCGGGGAGCCTCGTCTAACAGCCACTCCAATTCCGCCAGTTGAGCATGAAGAGCGGTTCTGGTTTCTTCGGTGAGAATGCCCTTCTGGAGGAGCTCGGATAGCAGCGCTTCCAGATCCAGAGTCTCGCCTTTGCCACGAAGAGCTTCCCAAGCCGTGACCAAGGCGTGGAAAGGGATCTCCCCCAACAGGAGCCCCATCCCAATGATCCGGGCTTGGTGGTCATAACTCACATGCCCCCCTGGGCCATTGGGCCTCTGCCTTCTTCATCGCCCAAAAGGAGCCTGCACTTGTATTCCCGCTTGAGCGTTCTTTCTACTTCTTGATCATTCGCCTGACTGGCCTAGAAATGGAATTGAACCAGGAGCCCTGGCGCACGACCTCCAGGGGAAAAACGGGCAGCCGCTCGGCCCGCTTTTGGCCCGCTTGCGTAAGGATGTAGCGATCAGGAATGCCTGCGGGATCCGGCGCCAGGAGCTTGCGAGCCAGCAGTGCCTTGATCTGACCCCGATTTTCGATTCGCCTGGGGTTCGGGAATTCCTTCAGAATAAGCAAAGGGGCACCCGAGGCAGCCCGGTCTCGTCGCAGAATCAATCGTCCATTGGCCGCACGCGCTGCGGCCAGAAAATAGCTTTCATCATCCCCTAAGCTGCTTTGGAAACTTCCGCGAAACAACCAAAGGCCACCCGCGAAGGCAAGTCCACAGAGCAGGCCCAGCGTGAAGGGGATAAACATCTTGGTTCCACTCCGAAAGTTGAGGTCTTTCCTGGCAAGGCAATATGCTGCCAAGAGGCCCCTACTCATGGATCGGATGTTTCGCCGGGCCCCATTACCGGAACCTTCCAAACCGTTTGCAGGATTAGCTATCCAGGCATGGCTCCCCCCTGATGCGGGTTCCAGAGGAGTACACTGATCACCAGGAGAATCAACATGCTGACCATTGCGGGAAAAACCTTCACGAATCGCCTAGTCCTGGGCACCGGCAAATACAAGAATTTCGCGACGATGAAGGCCTGCTACGAAGCCGCTCATTCTGAAATGGTGACCCTTGCGGTACGACGTTTCGATCTCGGTGCTGCCGGCGAGGACAACATCCTGAACTGGATTCCCAAGCACATCCACCTCCTGCCCAATACCGCCGGTTGCTTCAACCGAGAAGACACCCTGCGTGTAGCTCGCTTGGCCCGTGAGGCCCTGGATAATCCCTGGATTAAGGTGGAAGTGTTGGGGGATACCAAGAGCTTGTATCCCGATGGGGAGGAAACACTGAAGGCCTGCGAAGAGCTGGTGAAAGAGGGTTTCATCGTACTTCCCTACCTCAACGCTGATCCCATCTTGGCCAAGAAGCTTTGCGATGTCGGCGTGCACGCCATCATGCCTCTGGGCTCCGCCATAGGCTCGGGGCTTGGTGTACAGAATCCTTATGTGCTGCTACTCATCAAGGAAATCTGCGACAGCTACAAGCTACCGATGATAGTGGATGCAGGTGTGGGAACGGCCAGCGATGCCGCGGTGGCCATGGAACTGGGCGCCGACGGCGTGCTGCTCAATACCGCCGTGGCCGAAGCCGGGGAGCCCACGAAGATGGCCGAGGCCATGGATCTCGCGGTTCGGGCGGGGCGCCTTGCCTTCGAAAGCGGCCGCATGGCCCGACGGCTCTACGCCAGCGCCAGCAGTCCCATGACCGGGATCGTGGGGCGGAACTAACACCATGAATCACGAAGCCGCCTTCACCAAGGCCTTCATTCTTTCTGAGAAGCGCGCGCGCTTCATTCAAGGCCTCGAAAACCCCAAACGGCGCAAAGAGATGCTCGAGCAAATGAGCCTTCATTTGCCCTACATTCCAAAACTGGGCGCAGCGGTGCCGATCGCGAAGGATTTCCCCGAGGAATTGGAAAAGCTCCTACTCTCCAAAGGGGCTGGTGCCAGTTGCTTTGTCACCGTGGATGGTCTAAAAATCGACGGCCGGGAACTACCCCTTCGCCAGGCCCTTGACCTGATTTGCATGCACGAAGGTGGTGCCATCCTGTCTTGCCTTCCTGGGCGCCTAGCCTATTACAAACCGGCCTCGCCGGGCCAAGGTGTCATTTTGGAATGCCCTTGATCCGCGTGAAGCCACGGCCCGACCTCAAATCGAAGAAGCCCACCTCTCGGTGGGCTTCTTCATTCTTGCCAAGTTAGGCCCAAATCAGAACACGAACCCAGCACTCAGGGTGAAGGATCGGCCCGCAGATAGTGGGATCAGGGTATTCACAGCCTTGTTGGGGTAATCGGGGTAGTAGATACCCGACCCCAGAAGGTTTTCGCCATCCAGCGTCAATTTCACGGCGCTCTTTCCATCGGTCCAGGGGGTCCACGTCAACCGAGCTGTCACCCAATTGAAGGCCTCTGCGGGCTGGTTGACTTGAGCGCTGCTTGCGTCCACAAGCGTGGTGGGCTTGGGTGCCGAGTTGTAGTTTTCAAAGAGCCCCGCGGTCCAGTTCTCTCCCTGATAAAGCATTCCCACCTTGATCATGGTGTTGGCATGCAAGGCGGCATTTTTCAGCCCTGTGGGATTTTCATTGGTCTGGTAGCTCGCGGAACCCGTGAGCATCAGCGCACGCGAAACACTAAGTTTCCCCTCGAATTCAAAACCACTGTATTTCCAGGAATCGCCGTTGAAATACTTGAGGTAGATCGGAGGAAGTCCTGGGGGTGGATTTGGCAGCGGAATTACCCTACGGATAATGGTGTCATCCGTCTTGCTGCTGTAATAGGTGAAGGTGGCTCCACCTTTTTTGCCTTGATAAAACAGCTGAGCTTCGGTGGTGGTGATCAACTCCGGTTTCAGATCGAGATTGCCGCGGAAAACAGGATGGTTGAAGCCCGTTTCCAAGGGGTAACCTTTTCGGAAGGCCGTGCTATACAGCACCTTTGCGCCCAGTTCAGGTGTGAAGTCGACCACAACACCAAGGCGGGGCGAAGCCTTACCGGCGATGCCGTCGAGTTTGTTGTATTGAACGCCTCCAATGAGCTTTACGGCGCTGATCCGATAATCCAATTGGGTGTAGAGGAAATTCGATTTCTGCTCGCCCACCACCAACAACCCGGTGCCGTTCCAACTGGCACTTTCGCCACCACCGCCCAGCACGATATTGAAACCATCCATGGGGCGGATCTGCACGGTGCCTTCATACAAGAGTGCATTGGCCCGGGTGTCTACCGGGTTGGTGCTGGGCTCGGTAGACCAATCCGTTTTGTTGTAGGTGACATTCACACCCAAGGTGATGAACTTGTTCAATTCCTTGGAATAGCCGAGATCGGCCTGGGACAGGGTTTGGCGCTGTAGATTCGCGGGATCCCATGCTTCGGAGCCACCATTCAAGGAGTACGACTGGAACATGCCCTGGTAGGCATTAAGGGTGAAACCTTTGTATGCCATGTTGGTGACGATGCCGGTGGTTCGACGGTCAAACTTGTGTTTATTGAAATTCCCCTCGTAATCGGTGAAGGCGTACTCTGGACCAGAATCCGAGAAATGGGAGGCTGCCACCATCCCATGGAAATCGCCCTGGCGGATCGTGACAAAGTCCTGCTGCCCGAAGGCTCCCTGACTGCCGCCGCTGAGTGTAACACCGCCACCAATGCCACTTTCCTTGCTGGTCTTGGTAACGATATTCACCACGGCCGAATAGGCACACGAACCATACAGCACCGATCCGGGGCCACGAATGATTTCGAGATGATCGAGCGAGGCCAAGGGGAAGGCATTCCAGATTGAACCGTTCAAGCCGCCGGAGATTGGGTCCCGCAGGGGCCTGCCATTGAGCAGAACCAGGATGTGGTTGTTGTAGGGGGTGTTTTCCTGACCGCGCACCACCACGCTTTGATTGACGAAAATATCGGGCGAAAGGAAGGCTGTTCCCACCACACGACTCATGATTTCGCCCAAGTTCCGGGCCGCAAAACCCTCGATTTCAGTCTTGCTGATGACGGTCACAATACCGGGCGCCTGCGCCACTGATTCTGCCTTTTTGGAGGCGACACTGACCGGCGTGTTGAGGAGATCCATCAATTCCTGATCAAGCTTTTGCTGATCGAAGGGTACTTGGGCGGATAGCGGAAGGCCCAGCACCAGAAGACAAAATCCATGCGTATATTTCATACATTCCTCCAGGACCGAGAGAACAGATTGGGTTCTGCGATTCCCGGCAGTGGCTTATCGGTGCTTATAAAGTCGACTTAAATTTTTGGTTCTTCACGAATTTCCGGGGAAGGCCGCACGGATCTTGAGAAAGAAGTAAGCTTCGTCGCGGTATCCATAGGCAATGCGTTTGAGGACT
>JAIFMW010000052.1 GCA_020048105.1 Deltaproteobacteria bacterium | reverse complement strand
GTGAAAAGGTCATGTGAGAACCAAAGAGCCTTTTCTGCGAGGTTGGCGCTGAGGGCGGCCAGGATTGCTGGGAACGGATGACACAGGTGATCTCAGCCCAGGGATTTTTCGAGGGCCATTTGACATCGCGGAGGTTCAAAGAGGACCAGCAAGGATGGAATCCAAAAATAGTGAAGTCTATGGTCTTTTTTGATAATTCCTAGTCATCTTTGAAGACAGTTGTGGGCATAAAATAATGAATTATTTTATAAAAAAATCAGCAATAAGCTTTACTTTCAGTCTTTAAATAATCTGTTTTGAAATCCAGCTTCCTCATGAAATCCGGTAGGGTATTATTCATTTTCATGCCGAGAATTCGCCACATCGCCCTGCTCGTTCCCGCTTCTGGGGGCTATAGCCGAGGCATCATCCAAGGCGTTGCGTCCTATGCCATGGAGCAGGAGGATTGGCTCATTTTTCCCTATGAACGCGCCGAGTTCATGAAGCTCCCCTCCTGGCTGAAAAAGGGACATATCGATGGAATCATTGGTTTCATCTCCACTCCGGAGCTGGGGCGCCAGATCAAGGCCCTCGGGGTGCCCATCGTGGACGTGCAGGGTGAGGGCAACTGCCCGGATTCTCCAGTGATCGATACGGACCCTGGGATCGTAGCTCTGCTGGCAGCGGACTTCTTCACCCAAGCCGGTTTCAACCATTTCGCCTTCTGCGGTTATCCCGGCATCTTCTTTTCGGACAATCGATCGGCGCACTTTTCGCGCATTCTGCAGTCCCGGGATCAGGCCGTTCATGTCTACCTGCCGCCCCCCAAAGTTTCTGCCACCATCTGGCACCAGTTCAAGGAAATGCGGGGCCTCGAATACGAGTCGGCCCTGGCTGCCTGGCTGACGCGACTGCCCAAACCCGTGGCAATCCTGGCCTGCAACGATACCCGTGGGCAGCAGATCATCACCGCGTGCCGGGACTTGGGCATCTCCATGCCCTCGGATGTCTCGGTGATCGGCGTGGACAACGATGAAATTCTTTGTCGCCTCAGCCGACCTACCCTTACGAGCATCGCCCCTGACAGCGAGGGCATTGGACGCATGGCTTCGGAGATGCTCACAGGGATGCTTAATGGCGAAACGGTCGAAGTCCGCCTGTACAATCACCCTCCCCTGCGCGTGGTGGAGCGGCAATCTACGGATATCACTACGGCCGAGGATCCAGTTGTCCTGACCGCCTCTAGGATCATCCGCGATCGCGCCTGCCATGGGATCTCCGTGGAGCAGATCTGCGAACTGGTGGATTGTTCTCGATCCACCCTGGACAACTTGTTTAAGAAATTTCTGGGACGCTCAGTCTCTCAGGAAATGCTCAGAATCCGCCTTAGTCGAGGCATGCGCCTTCTCGAAAATTCGAGCATGCCTGTCGAAGAAGTCGCCCGGGAGTGTGGCTTTCTTTCGGCGACCTACTTCTGTCGTTTCTTCAAGCGCGAAACCGGCACCACACCAGCCTTTTACCGGTCTGGCCTTTCCAGACGCTGAAGACCTGAACCGCCATTAAGGGAAATACAAGAAATCGTCCAGTCTTACGATATTTGGATATATACCAACCTCTTTTCGTTAGGCATCCTGGAGCCGGATTTCCCAGATCCGCCCTCTGAATACCCGAGGTCTTGGAGAGCCGCACGCACTGTTCAAAGACAAAAACGCGTCCCCGGAGGACACTCCCGATGAACCGATTCACGCCGCTCTGCACAGCACTCCTCGCACTAACTCTGAGCTGTGGCGGCTCCTCCCCTTCCTCCGCTCCAGAACCAACACCTAGCGGGGCCTGGGTCTTGAGTTGGAGCGACGAATTCACGGGCACCAATGGAAGCGCCCCCGATCCAGGCAAATGGGCCTACGACCTGGGCGGCGGCGGATGGGGCAACAATGAGCTCGAAACCTATACGGCCCGCACGCAGAACGCCCAAATCCTGGATGGCAACTTGGTCATCGCGGCCATCAAAGAAACCTATACGGGGACGGATGGCTTCACTCGCAGCTACACGTCCGCACGCCTAAAAACCCAGGGGATCTTTTCCCAGACCTACGGTCGGTTCGAGGCACGCATCAAGATCCCTTTCGGGCAGGGCCTCTGGCCAGCGTTCTGGATGCTTGGGAACGACATCGGCACCAACGGCTGGCCGACCTGTGGCGAGATCGACATCATGGAAAATGTCGGAAAACTGCCCGCCACAGTCTATGCCACGCTTCACGGTCCCGGCTATTCAGGAGGCAATGGCATCACGACAAGCACAGCCCTGGCCACCGGCAAGTTTGCCGATGATTTCCATGTCTATGCCGTGGAGTGGGAAGGCACCACCATGCGGTTCTACCTGGATAACGTGCTCTATTCCACCCGCACTTCCGCCGATCTCCCCGGCGGGTCTGTATGGGTCTTCGACCATCCCTTCTTCCTGATCCTGAACGTGGCCGTGGGTGGAAACTGGCCAGGGTCTCCAGATGGGACCACGGTCTTTCCCCAGAAGATGCTGGTGGACTACGTGCGGGTTTACAAACGTTCGTGATCTCGGCCGAAACAACCGCAAACGCTCGCAGGCATGGTTGTGCCAAGTCGGAAACATGCACAAAAAAGGAGTCATCGATGCACCACCGCTTGTTCCGAATGGTGGCAATCCTGGTGGCATTTTCTGGCGTGCTCGGCTTCGCCCAGCCTCCGAAATCGAGAATCGAGCTCAAGGATGGCTGGTACCACCTCAATGGACACAAGGTTCTCCTTAACGCCATCGGCTACGAAACAGGCGCCCGACCCGGTGAGGCTCCGTACGAAAGCCGCGCCCGAAACCTGGATCAAATCCGCAAGGATTTGAAGATCATCAAGGCTGCGGGCTTTAATGGCATCCGCACATGGTCTGAACTATCGGAGGATGAACTGAAGGTGGTTCAAGCCTCTGGCCTAAAAGTCATCTTTGGAATTTGGCTCAAGCCTGATGAAGATTTCTCAGATCCCAACATCATTCAGAAGGATCTAGCACTGATCAAGAACGTGCTTGGCTACACCCGCAACTACGATTGCGTAATCACTTACCTGATCATGAATGAGCCCATGCCGGAGCACCTTCGAAAGGTCGGCGCCCAGGCCACGCGGGATCTATGGGCCCACGCGATCGATTTGATCCATCGGATGCATCCCGGGGTCCCCGTCTCCATTTCCGGTAATTCAGCCATTACCGAATGGGTCGATATGAACATCTTTGATGTGTACGCTCGGAATGCCTACGACTACAAGGAAGGTTCCAATTTCACCCACGGCTTTGCCAACGCTCAGCGCGCCCTCACCGAAACCTTCAAACAGGGCAAGCCAGCCCTCCTCACCGAATTCGGCCGTTCTGTTTCCCGGAAGGGCAGCAGTTTCTATGGTGGCAATACCCTGCAGGAGCAGGCAGACGCGATGGTCAGGTACTACCGCGACATCCTGGATTCCGGCACCACCGGATTCTGTCCTTTCTACTATGCGGATGGCTGGTGGAAGTCCGGTGAACCCCTGGTCCATAACGACGAAGCCGAGGAGTGGTTCGGCTTTTTCGGATTCAAGAATGCCAAGGATTCCATTGGCTACCCGCGCCCGGCTTGGCATGCCCTCCGGAAGTACAACAAGGCACTGGTTTCATCGCCCAAGAATCAGCAGTTCTACCAGAACGAAGTGCCCATCGAGGTCTTCTGCCAGCCAGAAGTCAAGGAGCTCCGAGTAATTTTTCGGGATGCCGTTGTCCTCAAGGTCAGACCAAATTCCCGGGGCTACTGTTCGGGCCAAATCCCCTTTGCGGGAGAAGGCCTAACGGATCGCGAATTGATCTTCGAGTCCTACGATGCCAAAGGAAATCTGCTCAAAATCGAAAGCATCATCGTGCTCACCGGCAAGGAGCCCATCCAGTGGCCGAGCCTGGAACTCCGAACCTCCGTGATTGACTTGGAAGCCTCCAAGGAAGTGCCTGTGCAATTGAATTTAAAAAACCACACCGCCTTTACGTTAGGAGAGGAAGTGCGGCTGGCCTTCTCGCACCACAAGGGTTGGGACAGAGCCGAAGCCCGCACCCGGAAGATCGATCCCAGGCAACAGGATCAGAGCTTGACCGACAATTACCTGGTTCCGGATGGGTGCGTCATGCTGGCAATTTACGCGGGCATCGATATCCGCTTCGGCAAGTTCGTCAAAACCATCTACGCCCATCGGTACCTCTACCCAGGAACCTGGGCCGATCCCCTGCGCGTGAAGTAGACATGGCTGCGCGGTCGATGGCACTCTCTCTGGGATTTTTCCTCATGACCGGTCTTCATCCCGCCAACGCTGAGGGCAAAGGGGCTCCTTCACGCGCAGCTCGCACTCGGTTGGCGCCAAGACTCACCGATTTCATTCAGACCAGTGCCGCGGGCGACCAGTTGAAGGCCATGCCGCCCCTTCGATTCGTGAAAGGTACCTCCAAACGCGGCGTTGTGGTGCGCGTGTTGCCAACATCCACCCGCCAGACGCTGGAAGGTATCGGGGGGGCCCTGACGGAGTCCTCGGCCTTTGTGCTCGCCCACCTCTCCAAGGACAAGCGTGACGGGATTCTGAACCGCTGCTTTAGACCAGAAGAGGCCAATTTCACCATGGCGCGCACTCCCATCGGCGCCTGTGATTTCTCTGTCCAGGGCAAGTATTCCTATGCAGATGTCCCTGGCGACGAGGCGCTCACCCACTTCAGCATCGCCCCAGACAAACGGGGTTTTCAGGGCACCAAGGAGCCTGCCTACGCCCTACTGCCCTTGATCAAAGACGCCCTGGCCCGCCAGCCGCATCTCAAAATCGTGGCCAGCCCCTGGACCGCACCAGCCTGGATGAAGGACACCCTGGATTGGTACGGCCAAGGCAAGGGCGGGGCGCTCCGCCCCGAACACTACGGAACCTTTGCTCGCTACATGGTGAAGTATCTGGAAGCCTACAAAGCCGAAGGCGTGAAGGTCTGGGGGGTAACGCCTATCAACGAGCCCCTCGGAAATGGCGGGCAATGGGAGAGCATGGAGTTCACCGAC
>JAIFMW010000018.1 GCA_020048105.1 Deltaproteobacteria bacterium | reverse complement strand
CCACCTACAAGGCCACAGGCCGCTATCCCGGCGGTGAGGTCATCACCCTCTCAGGAAAGGATGCCGCCGGAAAGTTCTCCGCAGTCCAGGTCTACCTCAACCGCCCGCTGACGGTGAAGGGCCCCGACCGTGACCTGATCGTGCCCGAGAACAAACCCGGCCGGGTGGTATCCGCCGCCCCTGCTCATATCTTGATCCTGAATGGGGAAGGCCCTTTCAAAGTGGATGTGCGCAACCCCGATCTGGTGCAGGCGGGTCCTGTGCAGGATGGACGTCGTCCCACCTACGATCGCCCCACGGAAGTGGCCGCCACCATCCCCCTCATCGGCAAGGCCCCTGGCACCGCCAAGATCCTAGTGGGAGACAAGCACGGATGGACCGAGGTGTTGGTGAAGGTCGTCAAGATGCCTTGACCGCGAGCTGCCTTCAAAAACTAAGAATCGCCATGGAGTCTTGGGTCCTCCAGAGCGCAATTCTCCCGGGAGGACCCTGCTCATTCCAAGGTTGCCCTGGTGGATAGTTCGCTAGCCGCGAGCATTACGGTGGGAGATACCGACGACCTGGATAGCCAGCTCGAACACCCCCTTAAACCCGGGGATAGCACGGAACTCCGAAAGGCCGACCAAGACATCCTACGGTTCCAGAACCCCGCCCTGCCCTTCTTTCGAGTGCTGCAGCAAAAGCTGCATCGGGAAAAGAGGTATGAGATAGGGCCAAAGCTCGCTTCACGAATTAACCAAGGAAGCCTTTCTCTCCGTGACCCAGCGCGACCAAATCTATTTGAGCCAGGGTGAAGACACTTTCTCTGATTGCAACTCGGTATTAAACGTCGTGAGATTGTCCCCATGGCCATCTTCATCAACCTCCGTAAGAAACGCCCTGCCGCCGAAATCCCCATTGCCGGGGAACCTCCCATCGGCCTGGCCGAGCTTGCAGAGTTGGTGCGAACCATCCGGGAGAGTGGGCGCACCTGCGATCACACCTGCAAACAAATCAAGGAATTCCTTCAGGGCAAGGATCTGAACATCGAGCAGATGCTCCGCTGGTTGCGCGCATCCGGAGTCTTTTGCGACTGTGGACTTTTGAATGCCCACCAGCTCGATTCGGACAAGAAAATCGACTAGATCCCGCCCCGAAGATTGGCATTGGTCCGAAGTTGTCCGTCCTGCTCCGCCAGCAGGGCCACTAGGCGATCCCCATGGATGCCCCGAATCGGAGCCCCAGGATCGGGAAAGCCCTCGGGAAGGGCCACGGTTGCCGCCTGCACCTCGCCCAGAGAAATGGCCCGGCCGTGTGCCAGGTGATCGGCTTCCTCATCGGAGAGGGTTCGAGTGCGACACCAAGGAATCAGCTCCAACCCCTGAAGCAGCTTTTCCTGGCCCGAACCCGGATCTTGCCAGGGACCAATGGCCGTTCGCGCGAGCAGTTCCAAATGGGCACCACAACCAAGGCTCCGCCCTAAATCCCGGGCCAGACTGCGCACGTAATAACCGCCACGACAGGTGATGCGCAGGGTGCTCGATCGGGGCAAATCATGGGCGAGCCAAGCAGCCTCGAGCAGGAAAACCCGACTGGGCGGCAAAATTACTTCTTCGCCGCGATGCGCCTTCTTGTAGGCGGCTTCCCCGCCAATCTTCTTGGCGCAGGTGGCCGGTGGAATCTGATCCTGCCAACCCAGGAAATTCACCAGGGCCGAATCCAGCGCCCTGGAATTCAGGTGCGTGGCATCGCCTTCCATCACCGCAAGCCCCAGGTGATCGCAGGTATCGGTCTCCACGCCCCATATGATCTTGGTTTCATAGGTCTTGGGTAGGGGATGCATCAATTCCATCAACCGCGTGGCCTGCCCAGAAAGCACGAGCAGCAGGCCTTCAGCAAAGGGATCCAAGGTGCCACCGTGACCCAAGGCCCATTTTTTTTGGCCAGCCTCATAGGCCGCATGTTTGAAGCGCCGCACCGCATCGAAGCTGCTCTCGCCCACCTGCTTGTGGACGAGGAATACACCGGATTCAACCATCAGCTTTCCTGCTCGTCCACCACGGGCCGGGCGGCGCGTTCCTTTTCCAACTCGGCGAACAGGGTTTCCATTTTGTTGCCCTGATCGAGGGTTTCATCCAAGAAGAACCGCAGTTCGGGAGCCTTCTTTAACTTCAGCCGCTTGGCCAACTGGGTGCGCAGGAAGCCGGAGGCGCGGGCAAGAGCCTTTGCGCTCTTTTCCTGCTGCTCGGCTTCGCCCAGCACCGTGTAGTAGGCCTTGGCGATGCCGCGATCACCGGTCATGCGCACGGCGGTCAAGGTCAGAAATCCGAGATCGGGATCCCGAACTTCACGCTGAATCAGCGTGGATAAAAGGAAATGGACTTGGTCTTCGAGCTTTTCGGGGCGGAGCATAGCGTAATCCTTGAAGATTCCAGTGTAGCGCCAATGCGGTGCCCCGCAGTCGCTGCCACAATCACGAAATGGAAGAATGGTTCAAGGACTGGTTTGACGAGGATTACAGCGCGCTCTACGCCCACCGTGACGACGATGAGGCCGAGTTGGCGGTGCGGGTGGCGCTGCAAATTGCGCCAGCCTTAAGCCACGGCCCGGTCCTGGATCTGGCCTGCGGCATGGGTCGGCACTTGATGCCGATGCACACCCACAATCCGCTCACCTTTGGACTCGATCTTTCGGCCCATCTGCTGAGCGAAGCACCGCTCGATCTTCGCCCTTGGCTGCTTCGTGGAGATATGCGGCGCCTGCCCATCAAAGCCGGGACCCTTTCGGGAATCACCCTTTGGTTCACGCCCTTTGGGTATTTTTCAGAAGACGCCAACCGAGCCTTGCTGCGCCACCTTTCCACGCTGCTGCGCCCCGGCGGCGTATTGTTGTTGGATTACCTGAATGCCACCCATCTAGCCCGCTCCCTGGTGAAAGAAGATGTCCTGGAGCGAGGTGGGCTGAGGGTTCATAGCCATCGAGCCATTGAAGGGCAGCGCATCGTGAAACGAATGACGCTGACCCGCCTGGATAGCGGCGCCTCGCGAGAAGTCATGGAATCGGTTCGGCTCTACACACCGGAGGAACTGCGCCGACTGGCTGCCGATACGGGACTGGAAATTATTACGGAGCGAGGCGGTTACGACGGGGCCAGCTTCGACCCCGAGGACTCGCCCCGTTGGATCGGCTTCTTGCAATTCAAGTCCTGAAATGGGCCAAGCAAGATGCCACAATGGGCTTTCATTGGCAGGAGACCACCATGGGCTTTCGATCACTCAAGGATCTGGAAATCAAAGGACACCGCGTATTTCTGCGCGCCGACCTCAACGTGCCCATCAAGGATGGCGTGATCAAGGATGCCACCCGGATTCGCGAAACCCTGCCCACCTTGAAATACCTCCTGGAAGGTGGCGCTTCGGTAGTGATGTGCAGCCACATGGGCCGACCCGAAGGCATCGGCTTCGAGCAGGCCTACAGCATGGCGCCCGTGGCCGCTTGGCTGAAAGAGAACGGCTTCGATGCCAAATTGGCTAGTGGCGTGGTTGGGGAGGCCGTGGAGGCCGAAGCCAAGGCCCTTCAACCCGGTCAGGTTCTGCTTCTCGAAAATCTCCGCTTCGAAAAGGGCGAAACCAAGAACAAACCAGAATTCTGTCAGGCCTTGGCACGCCTAGCCGATACCTATGTGAATGACGCCTTTGGCAGCGCCCATCGTGCCCACGCTTCCGTGGCAGGCATGGTGTGCGATTTTCCCAAGGACCGCACAGCTGCGGGATTTTTGATGGAACGAGAACTCACGGCCTTGGGCAAGGTACTGCATCATCCCGAAAAGCCCCTGGTGGCCGTCATGGGCGGGGCTAAGGTCTCCGACAAAATCGATCTGATTCGCCGTTTCATCGGCATGGCCGACGCCATCCTGATCGGCGGCGCCATGAGCTACACGCTGCTAAAGGCCCAGGGCATCGCGATTGGCAAGAGCCTTTGCGAGGAAGACAAAATCGAGCTAGCCAAGGAGCTATTGCAGGAGGCCGCCGCCAAGGGCACCCGATTGTTGCTGCCGCTGGATCACGTAACAGCCACTGAAATCAAGCCCGAAGCCGAATGCACCATTACCCAGGATCAGACCATCGCCGATGGTCAGATGGGTTTGGATATCGGGCCCGAAACCGTTGCGATCTTCGCGCAGGAAATCCGTGCCGCCAAAACCATCGTCTGGAACGGCCCCATGGGCGTTTTCGAGATGGATTGCTTTGCCGCCGGAACCCTGGCCATCGCCGATGAAATGGCCGAGGCCGCCGATAAGGGCTGCTTCGTGGTCGTGGGTGGTGGGGATAGCGTGAGCGCTGCCAATAAGGCTGGCGTCACGTCGCGCATGAGCCATGTTTCCACGGGCGGTGGTGCCAGCCTGGAATTCCTGAGCGGGCTGGAACTTCCAGGGGTTGTGGCTTTGGGACAGTAAATAAAAGAATCACCACGGAGACACCGAGAGCACGGAGAAAAGCAAAAAAATCCGTATTTTTTTCTCTGTGTCCTCCGTGCCTCCGTGGTGATTTTTTCTTGATTCAACACTGCAACGTGGAGTTTCCATGAAGATCGTTATCGCCAATTGGAAAATGAACCTGCTTTCAGCGGAGGCTGCGAATTTTTGTCAGGCCTTTAAGGCGGGCTATTCACCGAAGCCCGGCTGCGAAATCGGCATCGCACCTCCAGCGACGCTACTGCGAGAAGTGTCGGCCCATCTGGCTGGGAGCGGTGTGCAGGTCTATGCGCAGAATGGCTACTTTGAGCAAAAGGGCGCCTTCACGGGTGAGATCTCCATGGGCCAAATCAAAGACGCCGGATGCCACGGCGTGATCCTGGGCCATAGTGAGCGTCGCCATATTTTCGGCGAAATGGATGAAAATCTCGTCAAAAAGCTGAAAGCCGCCTGGGAATGTGAATTGATGCCCGTGCTCTGCATTGGCGAAACCCTTACCCAACGTGATGCGGGGTTCACCTTGGATGTGCTGCACGCCCAGTTGGATGTGCTAAAACTCACCGGCCCGGGGCCCCTGGTACTCGCCTACGAACCTGTGTGGGCCATTGGCACCGGCCGCGTTGCCGAGACGGCGCAGATCGAAGAAGTTCATGCCTTCATTCACGATGAACTCTTGCGGCTCTGGAGCGGTCGAGGAATGGAGGTTCCCATTCAATACGGTGGCAGCGTGACGCCCGAAAATTTTGCCGGAATCCTGAAGGTTCCCTTCGTCGCGGGTGGTCTCGTGGGCGGCGCCAGCCTTGACCCTGCCAAGTTCTTAAAACTGGCTGAGCAAGCCCAGGCGGCCATATAGATCTCGGCCTTCATGGCTTCGCGTGCATTTTTACACGCGAAGCCATGAAAAACGCTAGAGCGTAACAACCAGCGAGGTCGTGAATACCGTGTCGGTTTTCCTGGCCGGAATCGAGACGCTCCCCAGGCTGACGGGCGGTGTCGTGAGCGAAAAGACTTCGATGGCAATCAGGTTTGGACGATTGCGATAGAGAATGTCGTAACCAACCTTCAGGGCCAATCGTGCGGACATGCTGACGGTAAGACCTTGCTTCAAAGTGCCCTGCCAATCCTGCGTATTGGACAAGTTATCCGTAATGGCTAGATCCATGGTGTACAGGGTTGCTGCGCCAAATTTTTGTTTGAGCTGTGAATTCAAATTCCAAGTTCCGTAGCGCTGCTTGAAGCCTTCCGGCACCACAACCGGTTGTTCGTACGTCCAGCCCACGCCAAGATCGGTGCGAAATTTGGTGGCTGCCGAATCGGCCCAGATCCTACCCGCACCAAGAATTGCTGCAGATCTCGAATCCAGCCCTGCGGGCCGGTTTCGTGTCCAATTGGCCGCCACAAACCCATAAAAACGGTCCTTTTCCTTCAGCCGATGATCCAGGCGTCCCCCGAACCCAAACATTTCCGCAGTCGTGCTGCGCACCCGTTCCTCATTGATGATCGCGCTCTCCAGAGTGCCACCCGTGGCACTGCGGTTCACGATGGTGCTGGTGGCGCGAATCGCAAACGTCTTGAACGAAAGCGTCGATAGGCTCCACTTATAACCATAATCATTGGCAAAACCGAGCGTTTGGCCGACAGCGTTGCCGTCGGTTGCCACAAAGGAGAGGGTGCTGACGTTGGACCAAGCACGGGGTGCAGGTTTCGGCGGCGTCGAAGCTTGTGGCGTTGGCTCCTGGGCCATAAGACTTGAACAGAGCGCTGCAGAGATCAAGATGCGCATGCATCCTCCTTATTGCGTCTTCAAAAACAGGTGGGCGGCGCTTGCCATCCTCAACCCAGGGTCAGTTAAAACCTTACCAGTGCTAGGTCTGCCATGCGACCCAAGTCATCACTGCCTTGGCTGTTGGCTAGCGATTTGGCGAGCGCAATTCGCATTGCTTTCACCACGTATTCCGGAAGCAGCGGCGCCAACCTCGCGGCAGCCGCCACCGCCAGCACCTGACTGCTGTGATTATTGCCAGGGTCGTTGCGCGAGGTAGCCTCGGCCAGAATGCTGAATACGGGTTCTGCGGCGCCTTCAGGACATTCAGCCAGACCCATCGCAAGTTCAGGCTCTCCATCGAGAATGGCGTCCAGCAAGGCTTCTGCATGTTCCGCTCTTCGCGCCTGTCGGCGATCTTCGGGGGCATCGCTGGGGAAAAAATTCACCAAGGCCGCCGCCTGCCCCCACACTTCGGGCTGATCCAGGGTGGCCAGATGCCCGGCCACAATGCTCAGATAGACCAGATTCCAAGCCGTTTTCCCCTCAAGATCCCGCCGTGCGTCCATCATTTTTTCCGCAGCAGCCAGCACGAGTCCGGCCAGCAGATCCCCGGAGCCGGCACCAGCTTTCAGGCGAGCAACAATGGCATCGAGTAGAGCCACGAGACCGAAATCACAGACTTCTCGGGCAAACTCGCGATGCCAAACGTCGTCATGAACCACCGCACGAATCGGCACTCGAAGGTTCCCGCCCTCAAGGCGCCGAGCCATTCGGACTCGCCAAAACCGATCATCGGGTTCCGTAGCAGTCAACCATCCGGCCCAAGCCAAAAGCACTCGACCCATCTCCGGAGATCGCCCCAGGGCACCCCAAAGACGCTCCATGGCTCCAATGGCCACGGCCTTATGGCCGATGTTGGCCATGTCGGGCGCTGCGAAGGGAAGAAGATGTTGAAAGTCCTGGGTCGTCGGAGTTTCAAGCGCGGCCAGTTCACCCCAGGCGATTGCGGGCCGGTGATCTCGCAGAGCCAGTTCGATATTGGACCAGTGCCCAGAACCCTTAACCATTTGCAGGCTGCCTGGTCCAGATGCCCGACTCTCGGCGGCAAAGGCACGAATTTGGGTTGCAACCAGGCGAAGAAAACTCCGTTCCTGAAGGTGGGATCGCAAGTCCCAAACAGCAGCCAGCCCCAACAAGCCATGGGGTACTTGCGGCAGGTAGCCTGGCCAATCCACCCGAGGAACCAGAAAAAGCACCGCATCCCAAACAGCCCCGCCAACGCCATCCGGTTCTGTCACTCGGGCCGCGAAGGCCCGAAAGAAGGCCTCGGAAGGTCGCTCCAGTTCTTGGCTCCAGGCATTCATGGTTGAACTCCCCAGGCCTCGCAGATGGCGCGGCTCCAGTGGTGTTCCCAAGCTCGTTTCCATATCACCGACCCTTCTGGAATTTTGGATTCCTGAAGGCGAGCTTGGAGATCCTTCTGCAGCTCTGAGCCACGATTTCCGAGAGCCGCTTCAGCAAGCTCAACAAAGGCTCGGAAGGAGGACCTTTCCAGATCGAAGTGATCCAGATAGCCGGGATTATCGGGCAACGGCGCGCTGATCTGGAGCCTGCGCCAAGCTTCGAAAGCCAGGCGGGCTTTGGGGTCGGAGTGCAGCGGTTCTGCCACTGTGTCCCAACCCGCGACCGTCACGACTTCGGTTTCATTGCGACGCAAGGCTTCTCGAAGCTTCATGGCCTTGGTCACATCTCGCTCCAGGTGGGAGAGCGCGACAAAGCCCCGGGCCTTGGCCCGCTTGGCGCGCCGCTGAAAGTAGGTTTCCATGGCGCCGATCACAGCATCGGCCTGCACGCCTTCCCCGTCCCATTTTTGAAGCTGTGCGAAATCTTCGCGACTCAGGAAGGCGCTGCGGCCATGCAGGTGATAGGCCCACTCCGCCTCGATCCAGTCGAGTTCCTCTCGGGTGTAGGGCATTAGCGACGGGGAATCAGCAGGGTGCCATCGCTGAGATGCAGGGCTTGGCCATCGTAGGAGACAACTTCTTCGGGGACGATGTCGGCCTTGGCCATGCCCCGCAAAACATAGGCACCTTCGGCCCTCAGCGCGCCTTTGCGGTCGTAGATCTTTAGTTGCCAGCCCAGGCCATCCCGCGCTCCGATGAGCACAAAGGCTCCGTTGCTCCGTTTTCCGGCCCAGAAAGCGCCTTCGGGAAGGCCAGCCGGACGTGATGGCGCCCCGCACCCAATCAAGACCGCCAGAGCCAATGCGACAAATGAAACAGACCGACCCATTCCGTCCTCCAATATCTAGAATTCTAGCGCGCTGCGCTATTCTGGGGAGCTATGGGACCTATCCGCGAACAGATCCGAATCAAAAGCCGCCGCGAGATCGAGCGACTGCGCGACGCTGGGCGTCTGGCTGCCAACGCTCTGCGCGTAGCGGCACGGGCCGCGAAACCTGGCGTTAGCCTGCTGGAACTCGATAAGCTCGCCGAAACCTATATCCGGAAAAACGGTGGGACGCCTAACTTCAAGGGCTACCACGGATTTCCAGGAACCCTATGCACATCGGTGAATGACCGCGTGGTGCATGGCATTCCGAGCAATTACATTCTTCAAGATGGCGATGTCATTGCCATCGATTGCGGCGCGAAACTAGACGGCTACCATGGCGACACCTGTCTTTCCGTGGGTGTCGGTAGCGTCAGCGAAGAGGTTCGCACCTTGCTTGCCGCGGGACAGCTGGCCATGTTCCGGGGCATTGAGTACTGCCGAGTGGGTTATCGCTTGGGCGATATGTCTAGCGCAGTGCAGAAGTTTGCCGAAGAGCGCGGCTACTCCGTGGTCCGCGAATACATTGGCCATGGCATCGGCAAGGAACTGCATGAAGATCCCCAAGTGGTCTTTGCAGATCAACGGCCGGGCACCGGTTTCCGCATGGAAGTGGGCATGACCATCACCATCGAGCCCATCCTGAATCTGGGATCGCATCGCTGCATCGTGGAACCCGATGGCTGGACTGTGCGTACGGCCGATGGCAAATGGAGCGTGCAGTTCGAACACGCCGTGGCCATCACCAAGGACGGCCCCGACATTCTCAGCTATCCCGACCCCGAATTCGAATTGGAAGATGGACTTTAGGGTATGAGCCTGCGCCTTCCCGCCCCAGCCAAACTCAACCGATTCCTCGCGGTGCTGGGTCGCCGCCCTGACGGCTTTCATGAGTTGGAATTGATCACGACCGTGCTGAACGGCGTCGAGGGGCTAACCGACTACCTGGAAGGCGAAATCGCCGAAATTCTTTCGCTTGAGCTAAGCGGCCCAACCTCCATCGGCCTGACCGTAGATGAATCCAATCTTGTGCTCCGAGCCTGGAGGCTGCTCGAGCATGAAGTCGGCCGCCAGCTCCCCGCGCGACTCAAACTGGAAAAGCGCATTCCTCACGGAGCAGGGCTGGGCGGCGGAAGCAGCGATGCCGCCACCGCCCTCAAGCTAGGCAACGCGCTGTACGATTTGGGGATTGCCCAGTCCCGATTGCTGGTCCTTGCCGCCGCTCTGGGCAGCGATGTGCCGCTCTTCCTCCTCGGTGGCACCGTTCTCGGCCTGGGCCGCGGGGATCGGGTTTATCCCCTGCGTCCGGTAGCTCTCGAACCCATTCTGCTAGTCCATCCAGGCCTTTTCGTCGCGACTCCCAGCGTCTATCGTGCCATTGCCACCGTGGGGCATCCCATGCCGGATTCCTGCCCGAGCCTTCCCGAAGGTGGCAGCCCCCCCTGGCGCAATGATCTAACGGGCGCAGCCATTTGGGTGTGCCCACCTCTGGCCGATGTGCGGTTGGCGCTGCTGGAAAGCGGCGGTGAGCCACTGCTATGCGGTTCGGGTTCCTGTTGGGTGGCTCGCTATGATTCGATTGCGAATCGAAGCGCGGCGGCCTCCCAGATTAAAATGGCCAACCCAACCTGGGCACTTTGGGAAATCTAATTTTCGAAAGAACACCAATCGCTTTTGGCCGTTTCAAACGATTCGTATTTTCACGAAATTAAAATTGGGGCCGATAAACCCTCGTGGTCACTCCCACCCTCTAGCGAGTCCGCCCAACCATGGACATCCAGCAAGCCCTAGCGTCCGCCCGACCGTTACTGGAAGGCATCCTCGCCTCCACTCCAGATCGGATTCTCCTTTACGATACCCAGGGACGATTTTTGTTTGCGAATAAGGCAGGCCAAGCCTTCTTGAATTTTCATGCCGCGGACTTTATCGGAAAAACGTGGAAGGAACTCGGCCTGCCCGAGGAGATCGGTCAACCCTTCGAGGCTCGACTCACCCAAGTTTTACAGACTCAAACGGCTATTCGAGCCGAAGAAATACTAAGTTTTGGTCATGGCGACCCAGAGTTTCTCGAGACGATCCTGAGCCCCATTTTAAACGATCGCCACGAAGCATTTGCCGTTCTAAATATCGTTCGCGATATCTCAGAACGAAAAAAATTGGAACAGGAAATCCGGAACCAAGACACCCGATACCGGCAACTTTTCGATGAGGCTGCCGATGGAATCTTCCAGGGCGCCCCCGATGGCACCATCGTGGCGGTTAACCCCAAAGGGTGCGAGCTCACAGGCTATTCCGCCGAGGAACTGCTCGGCCAAAACATGGCCTTCCTCTTCACCCCAGAAGAACTGAACCGGGTTAGGTTCCGATACGACGAGCTGAACGCAGGAAAGACCGTCATTTCCGAGCGTTTTCTACTAAAACGGAATGGCGCCATCTTGCCCATCGAAATGAATACCCGGCGCATCGAAGACAAGACTTACCTTTCTTTCTTTCGAGATATTTCGGCACGATTGACCTCGGAACAGATTCTGCGAAGGCAAGAAGAACAGTACCGCAACCTTTTCTACACCATGGCCCAAGGGGTTGTGTACCAGGATGCGGACGGCAAGATCCTTACGGCGAATCCAGCCGCCGAGCAGATTCTGGGCCTGAGTTTGGATCAAATGATGGGGCGCACTTCTTTCGACTCGCGCTGGGCATGCATCCACGAAGACGGGACCGATTTTCCCGGTTCCGAACATCCAGCCATGGTGGCTTTGCACACGGGAAGCCCCGTGCAAAACGTCATCCTTGGCATTTTTCACCCCAAGGAATGCAACTATCGCTGGGCGGTAGTCAATGCCACCCCTGAGTTTTTACCCAACCAAACAAAACCCTGGCGCGTGTTTGCGACTATCACTGACATCACCGAACTCAAGGCGGCCCAGGATGGTCACCGATTGGCGGCCCAGCGCCTCCAGGGCGTGGTCAACAATACTCAGGCCGTGATCTATCAGTTGGATCCGGAGGGCCGATTCCTACTTTCCGAAGGACGTGACTTAGCGACTCTCGGACTGAGCCCCGGACAGGTCGTGGGGCTCTCGGCCCTCGATATGTATCGCGATTACCCAGATACCCTCCAAGCCATCCAGCGGGCCCTTGCGGGAGAGGCGGGGCATGTTGTCTTGGAGGTTAGGGGGTTATTTTTCGACACCTATCTTTCGCCCGTATTCGACCGCGATGGCTTTTTGGAATCTGTCATCGGCGTATCCACCAATATCACCGAACGCGTCAAGACCCAGAGGGCCCTCCAAGACAGCCAGCAAAAATTCTCCCGTCTCTTCGATTTGACGCCGGATCTGCTTACCTTGGCGCGCCTTTCCGATGGTGCCTTTCTCGATATCAATCAAGGCTTCGAAAAGGCAACCGGCCACAAGCGCTCCGAGATCATCGGTCGAAGTGCCATCGAGATCGGGCTTTGGCGTAATCCTGCCGACCGAGAAAATTTGATCCACGCCATGGCCAACCAAGGCGAATGCCAAGGCATGGAATTTGTTCTGAACAAAAAAGATGGGACGCCATTTCACGTCCTAATTTCGGCCAAGACATTGGAAATCCAGGGTGAGCCGTGCGTACTGGTCGTAGCCGGAGACATCACCCAACGGGTAAGAACCGAGCAGGCGCTTCGCGACAGCGAAGAAAATTTCCGGGATTTGATCCTCAAGCTTGGTGAGGGTTTCTGCCTCGTGGATGCTGAGGAAACGTTCACCTTCGTAAACCCAGCCGCCGAGGCGATCTTTGGCGTAGGTGAAGGCCAACTCGTTGGCCGATGCCTTTTGGAATTTCTCGATCCTGAGAGTTCCGATAAAATCCGCGACCTCATCCATCACCCCAGACCGGGCGAAAAAGAATCCTACGAACTGACGATCCGTCGCCCGAATCAGGAGCTGCGACAGATCCTTGTCAATGCCACCACCTTGGTGGATGCGAATGGCGCCTACGCCGGTGCGAATGGTGTCTTCCAAGACATCACGGAGCGTCGACAAGCAGAGGATGTCCTGCGCCAGACCCAAAAGCTCGAAAGCCTTGGCGTTCTGGCAGGTGGCATCGCCCATGATTTCAACAATTTGCTCTCCGCCATCCTCGGCAACCTGAACCTTGCCCAGACTTTTCTTCCTGAAACCTCGGAAGCCCTCCCCTTCCTGGAAAACGTCGAGACGACCGTGCTGCGCGCGGCAGACCTTACCAAGCAGATGCTTGCGTACAGCGGCAAGGGGCGGTTTGTGGTAACGGTTCACAACCTTAACCAAATCGTTCAGGAAATGACCCGGCTCCTGCAGGTTTCCATCCCAAAAAAGACGACCCTCCGTTTTCAATTTTCTCAAGACATTCTGCCCATCGAAGCCGACGCAGCCCAGATTCATCAAGTGGTAATGAACCTTGTTACCAATGCCTCTGAGGCCATCGGGCAGGCGGAGGGTGCCATCACGGTGGCCACTCACGTCGAGACCATCGGATCGGAGGAGATCCCGGCCGCAACTCCGGGCCAATCCTTGGCTGCTGGAACATACGCAGTGCTAGAGATCAGCGATTCCGGCTGTGGTATGGGGTCCGATGTGATCGAGCGAATCTTCGATCCATTCTTTTCGACCAAGGCCAGCGGAAGGGGCCTGGGGCTTTCGGCGATGCTCGGCATCCTGCGTGGACACAAGGCTGGAATCCAAATCCAGAGTCAAATTGGCGAGGGCACAACCTTCACCATCTACTTCCCAACGGTTTCGGAAAATCTGCAGACTCCTGGAAAAAATGAGGAGAAATCGCAGAGCCAATTCACTGGAGAAGTCTTGGTTGTTGATGACGAACCCATGGTGCTGGAGTTCATGAGTCAAGCCCTAACCAAACTCGGTTTCCAAATCACCCAAGCCTGCGATGGACTAGAAGCTGTTGAGCTTTTCGCGAAAACGCCTCAGCGTTTTGATCTCGTCATCTTGGATCTGACCATGCCTCGAATGGACGGGCGCGAGGCCCTCCAGGAAATCCGTCGCCTTCGACCCAATACACCCGTCATTCTTTGCAGTGGATACAGCGACCAGGAATTTTTCGAAGATGCAGTTTCTGAAAAAGGACTTTTGTTTCTCCAGAAACCCTATCAGTTAAAGGATCTGAAGCTGGCGATCAGGAATCTACTAAAGCCGCACGAGACTTAGCTGGCCTTGTGGAATCCAATCTAAGATCCTGAACCTTCGGGAGGTACCCATGAACGACCTGGCGCTGCGCGTCCGGGGCATCCGCAAACAATATCCCAAGGTTCTCGCCGTGGCAGGCGTGGATCTGGAGGTCCGCCGGGGCGAGGTCTTCGGGCTCCTGGGACCCAATGGTGCGGGTAAGACCACAACGCTTGAAATGATTGAAGGCCTTACGCCCGCTGACGCTGGTGAAATGGAAATCCTGGGCTTCAACTGGGAGACCCATGGCCAGGAGATCCGCTCCCGCATCGGGGTCCAACTCCAGAGCACCAGTCTCTTCAACAAGATCACACCGCGCGAGGCACTGGATCTCTACGGCTCCTATTACCCTCGGCATCGCAGTGCCCAAGAACTGCTCGAACTCGTGCAGCTCACCGACAAGGCCAACGCCTACCACACGACCCTTTCGGGTGGGCAGCAGCAGCGCTTGGCCCTGGCATTGGCCCTCGTCAATGACCCCGAATTGGTTTTTCTGGATGAACCCACCACCGGGCTCGACCCCCAGGCCCGTCGCTCGCTCTGGGATGTGGTGCGAGGGATGAAACGCGAGGGTCGCACCGTCATTTTGACCACGCATTACATGGAAGAAGCTGAAACCTTGTGTGACCGCCTGGCCATCATGGACCATGGGCAAATCCTGAGTGAAGGCTCGCCAACGGAACTCATTGCTCAGCTCGGTTTGCCAAGCATTGTGGAACTAACCTTCGAAGCCGCTGCGCCGGATCCTGGCGCCTTTTGCGCCTGTCTTTCCATGCCCGTAGAAGTGCGCGGCGAAGCCTGGGAAATCGCCACGGCCGATCCCAAATCGGCCCTGCCCTCGATCCTCGGTGCCGCGGAATCCTGCGCTGTGCCCTTCCGTCAAATCCATGTTCGACGCGCCACGTTGGAGGATGTGTTCCTTCATCGAACTGGCCGAAGCCTGAGGGAATAACCATGCTGCTTTGGCGTCAGTTCATCATGGAATGGAAGCTGTATTTGCGGGATCGCGGAGCCACGTTTTGGACCTTCGCCTTCCCGGTAATCATGCTGCTGGGCTTTGGTTTCATCTTTCGAAATGGTGAAGGCCCAGCCACGACTCTGGTCTGGGTCGCACCCATTCAAAGTCCAGGCGACCTCGCACTGGAGCAAGCCCTGATCAAGAGCCCCGTGAAGGTATTGAAACTCACTTCGGAAGAGGCCAACGCCCGTTGGGCCAAGGGCGAGACCTCGGCCCAGCTCGAATCTACGCCAAGCGGACATCGCCTTCGCGTGAACAGCTACCTGATGGCACAGGGCCAAACCGCCGCCCAAATTGTTCAGCAAGCGAGTCTCGTGACTCAGGCCAAAGCCAAGGGAATTGATCCAGAACTCATCCCGGTGTCCATGGAAAGCCCCGGAGGCCGAGTGGCGCCAAACTATGCGGCATTCCTTTTACCAGGGCTCCTGGGGTTGAATCTGCTCAGCATCGGGCTCTTCAGCGTGGGCATGGTCAACGTAGCCTACCGGGAGAAAGGGAAGTTTCGTCGACTGGGTGTCACCCCCCTTCCCAAATGGATTTTCTTGATGGGTCAGGTCCTGCAGCGCCTCACCGTGAGTCTCGTGCAAAGCATTCTCCTGCTGGCCACCGGGCGGTTGGCCCTGGGCATTCAGAATCAGGGTTCCTATCCCGAATTCTTCCTGGTGGTCATCATCGGCACCGGTGCCTTCATGGCCCTGGGCTTCGCTCTCTCCAGCCTGGCGAACACCGTGGAAGGCTATGGCGCCATTTCCAATCTGGTGTTCTTTCCCATGATGTTGCTTTCAGGTGTTTACTTCACGCTGGATGCAGCTCCCGTTTGGCTCCAGAAAGCCGTGATCGCCCTGCCACTTTCCCCCTATATCAAGGCGCTGAGGGGCATCTTCAACGACGGTGCCAGCCTCGTGAGCTATCTACCGGGACTTGGCATTGTGCTGCTCTGGGGCATCCTGTGTTTCAGCGTAGCGGTCAAGCGTTTCCGCTGGACCTAAATTTCCGACAAATACGGTAAGGTATTTTTAGGGGGATTGCATGCAGCCATCGAAAAGGGCCCAAACGGCCGTGTTTCTTACCGTGCTGGTGGACCTTCTTGGCTTTGGCATCGTCATTCCCCTGCTGCCCATCTACGCAAAAACCCTCTCGGCGAATCCCTCCGGTTGGATGGTTTGGGTTAATAACGCTTTAGGCCTGCAAACACCCGGCGCCTTCTGGGCCGGAATGGCATTCGTGAGTTTTTCCGTGATGCAGTTTATCGCTACGCCTCTGCTTGGGAGGCTCTCCGATATCGTGGGGCGCAGGCCTGTGCTCTGGGTTTCCCTCATGGGTTCAGCCTTGGGCTACCTGGTGCTGGGCCTCACGGGTCGCTTTGAATGGGTGCTGGCAGCCCGCATTCTCGATGGCATTACTGGTGGCAATATCTCGGTGGCCCAGGCGGCCATGGCCGACATCACGCCTGCCAAGGACCGCTCCAAGGCCATGGGAATGATTGGCGCGGCCTTCGGTGTGGGCTTTGTCATTGGCCCCTTCCTTGGTGGCACGCTGGCAACCTCACAGCTTGGCTTGAGCCTGGCGACCAACCATGGCTGGCACCTGCCCTTTTTTGTGGCAGGCGGGCTGTCGCTTTTAGCCGCAATCCTGGTCCTGGCTTGGCTTCCCGAAACCCTTAGTGCCGAGGCCCGCAAGGCAGCCCGGCAGGAGGAAAGTCGGGGCCATGCCCTGTTGATTGCCCTGGAGCGACCGGGTATGCCGCAGCTTCTAGCCATCGCCCTGCTCGCCATGACCGGGTTTGCCATGATGGAAGGTACGTACAGCCTGCTCGTCAATCAGCGCTTCAATTTTGGGCAGCGAGAGGTGGGCTATCTCTTTGGTTTCATCGGGATCCTCATCGTGCTCTACCAGGGTGGATTGGTGCGGCTGGTGGCTAAACGCGTTCCCGAGCGGCACGCCCTGTTAGCAGGCCTTTTCTTGATGCTGGTGTTCATGCCCCTTCTTCCCTATGCCCCCTGGAAATGGCCTTTTCTGTTGATCATGATCCCGTTGGCTTGGGGCTCTGGGATGAACAACACGGCAACCTCCGCCCTGGCCAGCCAGTTGACGCCCGCCGCGGACCAGGGTGGCCTTTTTGGTGTGCTCAACGCCGCATCCGGTATCGGACGGATCCTGGGCCCTGGGCTGGGCACCTTCGTCTTCGCACGGTGGGGCTACGCCGCCTCCTATTGGGTGGCCTCGGCAGTAATCGGCGCGGGGCTCCTTCTAGCTTTTACCCTGCCCAAAAAACCCGAACTTCCGGAAGAAATCTAGGCCGAATCAGTTCTGCGCATATCGACCACTTCACCCGAGGTGTCCGATAGCAGTTTCTGGAATAGGGGGTCGCCGCGAAGCACATCTTCGGGCCGATCGTGCTTCCCCGACTCGAAGGTGACGGTGATGCGCACCAATCCAGGCAGCACTTGGCGCATGGTCTCCAAAAGATGAGGATTCACCAATTCCCGCTCAAAATCCTGAACGGTATGCCGAACATTGGGCGGAAAGAAAAAGTGCAGGGCGGAGCCATCGAAGGTCAGTGATGTCGCCATATGAGGCAGGCTAACCAAGGTTCGCGGAAGCCCCCCAGGAACCGATTTGAGGGCCTCCGTGGTGGCCTGGCGAAGCTCTTCCAGATTTCCAGAATCCACCACCGGCTGCAGTTTCGGCTTCGGGGGCGCCGTTG
>JAIFMW010000236.1 GCA_020048105.1 Deltaproteobacteria bacterium | reverse complement strand
CGCATTCCTGGAATTCTCAGCTTTATCGCCTATGGCTCCTTTTCGAGCAACGTGAAGGGTTTGAATGATTTCCCCGTGGATCAGTGGCCCACCAGTATCGAAATGCTCTATTACGGCTTTCATATGATGGTTGGCTTGGGAACCCTCTTCATCGCATTGATGGGTTTGGCGGCTCTCTACCTCTGGCGGAAGCGATTGGAACATTCTCGGTGGCTGCTCTGGATGCTCATGCTGGCCTTTCCCTTTCCTTACATCGCGAACACTGTTGGCTGGATGGTCGCGGAAATGGGGCGCCAGCCCTGGGTCGTCTACGGCTTGATGCGCACGGCAGATGGCACCAGCCACATGGTGCATGCCGGGCAAACGGTTTTCACCACTATGGGATTTGCCGGGCTCTATTTCGTATTGGGTCTGCTTTTCTTCTTCTTGATTGGCCGTGAAATCGCCCACGGTCCCGCCGCCGTTAAGCACTGAGGGAGTTGGCCATGCATGAAATCTGGTTCTGGTTAGTCTCCGTTATGGTTGCGATCTACGCGGTCATGGATGGTTTCGACTTCGGTTCGGGCATCCTGCATCTCTTTGTGGCGAAAACCAATGATGAGCGCCGAGAAGTTCTTGGTGCCATTGGTCCGCTGTGGGATGGCAACGAAGTCTGGCTCTTGGCTGGCGGTGGGGCGATGTTCCTGGCCTTTCCAAAAGTATTGGCAGCAGGCTTTTCGGGCTTTTATTTGGCAATGTTTCTGGTGCTTTGGGTATTGCTGCTCCGTGGCATTTCCATTGAATTCCGTAGCCATGTGCAGGATTCCCTGTGGCGATCCTTTTGGGATGGCACCTTCGCGGTGAGCAGCATTCTTCTCCCGGTCCTCTTGGGAGCGGCCCTTGGTAATGTGCTGCGTGGCGTGCCGGTTGATGCCAATGGGGGATTCAATATTCCACTTTTTACGCACTTTGGAACTGCGAACCCGGTGGGAATCCTGGATTGGTATACCGTTCTGGTCGGTGTATTCACGCTTGTAACGGTGGCGGCCCACGGCGCTGTATTCCTGGCGTGGAAGACGGAAGGACCGGTCCATGACCGCAGCGTGAAATTGGCCCTGCCGCTATGGGGGCTTGTCCTGGTGCTCTGGCTGGGTACGACGTTGGCTACCTGGGCAGTTAATCCTGGCCTTTTTGCTGCCTTTCCGAAGGCCCCGCTGGCCTGGTTGTTCTTTGTCGTCTATATCGCGGGGCTTGGGCTGGTTTTCTTAGGCCTCGTCCAGAAGAAACGCCTGCTCTCGTTCCTGGGTTCCGGGGCCTTCATCCTGGGCATCTTGGCGACCTCGGCAGCCTGCGTATTCCCTGTGATGCTGAGGTCCACACTCGATGCAGCCTGGTCGCTTACGGCGCACAATGCGAGCGTTGCGGTGTACGGGCTTCGGGTAGGTTTGGTCTGGTGGCTAATCGGCTTTCCCATTGCTATTGGCTACTTTGCCTACTTGTTCCACATCCATCGAGGCAAGGTTAAGGCCCCCTCCGAGGGTGAAGGCTACTAAGCAGACGCGGGCGCCAAAAGGGCGCCCGCAGTGTTTTAATGAGAGTGGAGGAATCACCGTGGCCGGACATCTAATTCTGGTGCCGACGCCCATCGGGAACCTGGGTGATCTAACGCAACGCGCCATCGAGGCGCTTCAGCAAAGTGATCTTGTCGCCTGTGAGGACACTCGCCGCACGGGTGGTTTGCTAAAACACCTTGAGATCGACAAGCCCTTGCAGCGGTTTGATGATCACGTCTCCGAAAATGGCGTGGAGAGAGTGCTTCAGGCCCTCGCACAGGGTCAGCGAGTGGCCTATTGCTCCGATGCGGGCATGCCTGGGATCAACGATCCTGGTTTTGAACTGGCGCGTTTGGCGCGGGAAGCCGGGGCTAGGGTGACCGTGCTGCCGGGCCCCTCGGCGGTGACGCTGGCGCTGGTGGCTTCAGGCCTTCCCAATCACGCCTTTAGCTTTCTTGGATATTTGCCGAGTCGAGGCGAACCTCGGCGAGCTGCTCTCTCGAAATTGGCGGGACGGGAAGAAACCACGATCGTTTTTGAAACGCCCCATCGTATTCACGAGGCACTTTCCGAGCTGGCCGAGATTCTTCCAGATCGGGAGATCGCGCTGGGGCGAGAGCTCACCAAGCTCCATGAAACCTGGTACCGCGGCGTCCCTGCCGAGGTACAGAGGCAGCTCGGATCTGAGCATCGCGGTGAAATGGTAATTGTGATTGCTGGCGCCGCGGCCAAGCGTGTTGTAAGTGAAGTTGACTTGGCGATCAACGAGGATGAGCTGCCCGAGTGGGTAGGAAACTTTCTCGATGCGGCTCGTGAAGGCGGGATGACACTGCGCGAAGCCGTGAAGCCACTGAGTCGGCATTTGGGTATTTCCGCATCGGATCTGTATCGCCGTGCTACCGAGCGTTAGGCGGCTTTAGGCCAGGAGTTTTTTTAAAACGGCAACGGCCTCCTGCGCTCGTTCCGGCGGTGTGGCCAGGGGCGGCATGAGGTAAAGGCAATCGCCCATGGGGCGCACGAGCAATCCATGATCGAGGGCTTGGCGATGCAGTTTCCAGCCAAAGCGATGCTCGGATGGATAGGGTTGTTTGGTGGTGGGGTCGACGATTTGGCAGGCCGCAATGGGGCCAAGGGTGCGCGCATGCCGGATGGAGGGCAGTTCGGCCAACTCTTTCCAGGCCGTTCGAAGGGTCGCCGCGAGATCTTGAACCCGCGCCAGCACAGGTTCCTCATCGAAAAGGGTGAGGCTGGCATTGGCCAAGGAGCAAGCCATGGGATTTGCCGTAAAGGTGTGCCCGTGGAAGAAGGTTTTCCCTTCCGTAAAATCGCCCCAGAAACTTTCGTAGATCGCTTCGGTGGTCCAAGTCATCGCTAGAGGCAACAAACCGCCGGTCAGCCCTTTCGAGAGGCAAAGGAAATCTGGCTTCACGCTGCATTGATCGAGGGCCAGAAAGGTTCCCGTGCGCCCGAAACCAGTCATGACTTCGTCGAGAATTAGGTAGACGCCATAGTTATCACACTGGCTGCGAATTTCCTGAAGCAGCTCTGGTGGCCAGAAACGCATTCCGCCAGCGCCTTGCACCAGGGGTTCGGCAATGAAGGCTGCAAGTCGAGCACCGTGTTGTTCGAAAAAGGCACGAATCCTGGTTCGGGAAGTTTCGAGTTCGAGGTCCCACTCGCTGAGATCAGGATTGAGTTCCCGGCGGGGGTCTTCGGGCACGTCGGTGCGATCGCAAGCCAGGAGCAGAGGACGAAAGATACCAGTCAACCAATTTTCAAGTTCGCCAACACCAAGGGCGCCGAGGGTGTCGCCGTGGTAGCCCTCGCGCAGGGCCCCAAAGCGGACGCGGTGCTGTTCTCCGGTTTGAAGCTTGGCTTGAAAGGCCATTTTTAGGGCGACTTCTACTGCCGTGGAACCGTTATCCGAGAAAAAGGCGCGGGTGAGATTTTGGGGAAGCCTTGGCTGAAGTCTCGCCACGAGTTCGAGGGCGGGTTCGTGAGTGAAACCCGCGAACATAACATGATCCAAGCGGGCCGCCTGTCGCCCGAGTGCTCCTACCAACTTGGGATGGGCATGTCCGTGGACATTGCACCACCAACTGGAGATGCCATCGAGCACTCGGCGGCCGTCGGCTAACAGGTAATCGCACCCTTCGGCCCCGATGACGGGAATGGGCGGATCTTGAACTAATTCCTTTTCTTGGGTGAAGGGATGCCAAACATGGGCGCGGTCAAAGGCCACACGGTCAGCCCATTCAGAGGGAAGAAGAGACATCAGGGCTCCAGGATCCAGATGGGCACGGGAAGGCAGCGCCGCAGGATATCGGCATTGGATTGGACGGCGGCAAAGCTCTGATCGACGCCAGGGTTTAGGATCACCGCAGGAATCGTCCATCCGCGCAGCATCAAGGCTTCACAGGAAAGAAGCACATGGTTCAGGGTGCCCAACCCACCTCGTGCGACGAGAACGGCTGGGATCTTCATATCCGTGGCCCAGGCTAGGAAATGCCGATTGGGACCCAAAGGCACCATCACACCGCCCGCTGCTTCGAGTAGTAGCCGTGCGTCCTTGGGAATCGGGCGCATGGACCAGGTTGCCAACGCCGACAGGTCAAGGGTGCGGCCCTCCTGTTCGGCAGCCGCCAAGGGCGATAGGGGCGCGCGCAGGATTACACCGGTTTCCGTGGTAATCCCAGCGCCGCGAACTACCGGCGCGTCGGCTTCGGAATCTTCCTCGGAAAGCACACCCGTCTGGAAAGGCTTTCGGTAGACCACTTGGCTCGTGGCGGACCATTCCCGTGCGATACGAGCGGCGACAAAGGTTTTGCCAACTCCGGTATCGGTACCAAGAACCCAGAGCGGGCTCGGAAGCGAGGGAATATTCATGATTCCACCAGGGGTATGAGGGCTTCGATCAAACCATCCACTTGAGCATCATTGAGGTGAGCGCCGGTGGTGATGCGAAGCCGAGCCGTTCCCTCGGGTACCGTGGGAGGGCGAATGGCGCGGATGTCGTACCCCGATTCTTGGAGGGACTGGGCCATTTGCAGGGCCATCGCATCACTGCCAATGGCTACCGGGATAATGGCCGAAGGCTGTTCTGGAATCCCCAAGGCCGTGCGCACCCTGGAGGCGTAGGTCAAGGCTCGGGTTCGTCGCCACGGCTCGGCTTGCGCGATCCTGAGCGCCGCAAGGGATGCGCCCAGCGAGGGTGGCGGTAGGGCCGTGGAGAAGATGAACCCACGACATCGATTCACCATTTCTTCTCGTAGCGTTGAATTACAGGCGAGGAAGGCACCAAAGGATCCAAGGGCTTTGCCGAGGGTGCCCATCAGGATCGGAACACGTCCTTTGACATCTTGGTATTCAGCCAATCCGGCACCCGTGGCGCCCAGTAGGCCTGAGGCGTGGGCTTCGTCGACCATTAGCAGGGCCTGGTGGTGTTCACAAAGCGCCACCAGGCTGGGCAGGTCCGCCGCATCACCATCCATGCTGAAGATGCCATCCGTTACGACCAAGGCCAATTCCTGGGTGGTGGACCGACTGCGCCAATGTTTGAGTTGAACTTCTAGGTCATTCAGGTCCCGATGGCGATAGACCCCCACATGAACCCCTTGGGTT
>JAIFMW010000193.1 GCA_020048105.1 Deltaproteobacteria bacterium | reverse complement strand
ACCCGACCCGAACTTTTCGAAGACCTAGCAGTTCCCGAAGTGCTGCGCGGCGGCAACCATGGCGCCATAGCCTTGTGGCGATTGCGCGAGGCCATGGCGCGAACCAAGCGCTTGCGGCCGGATCTCTGGGCAACTTTCCTACGGGAACAACTCGAGGCGCTATCACGCCCCGAGCAGTGGTGCGCGTGGCAGGTGGAACACCCCGAGGATCTAGAAACCCCCAAGCCCAAAGGCTGGAAGGGGTGGCCAGAGAAGTTGCGAGAGGACGCCAAATGAGGAATGGTCGAACCTAGAGCCCTAGCACTTTCGCAAAATCTAACCTACGATTGCTCCATGCGCATTTCCCTCCCAACCGCCAGCATCCAAGCCCAGGCTTGGTGGTGGAGTCTGTCTTAGCGACGGGCCGAGGGCGCATCCCCATGCAAAATTCCCCAGGACCCGTCGTTGACGGGTCCTTTTGTTTTAGTCCTTTCGGAACTGATCCCATGAATCTTCCTAGCAACCGCAGCCTTACCCCTTGGTGGCCTTGGCCTGATCGCCCCGGGTGGATTCCGCACGCGTGAATTTAAGCGCACTCCAGGAAGCCCACCCCTTGCGGTGGGCTTTTTTGTTTTTTCTAACCTCATTCTCCCCAGGAGACTCTATGAACAACCTTACCCACCCCACCTTTGAGCTGGAT
The DNA here is from genome assembly GCA_020048105.1 of Deltaproteobacteria bacterium. Lineage (GTDB taxonomy): Bacteria > Acidobacteriota > Holophagae > Holophagales > Holophagaceae > JAYREN01. The sequence continues at coordinate 4,504 of JAIFMW010000193.1, read as the reverse complement.
GCCCTCGTGGACGACGGCCGCTTCGGCGACTTCGGCGGCGCCTTCGTGCCACCACCCCTGGTGCAGCCACTCCAGGAACTGGCGGAGGCCTTCAGCGTGGCCGCTCGGAATGGCGAGCTTGCCCAGGAACTCACGGAGTTATTCCGAAATTACGCCGGGCGTCCCACGCCCCTCACGGAAGTGCCACGCTACGCGGCCGAGTTAGGGCAATGTCGAATTTTCCTCAAGCGGGAAGATCTGCTCCACACCGGTGCCCACAAACTCAATAACGCTCTGGGTCAGGCTCTCCTGGCCAAGAAAATGGGCAAGGGCCATGTGGTGGCCGAGACCGGGGCGGGTCAGCATGGCGTGGCTACGGCCACCGCCGCCGCACGCCTGGGGCTGCGCTGCACCATCTTCATGGGGGCTGTCGACGCGGCACGCCAGCAGTTGAATGTGGTCCGAATGAAGATGCTGGGCGCGGAAGTCATTGAAGTGCAGAGTGGCAATCGAACGCTGAAGGATGCCGTGGATGAGGCCTTGGGCTATTACGTCGAGCACGCGGACCACACGTTTTATTTGCTGGGGAGCGCCGTTGGGCCGCACCCGTACCCCTCCATCGTCCGCGAATTCCAGAAGGTGATCAGCCTCGAGAGCCGCGCTCAGATTCTGGAGCAGACCGGTTCGCTGCCCGATGCCGTTTTGGCCTGCGTAGGCGGTGGCAGCAATGCCATCGGCGCCTTCCACGCATATCTTCCGAATGAAGAGGTCCGGCTCATCGGCATTGAGGCGGGAGGTCGCAGCCTCGATCCAGGGGAGCACGCCGCCCGCTTCGCCACGGGTCGGCCCGGCATCATTCACGGCATGGCCACCGTGGTGCTGTTGGATGGCAACGACCAAATCCAGCCGACTCACAGCATTTCCGCCGGACTGGACTACCCCGGCGTGGGGCCACAGCACGCCTACCTGAAGGCCAGCGGTCGCGCCGAATATGGTTTCGCAACGGATGGCGAGGCGCTTCGAGAATTCCATCGCCTCGCCCGCCTGGAAGGAATTATCCCGGCCCTGGAATCCAGCCATGCCTTGGCGGGTGCGGCCCAACTGGCCCAGGAGCTGGGGCCGGATGCGACCATCCTGGTCAATCTCAGCGGTCGGGGTGACAAGGATGTGGCCCAGGTGGCCGACATGCAGGGCGTCACTACCCAGGCCACCACAGGGATGTTTTGTTAATTCCATAGGGTTAAATCAAGATTTCCGCCTTGTCTTTCAAGGCCCCTACGCTAAACTGGTTGACCCCCCGTGTGGGGCTTTTCGTGCTCTATGTCCCCGGCCCCTGATTGCCATGCCGAGCAGGACCGCTAGGCCCAGAGGAAACTATGAATATCATCGACAAACTCGAAGCAGGCCTGCTTCGTCACGACCTCCCCCGCATCAGCCCCGGCGACACTGTCAAGGTGCACGTCAAGGTTAAGGAAGGCGAAAAAGAACGCATCCAGATGTACCAGGGTGTGGTCATCGGAATCAAGGGCGGCGGTATCCGCACCTCCTTCACGGTTCGCAAGATCTCGAACGGTGTCGGTGTGGAGCGCGTGTTCCCCCTTCACAGCCCCTCCATCGATAAGCTGGAAGTGGTTCGTAGCGGCAAGGTCCGTCGCGCCAAGCTCTACTTCCTCCGCGAGAAGCTCGGCAAGAAGGGCCGCCTCAAGGAAGTTCGCCGCGACACCACCCCCAAGCCTGCGGCCGAATAGCCTCTTTTAACTCTTCACAAAAAGCGCCTTCGGGCGCTTTTTGTGTATATGGTGACACTCTCGTGGCATTGAATCGCTAGGCTGAAGGCTCAACCTTCCTAGGAGTCATCATGAAACGGATACACCTCGGGATTTTCTCGGCCGTCCTAACTCTGAGTGGCGTCTGTGCCTCGGCTCAGACTGTGCAGTTTGGGGTCCAAGGCGGACTCAATCTGCCGCTTGGTGATCTGGATAAAAAAGTCGATGGCCGACAGGGCTTTGTCGTCGGCGGTCACGCCGGGCTTTACTACGGCAACGGCCACGAACTGCGCCCTTGGGTGGACTTCACCTATTACAACGGAGGCTGGCAACCTGGTGTCGGCGGCACCTTTGGTAAAAGCACCGTTTCGGCCTTCGGTGCAGGAGCCGATTACGTCTATTACACCGAAACCCGGCCCCAAGGCATCTACCTGACCATGGGCTTGGGCTTGCAGAATTGGAACGTTAACCCCAACCAGGGCCCCTCAACATCCAAGACGTCCCTTACACTGGCCGCTGGCGCTGGCTATCGCATCAACCGTTCCGTATCCGCCGAAGGCCGCGTTCTCCTGGGTCAGTTCCAGGCCAATAGCGGCCAAGCCACGGCTCTCCAGGCGCTGGTTTCCATCCGACTCTGATTCCTTCGCGACAGAGCCACGGTTCACCAAGGCCGTTGCTCTGTTTGGAGTTGGCATCCATCCCCCTGCAAGTAATCGTGAACCCCTGGGCCAATCCACCACCCAGGGCGCGCACTTTGATGGCCGGTGGAACCGCGCGTTCTTCTCGGGTTATCTTGAGGGTGGTCATGGTTACGCGAATCAATTCCCAAACAAAGACACCGTCCTCCTGCCTGGGAATTCAGACAGTGGGGGCGCCCTGCTCCTCGGGTTATTGAGCCGTGGCTGCGGGCGCCAAGATCAAGGACCCCGCATTTATCCTGGAGGCATTTCAGGATTTAATGACCTTGGAGGCTGAGTTTCCCATCAAGGTGGAGGGCACCAAGACCCTCCCCTATGCAGCCGTGATGACCAGCCTGGACCCCAGCACTCGGCGGTTCATCCTCAAACTAGTGCGCCCCCTGCCGCCAGCCTTGGCTGTAGGTGCTTCCTTCGAAATCGTCCTAGCCGCCTTGGGCAAACGCTTCGAAGGACGGATCTCTTACCTGGGCCGTGAAGGCTACCTGCAGTATCAGTTTGAATGTCCCCTTTCCCTGGAAGCAACGGACCGGCGCCTCTGGAAGCGCTACCCGATCCGGCCCCGCGAGGATTTGCATGTAACCGCCCAGGACGCGGAAATTCCTGGCCACGGCATTACCGGCCCCCTGCTGAACCTTTCCATGGGGGGCCTAGTCTTCCGCGTGGATCGCATGCTCCGCCTGGAAGATGGCATGCCGGTGCATCCTGGGACCTATCTGTTCGAGCCCGGGAAAACCATTCCGCTCCTGCGTCTTCGCGGTTTCCCCAAGGGGGATGTGCTGGAGGCTCGGGGCCAAGTGGTGCGGGCCCTGGAGGCCAATTCAGAGCTGCATGTTTGCATTCAAATGACCGGCATGAGCGAGGCCGGAAAACTCCTTCTGGCGCGCTTTCTGGATGCACGCGAGCGGCAAGGTACCCAGAGCAGCCGCAGTGGCCGCGAGGCGGCAAGCGCCACAGGTCGTTTCGAACTGGTCAAAAATTCCCCAACCAAAGGCGACGCAGGGGACTCCGATCTCTCCTTGGAGGATTCGAGCGCGCCTCTCCCTGGACCTGAGCAAGCAGGCCTGGACGCTTTACTCCGGCTCGACCGCAGGTGTACCAACTTGCTTTTAGTCTCCCCTCCTGGAACAGACCGCGACCGAATCGCCCTCCGCTTGGAAGGGGCGGGTTATCGGCGCTTTGCCTTCGCCCTGGATCTTTTCGAGGCCCATGCCTGCTGGAAAGCTGCGGGTGATGCACCACTTCGCATGCTGTTGGTGGACCTTGAGCCCAGCCGGACCGATGGGCTAGAACCCATGGGGGCCGTGCGTCACCTGGAACCCCTACTGCGGTCTTTTGGGGAACTGCCCGTGGCCTTTGTCACCCGCCTTCCGGATCCGATGCTCGAACTCATGGGACATCCAAGCTTCGGTGCCCTGGCTCAAGAGGAGGGTCAAGGAAGAAGCTGGGGCATCGTCCTCGATGGATTGCTGCACAGGGACGGTCCGATCAAAGCATCCTGAAGCTTGGTGCAGTCTTGGCGGTGAAGACTGAGGGTTCTCGAACGCCCAGGTTCCCCCGCTCTTAACGAAGAAAGGGATCCTCAATTTTGTTTTCCGCACCCAGTTCTGGAATACCCGCCTCGGGTCCAAGCAGGATGCCTCCGAGAGCGTTGCCCTGGATCAGGCTGTGGTCCAGGCTCACCACGGAATCCCGGTGGCAGGCTATTCCCAAAGATTTGCCATCCACCACCCGACAGTGGGATAGCCTAGCCGTCCCGCCCCGGTGAAGCATGATTCCCGGCTGCCCGTTGGCAGCGATTTCACAATCCTCGAACGTGACCCGGCTCGCATCCACGATGGAAACACCCAGGCCTGGATTTTCCATGATCCGGCAGGCATTCATCTGAATCTGGGCACCGGCGGTTGCGTGGAGGCCAGCACCTTCGTGGCCGCTGAACTCGCAACTCGAAAAATTAGTCTGGGCCCCATCGAGCACGAGCACGCCCGCGAAGGGGCTCCGAAGAAATGCGCAGCGATGAAATTGAGCGGAACTCCTGGACCCCAGTTCCAGGTTGCCGATCCC
>JAIFMW010000128.1 GCA_020048105.1 Deltaproteobacteria bacterium | reverse complement strand
AGGGTGCCGTCCACCCGGACGGCCAGGGCCGCCTCGAGTAGCCGAGGACCGATGCTTCGGGCCAGATCGGCCCCGGTGGCACCCTCGGGAAGCTGACGGATGGATCCATCAGGAAGGCGCAATGAGAGGGTGTCGGTGGTTTGCATATTCAATTCTCCTGCCGGTATCTATTTTGCGCTAATGCTCACAAGAGAGGGCAGGTTTAGTGGGCTGGCAAGAGCCAGATGAGGACAGCGCCAGCTACCACCAGGACCGCTTGCCAGACGGCTTCGGATTTCTCGGTGGCCCTGCGGTGCCTGGGCACCAGATCGGCGAGAGCGAGGTAAAGGAAGAAGGCTGCGCCCGCCCCCAGTGCATAGGGTGTGATTGGCTTCACAAAGGCAATGCTGATGCCCGCGGCCAGGGCGCCCACTTGGGTGAAGAAGCTGGGGATGAGATTCCAGAGCAGGGCCACGGCGTTATTGCGCCCTTCCTTCAGCAGCATGAGGCTCACGATGGACTTGGGTACTTCGTGGGCCACAAGGGCCAGGGTGAATACCCAACCCGCCATGCTCCCGGCCTGGAAGGCCAGGGCCAGGGCGATGCCGTCCACCAGGGCGTGGGAGGCATTGCCCAGGAAGATCCGCAACGGCAGATCCGCATGCTCCTGGCAGTGGAATTCGTGACAGTGCCGCAGGACCCGGAACCGTTCTGCTAGGAACAGCAGTAGGATCGCCACGAGGGCCGTCTGCAGCACCGGCATGGTTGCCCCGTGCGCCAGGGCGTGGGGCAGCATCCGCAGCAGGGCCATGGCCAACAGGGCACCCACCGCGAAGCTGAGCACCCTCGGAGTCAGCCGTTTTAGGGTGTCCTCCGGCAGGCGCAGCACTAGGCTGGCCAGGAAGACGCTCCCGGGGCCCACAACAAAACTGGCGAGGATGATGGATCCAATCGGCATGGCGAGATTCCGTTTCTGTTTAGAAGGAGGTGGTCAGCGTGATCCGAATGGAACGGCCCTGGGCGGGAAATAGCTGTTTGTAGGTGTCCAGGAAATCCACATAGCGCTTATCGAACAGGTTTGACACCGACAGATTCGAGCTGCAGCGCGCCTTTCCCCAGCTCCAGTCCAAGCCGCCAGCGAGGTTCCACAGCACATAACCTGAAGTCTCGATGAGCTGACCTGCGCGAGTGCCAAAGGGTTCATCCTTGCCGCTAGGGCGGCCCGGTCCCGTCCAGGTGGCTCGCAGTTCCAGGTGGCCGACGGGGTTCATATCCCGAGAGCCCAGGTTCCAGCGGGCTCCCAGCGCGGCGCGATCCGGGGGGGCAAAGGGTAGGGCCTGTTGGGTTGCTTGATTGCGTGTATTAAGACGCTCGTAGGTCCCTTGCAACTCGATGTTAGCGGGGAGGGGCACGGTGGCTTCCACCTCGAGGCCTTGGATCTTCGCATCGGCCTGGGTGAAGGACAGCACCGACAGACCTCCGATGGGTGGGAGACCTGTTTCATACAGGTAGATGTAGTCGTCGAAGCGGTTGCTGAATACGGTCAGCTTGCCCCGCAGGCGCTTGTGCTCCATCCGAGCAGAGAGATCCAGGCTCTGGTTCCGCTCTTCCTTCAGGTTCGGGTTGCCGAGTTCGTAGGCTGCCACCCCATCGTGGGGCCCGGCGGCGAAGAGTTCGAACTCGGAGGGATGGCGCCAGCCCTGGCCGAGGGTCGCCGCCAATGAATACACCGGTGTGAACTGGTAGACCGCCCCAAGGGACCCGGTGTTGGCCTGGTAGTGTCTCTTTAGGCCCGCAGCGAGACCGGGGCGCAGATCCGGGTCGATGGTGAGGTTCCGGGTGTCGTGGCGCAGGCCCAGGCTCAGGATCCAGCCCTGGTGGTCTTCGCCCTGGGGTCGCCACTCTTCAAACAGGGACACCGCCCAGGCTCGGGTGCCGTAATTGGGCAGAAGGGTTCTCATGCCGGTGGGCGTGAGGGCCTTGGAGGTGTTGGTCTGGTCGATGAGCTCCAGGGCCAGATCCCCCGTGAGTCCGTGGGCGGGGAGGTGCTTCAGCCGGGTTCGGTGGGTCAAGGTCTCCAGCACGATGTCAACCCCTGAGGGATGTTCCTGACCGTTGGGGTAGGCCCTGCGGTGATTCTCCTGGCGGGTGGTGCTCAACTCAGCCACCCCAAAGGGGAGAAACAGAGCTGCTTCGAGGGCCTGGAGGTCATCCTGGAGGTCCAGGCGGAATTGAGGGGAAGTCGGAACATAGAACCCGAAACGGTTGCCGAAGTGCCGGGCTCGCCCTGTGAGCTGGCCCCAAGTGGTCGAGAAGCCCCCAGCTGCAGACCAGGCGCCCGAGCGGAAGTCGGTATTGGGAATATCCCCAGCGGGCGTTCGGGTTTCCTCGCCAGCCCGCTCGGTGGCTGCGACCCGCCAGCCAAAGGCTCCTTGGGCACCCTCCAGCATCACTCGGCCAACCCGGCTATCGTTGGCCGAGGTGCCGCCCATGGCCAGTTTGCCCGAAAAGAGTGTGGTGCCTTCTCCCGTGGCGGGCAGGGGCGCGGGGACCAGGTTGACGGCGCCTCCGATGGCCTGGGAGCCGAAGAGCACGCTGGCCGGACCACGCACCACATCGACCCGATCAGCATCCAGGGGTTCGACCGTGGGCATGTGGCGGCGGCTAAAACCCTGATAGTTCACACCCACACCATTTTCCAGGACCCGAACCCGCTCGTTGACCATGCCGCGGATCATGGGCACGCCCGAGGCATCCCCGGTGGAGACATTGCGCACCCCAGCCAGTTCCGATACGGCCTCTCCAAGGGACATGCCCGAGCCGAGGAGCACCTCTTCCTGGGTGATGGACCCTGTCTGCTGGGCCGTTTCCAGGGGGTGGGTGGCCCAAGGGGTGGCGGATACCGTCACTTCGGCCCCTGGGATGGTCTGCTCCAGCTGGATTTCCAGCGCATGAGGCATGGGAAAAGTGATCCAGACATGCTTTGCCTCAAAGCGTTTCTTGTGGAACCCCACCAGGTATTTTCCTGGGGGAATGTGGTCCAGGCGAAAGGCGCCTTTGGGGTCTGTGGTGGTGCCGCGCTTGAGGTCGGGAATCCGGATGAGGACCTCGCTCATGGGCAGTCGAGTGACGGCATCCCACACGCGTCCCTCCAGGAGACTGGCCTGGGTGGAGGGGGGCTGGGTCTGCATTGTCATAGGGAGCAGCAACGCGGTTGCAGTTGAGAGGGCAGAGGGCACGGGCATCTTGTTTCTCCTGGGTGCCTGAACATCGCGTCACCGGGTGCGATGAGCGCAAATAGGCTCCAAGGGAATGTTAACGAAAAAGATTTCTATTTGTCATATGCTCGTTTGGTTGAAGAAACTTCCTTTTGTTGGCTCAGCAATCCTGTGTCATGCCAAGCATCTGAAGCAGTTTCTGGTCTGCTCCAGCCGCAGTGCCCTGCGTGGTCAGCAGTTTCTCCCCAGTGAAAATAGAATTGGCTCCGCAGAGAAATGCCCAAGCCTGGGCCTCTTGGCTGAGGCTGCTGCGACCTGCCGCGAGGCGGATGCGACTGGAGGGGAACAAGATTCTCGCCGTGGCGATGACCCGGATGATCTCGATCACGGGCACGGGCGGCATGCCTTCCAGCGGTGTGCCTGGGATAGGCACCAGGATGTTGATGGGAATGGCGTCCGGGGGCGAATCCAGCAAGGTGAGTTCGTGGAGAAAGTGGATGCGGTCATCCAGCGTCTCTCCCAGGCCGAGGATGCCGCCGCAGCAGACCTGGAGCCCAGCCTTCTGCACAGCACGAATCGTGGCGAGCCGCTCGTCGAAGGTGTGGGTGCTCACGATGCGCTCGTACATGAGTCGGCTGGTGTCTAAATTGTGGTTGTAGACCGTGCATCCGGCGGCCTTGAGGCGGTGTGCCTGCTGTTCCGTGATAAGTCCCAGGCTCATGCAAGCCTCCAGGCCCAGGGCGCGCACCTCCCGGATGATCTCCAGCACGGCGTCGAAATCCGCACCTTCCTCCAGGCTGCGGCCTGAGGTCGCCATGCAGTAGCGTGTGCTGCCTGCTTCACGAGCGTTTCGAGCTCCCACCAGGACAGCTTCGCAATCCTTTAATGGATCGATTTTTACATCCGCAGCATGGTGGGCACTCTGGGCACAGTAGGCACAGTCCTCGCTGCACGCGCCTGTTCTCAGGCTGTCCAGGGTGCAGAGCTGGAGGCGAGTGGGATCCCACTTCTGGCGATGCACGGTCATGGCCTGGAAGACCAGCTCTGGGAGGGGCTGATCGTGAAGGGTACGAATTGCGGCGAGGGCTTTCACGCGAGACGCTTGCGTGCCTGGCTCAGCAGGGCTTTGATGCTGCCGCTCCCTGGCATGGGTTGGCTGGGCTGGTTAGGCGTGCCTTCAAAGAATTTGGCCCTCGCGCTGGCGCGGACTTTTCCCGCCTGTTCGAGGGTGGCGTGAAGGAGGTGGACTGGACCCGATCCACTCACCCACTCACCGCGGATCGTGGCGGGAATGCCCGTTTCCACCGCGGTTCGGTAGCGCACGCGGAGATCCACCGTGTAGGCCTCCACGCCCTTGGCCAGGATGCAACTTGCCATGGCGCCATCCAGCAGCGTAGATACGATGCCGCCGTGGAGAACGTTCTCGTAACCTTCGTAAAACTTGCCGCAGCCAAAGGTGCCTTCCACGGTGTGTTCCCCGGTCACGCGAAACTCCACTTTCAGGCCGAAGGGATGGCGATCCCAGCACACCACACAGCGTGGGTGGTGTTTGTTCCTCAGTGCATCCAGGTGACTCTGGGCCGTTTCAATGACCGGATCCAATCCGCCCACGGCCTGGAGCTTGTCCAGCAAGGGGGCGACATCGGCCAGTCCAGGCCTGCTGGGCAGCCCCGAGAGAATGCCCAGCCCCTCGGATGCTTCATGGAAGGCTGCTTCATCCAGCTCTGTGAGCACGGCCGTGTTGAGGCTGGCGTTGATTTCCAAGAGCTTTTCGATCAGGTCGGCGAAGGGCAGGGTGAGGTCATCCACGATCACGAGGTTCCAGTTCTTGGCGCGGGCCGCCTGCAGGAAACCCCAGGCATCGGCGAAGCACTCGACCCGGGCGCTACGCTGCTCCAGTCCGTCCCGGAAGGCCGCCAGTGCGGCCTCCCGTTGGGTGATCATCGCGATGTTCATGATTTCTTCTCCCCTGGTTGATCGATCCCAGATCCGTGGCTCAGTGCGCGTGACCGCCGCCACAGGTGTGTTCGCGGCTGAAACGCTGGAGGTCGCCCCGGAGAAGCGCTTGCACTGCGGCGTCCACGCTGGGAGCCTCGGCGCCTCGGTAGACCTCGATGCCCGCCTGGTTAAAGCCCATGAGGGGACGCAGTCCCATTCCACCGGAGATGAGCACGGTGACACCGTTCTGGGCCAGGTAGTTTACGGGCGCGAGGCAGCCGCCCTGGGCGTGGGGAACGTTGGGCAAGGTGCTGACTCCGGCGACTTGGCCTTCTTTGACATCCACGATGGTGTAGAGATCGCAGTGGCCGAAATGGGCGCCGACGCCGGCTTCGAGACCGCCGGGCAGGGTGGAGGGGATAGCGATGCGTGCCTGGTTCATGGGTGGAACTCCTTGGGAAAGGCTGTTACTTGAGCTTGCTGAGAATGTCCTCTGCGGCCGCCACCATCAGGTTGTTGGCCGGAAAAAACGACTGGTAGGGCTGGGAGGAATAGCTGAATTCGGCGAGATGGGTGACGGTCAGCCCGCTCTGGATGGCCAGGGTCATCACGTCCACCTTGTCGGTGACGGGCTCTCCGCTCAGGAACTGCGCGCCGAGGATCCGCAGGGTGCCTTTCTCCGCAATCATCTTCATCCTGACTTTCTTGGCGCCCGGCATATTGGGAAAGATCGTGGTCAATTCGGAATGCCCAGTAACCGTCTCGAGGGTGGTACTGGCGGCCTTTTCGGTGAGCCCTGTGCCCCCCGCAAAGAAGGGGCCGATCTTGGTGGCGGCTCCGTTGAAGAAACCTGGGTAGCTCTTGTCGGCGCCCAGTTGGTTCTGGGCGAATACCTTGGCCATGGGCACAGCATTGGTGGCCAGTTTGCCCGAAATGACCTCGCCGGTGATGCCGCTGACAAACTGGGCGCAGTCTCCCACGGCATAGACATCCGGGAGATTTGTTTCCATCCTGCCGTTGACAATGATGCCGTCGCGGCCCAGGGCGAGCCCAGTATCCTCGAACAGCTCCTTTTCGACCCTCATGCCCACGGCGAACACAACCAGGCCCTGCTGCTCGATGAAATCCTCGCTGATGCTGCAATCCTCCGCATCCTGGAAGGAGATGACTTGACCGTCATCGAGAACCACGTGCTCCACGGCGTCAGCGCCCCGCAGTTCCACCACCTTGCTGTTGAGATGAAGGTGGATACCCTCGCGGGTCAGCACCCCTTCGGCGTCCTCGATCATTTCCTTGTCCATCATGGCGCTCAGGATCGTGCTGGCCATGTCGACCAAGTGGGTCTCAAGACCAATGGCCTTGAGGGCCTGGGCCAGTTCGACCCCGATGGCGCCTGCGCCCACCACCACGGCCTTGGAAATGCTGCCGTGCTCGCAATAGTCGATGATGGTGCGGAGATCGTTTTCGGTCTTGAAGGTCATCACCCGTTTCAAGTTCTTGCCGGGGATGGGTGGGAGCACCGGCACGGCTCCCGTTGCGAGGACCAGCTTGCCGTAACCGTAGACCTCGTTCGTCTGGGTGTGGACCTGCTTTTGATCGAAATCGATTCGGACGACGGTGTCCCGGATGAGGTCCGCCCCTGAATCTGTGACGATGCTGTCCTTCTTGAATGTCTTCTCAAGGTGAATGATCTTTTCAATTGCATAGGGCATGGCGCAATAGATCATGGAGTGATCTTCGGGGCGAATGATGCCCACGGTCTTCTTCCGGTGGAGAACCTTGGAAATGGTGATTCCCGCAGGGCCGCCGCCAATCACGAGTATGTCGTAGTGCTTCATTGCATTTCCTCGGTGGGGATCTGGTTCAGGTATGGGCCGGTGCGCCCAGGAGGGGCTGTAGGTTGGCCCAGATCTGGCGCACCTGGGCGCCAAAGGGGGTCTCGGGGCCTTCGGTGACAGCCTGGCCTCGGATCATGGCCCGGGTCACTTCGGGATCGTGGGGGAGATGGCCCACTACCGGGATGTCTCGGCTCTGGCAGAAGGTATGAATGGCGGTTTGATAGCCCTGGTTCAGGTCGGCCTTGTTGATGAGCACCGCAGAGGGCAGGCGGAAGTGGCGGCAGAGGTCCACCACCCGCTCTAGATCGTGGAGGCCCGAGGGCGTGGGTTCAGTCACAAGCAGCACCAGGGTGGCCTGAGAGAGAGAACTGATGACAGGACAGCCGATGCCCGGCGCGCCATCGCTCACGATCAGGTCCACACCTTTCTGCTGGGCGTGTTCCCGGGCCTTGGCCTTGAGGAGGGTCACCAGCTTGCCAGAGTTCTCCTGGCCGGGGTCGAGCTGGGCATGGATCATTGGGCCAAAGCGGGTCTCGCTCTCGTACCAGGTGCCGCAGAGGCGATCCGGAAAATCGATGGCCTGCTCGGGGCAGAAGGCCACGCAAACCTTACAGCCCTCGCAGTGGCCGGAAGCAACGGTGAATCGCCCATCAACATTCTGGATGGCTCCATAGGCGCAGACTTCCATGCAGGTGCCGCAGCTCGTGCAGGCGGTCCCATCAATCTCCGCCACATGGCCCGACAGGAAAGGGCCGCTTCGCTGGATGGTGGGCTCCGCAATCAAGTGCAGATCGGGAGCGTCCACATCCAGATCGCACAGCACTTTTTTTTCGGCCAGATGGGCAAAGGCTGCGGTCAGAGAGGTTTTCCCCGTGCCCCCCTTGCCACTTATGACGACCAGTTCACGCATGGCTCACCCCCTGCCCCTCGCAGGCCATGCGTTCCAGCCGTTGTGCCAGGTCTTCGAACGTGGCCTTCATGCCCGCATCGAGCTGAGTCAAGATGCCGCCGTGGGCATAGTGCTCGGCGATATCCCGGCGAAAGGGAATTTCCGTGAGGAGCGGCAGCCCCTTTTCTCGGCAGAAGGCTTGGACTTGGTCATCGCCCACGCCAGCGCGATTGATCACGACGCCCATGGGTTTGCCCAGGGGGTGGAAGGCCTGCCAGGCCAAGCGAAGATCATGGAGTCCGAAGGGGGTTGGCTCGGTTACCAAGAGAATGACGTCCGCATCTTGCACGGCTGTCATGGCTGGGCAGCTAACACCCGGAGGGGCGTCAATGATGATGTCGCGAAAGTCTTGCTCAGCCATGGCCTGCATCCGCTGGCGGACCTTGCCCATGAGCGGTGGGCTCATGGCCTCGCCGATGCGCAGGCGGCCCGTTAAGCAGGGAATCCCTTCAGAGGTGATGCCCGCCTCTACCACGCCCAGTTCCCGCTGCCCCTTTTGGAGAGCGCCCTCGGGGCAAATTCGCATGCAACCGCCGCACCCGTGGCACATGTCTGGAAAGATCAACAGGTGCGCTCCCATGAGACTGATGGCCTTGAACTGGCATAACTCGGCGCAGGCTCCACACAACTTGCAGAGGGCCTTATCGAGCACGGGCACTTCCAAATAGGCCGCTTCGCTACGCACGGATTCCGGTTTCAGGAAGAGGTGCAGGTTCGGCTCTTCCACATCCATATCCACCGCCAATACCGGGCGTTTCCAGATCGAGGCTAGGGCGGCTGAAACCGTGGTCTTGCCCGTTCCTCCCTTGCCGCTAGCGACTGCGATGATCATGAGGGCTCCTAATGGCTGGGGGCATCGGAGAAGGTGAATTCCCCAGCCTTGAACTTCGTCACCGCCTCGCCGACGGTCATATTCTCGACGCCTTGCACTACCTTTACACCCGTAGCCTGGAGCGCGGTCCAGGCTTTGGGGCCCACATGGCCAGTGAGTAAAACCTGGGCACCCGCCTTGACTAGGTTCTCAGCGGCCTGGATGCCAGCACCCTGAGCTAGAACTTGGGAGGAGCCGTTGTCAACGTAAGTCGTGGCCATCGATGTCAGATCTACGATGACGAAGCCGCCTGCGCGACCGAATCGTGAATCCACAGGATCCGCGAGGGTTGGCCCTTCACTGGTGATGGCGATCGTGTGGATGGGTGTAGTGGTCATGGGAAACCTCTATCTCGATAATGGGCATATGCTCACTATTCGTCAACCCAACCTTGGTCACACTTCGGATGCGAGGAATCCCTGGGAGCGCATCCAATCGTCACTGAAGACGGTGCTGAGGTAGCGGGAGGCTCCATCGGGGAATACGGTCACGATGCGGGCTTTGGGACCAAGCCTGGCTGCCACTTGGCGAACTCCCCAGATGGCCGCACCGCTGGAACCGCCCACCAAGAGTCCCTCACTTCGTGCGAAGGCGCGAGCCTCCAGGAAGGTGTCTTCGTCCTTTACCTGAAGGATGTCATCGAGAATCTCAAAGTCCATGGTGGCAATGGGGAATTCGTCCCCGAGGCCTTCGACTAAATAGGGACCGGAAGTCAGATCTTTGCGCCCACGGAAATGGTCATGGAACACGGAGCCCATGGGATCGATGGCGATCACCTGGATTTTTGGATCCTGTTCTTTCAGGAAGCGGCCCACGCCGCCGATGGTGCCACCCGTGCCTGCCCCAGCCACGAAGGCATCGATGCGGCCTTCCATCTGCTCCCAGATTTCGGGGCCAGTGCCGTGGTAGTGGGCCGCGTTGTTCTCGCGGTTGCTGTGCTGATCAGGGAAATAGCAGTTGGGTGTTTCTCGCGCCAGACGCGGGGTGATGCGGTTATAGCTATCGGGATGTTCGGGCGGTAGGCTGCTATCCGCAAGGTGGACCTCTACACCCAGGACCCGGAGTTGATCCAGTTTCTCTCGGCTGATCCGGTCGCGGACTACTACCTTCAGGCGGTAGCCCTTCTGAATCGCGACGAGCGCAAGGCCAAGTGCCGTATTTCCGGAGGAGTTTTCCAGGATCATGTCGCCTGGCTTGATTCGCCCATTTTGTTCCGCTGCCTCGATCATGTACCGCGCAACGCGGTCCTTGATGCTGCCCATGGGATTGAGGAATTCCAGTTTGGCAAAGATCTGGCACTCGGATTCTCGGCTGAGTTGTCTCAACTCCACCAGGGGGGTCTTTCCAATGGTTTCTAAGATTGCACAATGGGTTCTCTGCATTTTTATCCCCCTCAGCGTGATCTTAAAGCTCGATCAGCAACACCATGTGAGTCACTATTTTAGCGATAAAATGAGCATATGACCAAAAATAATGCTGTGAATCCATTCCATCAAAGGATTCGGGATGTTGCTGGCGTGTGAAGCCACGATGCAGCACGATGGTGGTGGATAGGCATTCGGTTGCCTGGGGAGCGACACCATGCGCATGACAGATTTTCTCGCGGCGGAATGGAAGCCTGCGCTTGGCTGTACCGAACCTGCCGCCGTAGCCTGGGCGGCGGCTTTGGCTGCCGAGCAGAGTGGTGGTCAGGTCCGCCAAATCCGGCTGGTCTGTGATCCCCGCACCTACAAAAACTGTTATGCAGTAGGCCTTCCCAATTCGGATCGTGCCACGGGCATTCTTTGGGCTCTGGCCTTGGGAGCGCACTTACCAGACGCTTCCCTGGGATTGCGAAGTTTCGAGGGAACGAATCCCGCCTTGATCGAAACCGCCAAAATGCTTTTGGAACAGCATGGTGTTCATGTGGAGGTGGATGCTCAGCAAAGTTGCCTGCTGGTGGATGTGACTGTGGTTCGGGAAACAGGTGTCGGCCGAGCCGTTTTGGAACGGGAACACTCCCATTTGGCCCGCCTGGAGAAGGATGGCCATTTGGTTGGTGGCGCAGAAACAAATCCCCGGGCACAGGAAGGTCCTTCGGTGCGTCAGCAGGTGGCAGCGAGTTCTATTCAGGATCTGATGGATCTTGCCAAGACGTTGAATTTGGAGGACCGGAAGCGGCTCCAGGAGGGGGTGACCCTTAACCTGGCAATTGCGCGCCATGGCTTATCGCGGTTACCTTCTGGCTTTGTCGCCCCGGCAGGACAGGATTCCCAGACACGCCTTTCTCGCCTTGTGAGCGCCGGGGTCTTTGCCCGCATGTCGGGGGAATCCCTTACGGTGATGACCTTGGCCGGCTCAGGCAATAAAGGCATTACCGTTGCGGTTCCGGTGAGCCTTTGGGGCCGAGAATCGGGGCATCCTGAAGATAAAATTGAGGAGGCTCTTGCGTTTGCTTGCCTCATGACAACCGCTGCAACTTGGCACTTGGGTACCTTATCTGCCATTTGTGGTGCGGCGAATGCCGCTGGCATTGGCGTTGCTTCTGCCCTTGTGCATTTGGAGGGTGGGAACGCTGATCAGGTCGGTTTAGCCGTCTCGAATATGGTAGGAAATGTCGCCGGAATGATTTGCGATGGCGCAAAGATCGGGTGTGCCATGAAAACGATGACGGGGGTTGATGCTGCTTTTCGGTCTGCAAATCTGGCTCTGGCGGGAATTGGAATTCCAGCCACAGACGGAATCGTAGGCGAAAACGGGGAAAGCTCTCTGGCCAACTTGGGTCGCCTTGCCCAGCATGGCATGGCGGGTGTGGACGCTGAGATTCTGAGAATTATGCAGAGCAAACTCAATGGTCGAGCGGGGGATTACGGAGGTTGACATTTCTGGGTATAAGCTCATTTCCTTGTAGTCGATTTGCTCCTTTTGGTTACCGGATCACCCCAAAAATTGCTCCATTCGGGAGGCTACATGTGTTCGCGACAAGCCTCTCTGCGGGGCCTTGTTAGCTTCGGCCTACTGGCTGGCCCGCGAGTCTCAGGCCAGGGTGGACAAGACCATGCCAGCTTTTCAGCTTCGATCGAATGGCTAAGGATGGATGCCGTCAGCGCGCTTGCTTCCGGATTGGGCAGTGGTCGCAAACGGATTCCGTTCCGATGCTGTCGCCGGTGAGTTTGGCCGGGCAACGTTCACAAAGTTCCGGCCCAACCATGCAGAATGAGCCGCCTTCAATTCGCAGGGCGCAACCATCCACCAAGGCCGTTGTAACCTTTCGATGGGCTGCGTCCAGGACTCGGCCGAAGGTTGCTCGGGAGACTCCCATGCGCTCACATGCTTCCTGTTGATACAGGCCTTCTTTGTGGGCCAAACGGAGCGCCTCCAACTCCTCAATGGACAGGGTGACTTCTTCCAAGGCGGATAGAGGAACTGCCCTAGGCTTGAAATAGTTCACACCGGGCATTTCTTCAACACGTTTACAGCAGGGGCGTCGAGCCAAAGGATCCTCCAACCTCAGTTTCAAGGATAGGGCACTGAGACCGCAAGAGATCCGAAGGGCCGGAGAAATCCACAAAATGGCAAACAGATTGTGGGCATTCGAATAGCTCAATCCAAATAATGCAGTTGAAAATTTAAAAAAACAAAGATGAACCACGGAGAAGGGCACGGAGAAAGATCGAGCAACAGAAAGTGGGTAAATTTCCCCTCTGACCTCTCGCTTCTCCGTTCTCTGTCACCTCCGTGTCTGTGGTTTAGCTATTTTTTTACAGTCAGCATTCCGAGAAAAAAGTTCGACGATGTCCATAGGCCAGCAGGCCTTGCGCCACGGTAGTCCCCCATCCAGGTGCCGCAGGACCGGGGGGGCAGTCCTGGCATGCCGTGGAAAAGGGTGGAGATGGCCGGACGCTGGGCTTTCGAGATGATCCAGTTGGCGTAGACCTGGATGTCCTCCACCCTCGTGCCGTCGTCAGGTACGGTGGCCAGGATCTCCTGGAGGATGGGCGGGTTCATGGGGTTTCCTCGAGGGTGCGAGGATCCGCGCAATCGCGGATCTCCAGAGAAAGGGCCAGATCGTGGCTGCGTTGGATCTGGGCCAGAAAGAGTGGCACCGCCAGTGATAGGAGTCCTGTGGGCGTCAGGAGCCGCCGCCTAGCCAGGCCGCGACACCGCTGCACCTCCAACACTCGGCGCACCTCCTCCAGGGCTGTGGGGAGGAAACGGATCAGGGTAGCCAGAAGGAGGACAGCCCGCTGGGGGATGGGGAAGGCGCGCAGGGCGCCCATGAGTTCGGGAAGGGAGGTGGCGTGAACATACAGCAGGTTCAGGAGCATGAGAGCCGCTAGGCGGGTGGTGTAGGGCAGGAGGTGTTGCAGACCCCAGACGCACCCGGTCCCCCAGGCCCCAGTGGCTTCCCGCCCGGCGCAAACGAAGAGCACGACCAGCGTTGGCAGGGGTGCCAGGATGGACCAAGCCAGCACCTTCGTCAGCGAGCGGGGCAACCCCCGCACCAGGGCGACCACTCCCAGCAGGCCAGCGATACCATACAGGAGGCTAGGCCGGGTGAGGACGGAGAGGGTGAGCCCCGCAGCCAGAAAAGCCAGAAGTCGGATGGCGGCCGGACCCCGTTCGCGGATCATGCCACGGCCTCAACGGCACCCAGCCGCACTGTCCGTGTGGCGACAGCAGCGGCAAAGGCCTCGTCGTGGGTGGCGAACAGCACGGCCCCACCGCGCCTGACGTAACCGGACAACAGGTCGGCCAGAATTCCCAGGTTGGCTCGATCCAGGCCTATGGTGGGCTCGTCCAGACACAGAATCCGCCCCTCCCCGGAGAGGACTGAAGCCAGGGTCAGCCGACGTTTCTCGCCATAACTCAGGGTGAAGGGGGCCCGCCCTGCCAGGGCGGCGATCCCCAAACGGTCCAGGGCCTCCAGAGCTCGAACCTGAGGTCGATCCAAACCGAGGTTGGTGGGGAGGAATGCCGCCTCCTCCACCACGGTGGGCGCGAAAAGTGCGTCATCGGGGTTCTGGAACACCAACCCAACCTCACGCATGGGATCCCCGCCCGAAGCCAGGCGCACCGCACCAGATCGGGGTTGCAGCAGTCCCTTGGCCAGGCGCAGAAGGGTGGTCTTGCCTGATCCATTGGGGCCCAAGAGGGCCACCGTCTCTCCCTCCCGCAGGGACAGCGAGAGGTTTTCCAGAACAGGCACCCCCTTCTGGTAGGCAAAGGTGACGTTTTCCAGTTCGAGGAGTCCTTCACCAGGCGTTCCTTCCGGGATACGCGAGGCCAGGGGAGGTTGGGGTGTGAAGTTCCGTGCGGGGATGTCCTGTACCAGGACCCCCTCCTCGATCCGCAAGATCCGGTCCGCCCACCCTGCGAGGCGGCGCTCATCATGGTCCGCCACGAGGAGGGTGGTTCCCTCCAGGCCCCGCAGCCGCTCGAATAGGTTGGAGGCAGTGGACTCGTCGAGGTAGTTGGTGGGCTCATCCAGGAACAGGACCCTGGGATCCATGGCAAGCATTCCGGCGATGGATAGGCGCTGCTTCCAGCCCAGTGAGAGGGTGGCAACTTCCTGGGTTCGTCGTTCCGCAAGGCCGGATGCCACAAGGGCATGCTCCAGGCGCTTGGGGGCCTCGGAGCCCCTGAGCCCTAATCCCACCTCCTCTTCGACGGTACGCCCGAAGAGCTGCGAGGTGGGATTCTGGAGCACAAGCCCCGCAAAGCCGCGGCGTCCACCCCCGAGGGCGTCTCGGCCTTCCAGGCGCAGGGTCCCCGAAGTGCGGCCTGGCAAGGCCAGGGCATGGAGACCGCAGAGGTGGAAGGCCAGAGTGGATTTTCCGGAGCCCGATGGCCCTAGAATCCCCACACGTTCCCCAGCCTTCACAGCGAGGCCGATGTTTCGCAGGAGCTTGGTGCCGCCCGGTGCGACGTAATCCAGGCGTTCGGCCTGGATCAAGGGCCCACCCGGAGGCCCTGAAGTGCTGGGTGGTCCTGGACCCGCCGCCAAACGGCCAGGGCGAGGAGTGCCCCAGCAACGTGGACGGCGATGCTACCGAGAAGCTGGAGGCCGATGTAGACCTGGGTGGCCTTGGCCCAGGGTAGCCCCAGGGCGACGCGGATGAGACCTTGGCAGATCGCGCCGGTCAGGCCCCCGAGAACGGCAGCAACCACCACGCGGATGCGAGGCGAACGGACTCCCAGGGAGAAGGTTCCATCGAGAACTAGGCCTTGGAGCAGGAACGGGATGAGCTTGAGGGGGCCGGGCACCACGGTCCCGGGCATGAGTACCAGAGCCACCACGGCCCATGCGACCTCGTAGGCCACCAGGGTGCCGAATCGGTCTAGGGTTAACCGCGCCAGAAGCAGCAGCATGACCGGAGGGATCATTTCCACATGGAGGAAGCTGGCCAGGCCTAGCGCCTGCATCAGCGGCTTGGCCACCCAGCCGAAGGCGAAATCTAAAGCCACCAGGGTAGCGAGAAAGACCACCTGAGCCGTGCCGAAGGCCCGCCGGCGGTCCATCACATCCATGCCCTGCTCCATGCTCCTCCCCCTTCCAGTGGCTTCCCGCCTGTGGCCGAGGAATCAGGGCTTCAGGCCCGGATAACCGTTTGGCCGTTCGATGTTTGAATGATCATACATCGGGAAACAAAGGTTAGGCGACCCTTTCAATCGGGGTGTCCTCGATGATCAGGCTTCCGGGGATACTCCTGGCAAGGCATCCGGCCTATCCTTCAGCAGTTCCACATAGGCGGCAAATCCAGCCTCCACCGCTTGTCTGGCCTGTGCCTCTAAGACTCGGAAGCGATCCAAGGCAATCCGGCCCATGGCCGTCAGTTCGGCACCGCCGCGACGATTACCGCCCTTCGTAGTCTCAACCACAGGTGCCTGGAAACAGGCGTTCATCTCGTCGATTAGGTGCCGGGTCTTCCAGTAGCTCAGCCCAAGGGCTCTCCCCGCACCAGCAATGGATCGGCACTCGCCCACCTTTTCCAGGAGGGCTGCCTTACCGGGGCCCATGGCGAAGATCCCACTGCTTCGTATCCGCAGTTTGAAGTCCAAACCCGGACCGGCCTGAGGCTCGGAGTCCGTGGGGGATCCATGTGAGGTTGATTTCATGGGGCCATTCTACCCGTAGCGCGACTAATCGATGAATTCCGATGGGTGGCGTATCATACATCGGCAGCCTTTTTGGATATCCCATGTCACAACCACTGCCACCGCATCCACTCTCCGTACCGCAATCAGCGGCGCAAGCCATCTTTGGGAAGGGCGTGAAGGACCATCGTCTGGACCTCGATCGCCACTTGAATGAGGCCAAGATTTTCCACGGTCATATCTGCGGCGGCATCGTGATTGGGGTGCGTATGGCCCTTCTCGGGCTGGATCTCCTGGGCATTCGGGAACCAAAGGGGCCAGAGGGCAAGGATCTGCTCGTGTTCGTGGAGATCGACCGCTGCGCCACGGACGCTATCACCTCCGTTACGGGGTGCCGCCCAGGGCGACGCTCGATGAAGTTGAAGGACTACGGCCGCATGGCCGCAACCTTTCTGCGCATCTCCACAGGCGAAGCCTGGCGCATCTCCACCCTGGACCGCCCGGATCCCGCCGAGTCGCCTGAGTCCGTCCTGGCCCGCCTTAGGACGATCTCGGACCGGGACCTCCTGAAGGCCATCCCGGTGAAGGTGGCGCTGGACCCAGGAGACCTGCCGGGTAGGCCCATCCGTGCGGTGGCCTGCACCCGATGTGAGGAAATGATCCTGGATGCCCGGGATGTGGCAGGGCCAGATGGCCCCATGTGTCGGCCCTGCGCCTCAGGCACTGCCTATTACGAGATTCTGGACAGAGCCGAGGCATGACCGAACTCTGCGAGGGGCTCACGCACCTGGATTGGAACGAACGATGGAAGGCAGCCGCAGCCCGGCGTTGGCAGCGCACCGAAAAGGCCAGCCGCTATTGGGATAAACGGGCCCCATCATTCGGTGAGCGCAACTTGGATAGCGCCTACGCCAAGGCATTCCTGGAGGCACTGAAACCCGAGCCTGAATGGACCATCCTGGATGTGGGCTGCGGAACTGGTGCACTGGCCCTCCCCATGGCTGGTTCTGTCCGCAGGATAACGGCCGTGGATTTCTCCGAGGGCATGCTCCGGGAGTTGGATCGGTGCGCCCTCAACCATGGCATCACGAACATCCAGACCAAGTTGGGTGCATGGGAGGATGACTGGGAAACCCTGGGGCTGGGCGTCCATGACGTGGCCATCGCCTCCCGGAGTCTCGTCGTGGATGACCTGGAGACCGCCCTTCGCAAGCTCGACGCCTCCGCCCGACACAGGGTCCTCATTACCTCCATCGTGGGCGACGGTCCTAGGGACCGGCGAGCCATGGAAGCGGTGGGGCGCAATTTCCCGAAGGGGCCCGATTACATCTATGTGGTGAATCTCCTGCACCAGATGGGCATCTACGCCAATGTCACCTTCATTGACACCGAACGGGAATGGGCCTTTGCCTCGAGGGATGAGGCCCGAGACTTCTACAACACCTACCTTGGGAACCTGGACTCCCCGGAGGAAGTGCGCCTGGAGGCCTACCTTGACCGGGAACTCGTCCATCGCGGGGGGCGCTGGACCCTCCGCCATCCCGATGTCATCCGCTGGGCCCTCATCTCCTGGAAGAAGCCTGTCGGTGAAATACAAAGCGAAGCATCCCGTGCTCTTTGACGCTGAGAAAACAACCTGACATGGAAATCCAAAATCAGGCTTAGGAACACCTGCAAGCGGATGTAGATCGCCCTCAGGGCGAGCGAGCTGTCGCGGTTGGATCCAGAGCACATCCCCGTGTTGCGCTTCCGCAGCCTTGCATGGATCCCAAACTTGAACATTAAATCCAAGGTTTTTTTTGCCACCAA
>JAIFMW010000162.1 GCA_020048105.1 Deltaproteobacteria bacterium | reverse complement strand
GTCGACTTCCCCAAAGGTGAGCCACAGAGTTGATGCTGAAGGTCGCATGAAAGAGCAACACCGTGCTCAGGGCCAAACCCCAAGCCAGGGCGGCGAGACCACCGATTCCAGTGAGCAATCCAAATGCAAATATTCCTGCACCATAGATCCATGGGCAAATCCAGTGATAGCGATTCAGGAAGACCAGCTCTGGAAACTTTTCATAATCAGGGATGGCCTTGGGGTCGTAGGAGTCGTATACATCGGAAAGCACCCAGCCCATGTGAGACCAGCCAAAACTTTGGGTGACGGGGCTATGGATATCCGCGGAAGTATCGGAGTGGCGATGATGATGCCGGTGATTGGCAGCCCACCAGAGCACACCTTTTTGGGCCGAAGTTTGAGCGAGAAAGGCCAGAAAAAACTGAGTTATTCGTCCCGTCCGAAAGGATCGATGACTGAAATAGCGATGGTACCCAGCCGTTATCGCAAACATGCGAACCACATAGGTGACGGCGAGTAAAACCACGAGCGCCCAGGAAAAAGGAACCCAAAAAACACCCAACGCTGCGATATGCAGAAGCAGGAAGGACACGGAACTAACCGTTGGTTTGAACGAAAATTCCATGGAAAACCTTGGGTGCAGTGGCACTGAGTCAAGTCTTACGAAAGGGCGATCTTCACGGGGAGGTTGAATTCAATTGGCGTATTTCAGGGCTGAAAGAAACGGCGCCATCCCGTGAATCGAACGCCGCCATCAACACTGGAGAGCAACCAGCAATCCTCATCGGCCAGAGCAACGGGACGGTGAATTTTTTCAGCCGTGGATTCCTCGTAATCACCGGCCTCGAGAGTACCGAACTCATCCTGTAGGCCTCCGCACAGAATCATGGATTGCTCGGTGCCCAGATGACCATGTTCGGGGAACCGGCAGGCCTTGCGCAGATGGAGTAGCAATAGCTCTGCATCTGATTGAGGTGCAGGTAAGCGTAAAAAGCGGAATCCAGGACTGGCGGCACCCTGCCAGGTTAAGGAACTGAGGTTCGGCAACAGGTTCCAGACCGAGGCCGGAAGAGGCAGAATCTCGTTTCCGCAGCGGGGGGCGGTGGGGGCCGGAAGGGCGCGAACCCGCGTCAGTAGCGATTCAAAAAGCCTCGAAGGTACCGGCTGAGGAGGTGCTTCTTGAAGAGGGTCTTCGAGGGTGGCGGCTATCTGTGGAACCCGCGCACGGCATCCTTCGCAAAAGGCCAGGTGTGCTTCTACCACCAGGCGGAAGGAAGGATCCAGATGACCTAGGGCATAGTCAACGAGGCGTTCGGTGGACGGATGATGAGCTGGAATCATGATGGAACTCCCGCTTTGGAAAACGCGAGCAGGGTTCGAAGGGTTCCCAGTCCACTGCGCACTCGAGACTTCAAAGTGCCAAGGGGAATGCCTAGCTTGCGGGCGGTTTCTTCATAGGTAAGGTCACCCATGTAGGCGAGCCGAATGGGCATTTGTTGATCCGCCGGGAGCATGGAAAGGGCCTTGTCGAGACTGATGGCATCTTCCGCATTCGTTTGAGGTTGAAGCTCCTGAACCGGCCAACGCTCCAGGTCAGGATCAACATCCTCCTTGGTGCTTCGGTGCGCACGCAAAATATCGAAGACTTTATGGCGAGTAATAGTGAAAATCCAGGCCTCCGCCGATCCGGCGCCGGTGCTGAAGAGCGCGGCCTTCTGCCAGAGGGTCAAGAAAACCTCCTGGACCGCATCTTCCGCAGGGAAGGACCGGCCACCCAGGGTGCGGACATAGGCCAAAACGCGACCGCCGAACCGGTCAAAAAGGCTCTCCAGAGCCAGTTCTTCGTGGCACGCGATCGCTTGGAGCAATTCACTGTCCGTACGGTCATCCAGACATTTCGCCGGTTGCGGGGTCTTGGCAGCGTCCGCCATGAACAATGGCTCCAGGTAAATGAATATCCACCAGAGCTTAGCATCTCCATCGAGTTAGAAAGGGTCGCCCAACCATCGGCAGGCTGGAATTCAGGTTCTTTCTTGGGACGAAAATTCGATGGCATGGCAGGCCCTCACGATTCCTCGAATCGAGTTCAAAGAGCTAAACGGGTGAAAACCCCAAATGGATGACTGGCTCGAAAATAATTGGGAAGTCCTTTCTTGGGCTCTTTCTGTCGGGCCATTTATTGGCTCTTCGTGCAAGGATCCCGAAAATTCGGACATCCATCGGGCACTTTCATGCGTTTAGCAGTCAGGAGCTATCCCATGCGCTTGCTGTCCGTTTTTCTGTCCCTTGCCCTCAGTGCTGGAGGTGCCCTTATGGCTACCGAACGTCCCTCCTTTGCGGTGGAACGCAAAGCGTCTGGCTTGGAGATCCGCCAGTACCGACCCTATGTGGTGGCCCAAACCGAAGTCGAAGGGCCCATGGAAACCGCGGGGAATGAGGGTTTCCGCCGACTCGCGGGCTTTATCTTTGGGGGCAATGGCACGGGGCAGAAGATTGCCATGACCGCCCCCGTTGCCATGGCCCCGATGCCGGAAGAAACACGCCTCACGCCCAAGGGCGGAGGGTTTGTCGTGCAGTTCATGATGCCTTCGAACTTCACCCTGGCCTCCCTGCCACCACCTAAGGATGGGCGGGTGGCATTCCTCGAGGTACCGGCCCGGCGGATTGCGGCCCTTGCCTACCGGGGGAACTGGTCCGAAGCCCGGTATCAGGTGCACCTGGAGAAGTTGAACGCAGCCCTGGCCAAGGAAGGCCTCAAGGCCAAGGGAAGCCCTGTGTGGGCCCGCTATGACCCGCCCTTTATGCCCACGTTCATGCGCACCAACGAAATCCTGGTGGAGGTTCAGACGCCGTGATAATTGCCTTGACGATGACTGGCACGGCCTCGGGGCTGGAAGGGAAGAAACTGGATTTCCCGGTGCCTCTGGCCTGCTGGCCAGAGCTTTCCGAGCCCCGACCATGCGCCTAATCCGGACGTTTACCACGACCACCTACCTGCCCCTGCCGAGGGAGAGGGTTTTTGCCTTTTTTTCGGACCCCCGCAATCTGGGGCGCCTCACGCCCTCCTGGCTGAAGTTCCGCATTCTTACCCCGGAACCCCTGCCGGTGGGAGAGGGTGCTGTGTTCGACTACACCCTGCGACTTCATGGGCTGCGGATCCGCTGGCGCACCCTGATTACGGTGTGGCAGGAGGCTCAGGCCTTCGAAGACCTCCAGCTCAAAGGGCCCTATGCCCTCTGGCATCACCGTCACACGTTTGAAGACTCTCCCGACGGCGGCACCCGCATGACCGATGAGGTGCGCTATTGCCTGCCCTTTGGCTGGCTTGGCGCCTTGGCGCTGCCCTGGGTGAAGCGGGATGTGGCGAAGATCTTCGCTCACCGCGAGGCGGTTCTGGTGGAGTGGGCCGCGGCGACGCCGGAATCCTTGCGCGCCGTAGGTAGCTCGATTGGAAGTTGGACTCATGGCAGCTTGGAACTCTCAACTCCCATGAACGTGCGAAAAGCCGATTAGTAGAGTTTTGCGAGCAGGACTGCCAGTTCGCCTTGGCGGCGATTCTCGGTGGGAGGAAGAATATTCTCCTGCTGGAGAATCGCGATGAGCTTGGTGGGAATCACGTTCTGGTCGCCCACAATGGCGACATGGCCCACCTTCACATCCATGACCTTCACTCGGGGGTCCCCGTCCACGTGAGCTTGGCGCTGTTCCTGTAGGGAAAAGATGTAATCGGTTTTCTGGCAAGTGCCATCGGCGCGTGTTTCCAGGCAAGTATCGCGCTCATCGGAATTGATCTTGAGGTGCTGATTGACCTGGGGGATCAACCGTCCGGGTCGTGTAATGAAATCGCCGTTATAGGTGATGTCTCTCCATTTGGCTCCAGAGACCATGCGGCAAATGGGAGCGACCAGTCCAAAACTGATGAGCCGAGCGACGGGAGAACCGCAATGATTCGCGGCAAAAATGCCCGAAAAAGGCGCAGAAATTGTGACGAGTCGAAGCGAGAGTTGTGGATCTTGGATGGCGTCGGGTCGCTCCAAAATCAGTGCCTTGCGGGCGACCAAGCCACCTTGGCTATGGCCGATGATGGTGATTTGTTTGTTGTGCATCTTCTCGGCCAAGGCTTGAATGGCTCGCGCCAATTGCCCCGAACTGGCCATCATCTCGTCGCGATCGTCATAGCTGAAGCCGATCGTTTGCTGGCCATGAAATGCGAAAACCTCGGCTATGGCTTGAAACCTTCCCGCGGACCCATTGCAGCCATGGACAAGCAAGGTCACGGGTTGGTTCGAATTTAGGTGAAGGGTTCGATTGGGCTCGTCGGTGCAGGGGCCGAGGCCTGGAATTTCCAGGGTCAGGTCGGCCTTCGGCAGGTATTCCGAATTCCGAAACACCTTCGGAGCGGTTGTCCAACGCTGAGCACCACAATTCAAAGTCAGTAAAACGAGGCATCCCCCAGCGAGCCAGCGGCGCATGACACCCTCCAATGGCCTAGTGTCCACTTTTCGGTTTCAGGCCCTGCGCACTCTCGTGGGCGAGGGTATCCAGATGGCGCAGGAAAATTTTCTTAAAGGTGGCAATGGTGTGATTGCCAGGGACGGTGAAAACACGTTCGACGGGAAGGATCGTGGCAAGAAGGGGCGGCCCACCGGCCGCGAGGATATCGTTTTCGCCATGGCCCAGCCAGATGGGAGGCACTGCGGCTGGATCGTGGGTTTTAATCCAAGTCCAGAGCAGTCGCTGCCAATCCTTCGGGTCATCGGAGGTTTGTTGCCATTTCGCAACCCCACCGGCACGGCGAATTTCGCGTTGAATGGATCGCCAGCCGAGAAAGGGGCTGGTGAGTAGAACGCCATCGATATCGTTGGGATGACTGCGGATGTAGAGGAGTGATCCCAGTCCGCCCATGGAGAAACCCGCCAGCCAAATTTGCTCATAGCCTTGCTGGCGGGCTGGATCGATGATGTCCTCCTTGAAACGTTGTTCGAAGGTCCTGGACTTGTAATACCCGTAATGAACATCTGGGGCAATGACATCGAAAGGAAGGTTCCGGCGGCGGATCTCTTCGATGATCCCCTTCTTCTCGAAAATGGCGTTGTCGGCGCCGAGGCCCCGCACTAGCACGAGCAAGTATCGTTGCCGCTTCGCGGTTTCAGTTGGGTAGCGAAGGGTTGGAATGGGCACCTTCGGAGTGGCGCAGCCAAGCAGCAGTTGAAGCATCAAAAGTGCGGCAAGGGAGAGCGGCCAGCATCGGGCCAGGAGCTTGGTCATCGCAGCGAACTGCGCGCGTCATTTTGGATGAAGATGCGCCACGGGGCTAGGTCCTGGTAAGCCGTTGGGTCTTGCGCGGCCACCCATGCGAGATCGGCCGCAGCAGCTTGTTTGTCGCCCTTGGCGGGCAGGTAGTACTTGCCTCGCGCCCAGCGAGGCAGGAGCCAGCCCTTTCCTTTGATCATGGCCTTCTGCATGTTTTCTTCGGCTTTTGGTTTTGAGCCACCGCGGCTCTTGGGCAGCACGTAGTAGCAGATCATCTTGGCCACTTCCACTCCGCCGCCCCCAAACTCGGGCGCTACCGCATCAATGCGATCGAGGAAAATGAGTGCCCTGGGCAGCCATTTGATATTGACGATCTTGGTGGGAAGGGACATTCCTTCCTTGAACTCATACTGCAAAGCCGTCACCCAGAAATACATGGCTTCCACTTCTCCGGCACCGAGAGTCTCCGCCGCCTCCCAAGGTTGCTTTCCCGCATCCACTTGGGATTTGAATTTGGGGTTGGTGTACATCGCTAATTCCGCATAGGTCATGGCCTTACGAAAGGCCTCCGATTTGGCAGAGGAGGCCTTGGTGTAGGCTGCTCCCTTGAGAATGTAGAGGTTGGCTGCATTGGCCCGCGCCTGGTAGTGGCCCGGATGGTCGTTGAGGACGGCTTCATACAGCGCAATACTGCGATCCACTGCGGCGCCATCGGTGGCCGTGGCGAAGGCATCGCGAGCCGTGATGAAAAGGGCATTCGTTTTTTCCGTCGGACGATTGGCGCCTGCCTGTTGCCAGACTGGTTGCCGATTCATGACGCAACCGGTTAGCAGTGAAAGGATGAGCCAAACAAGTAAAAGGGTGAGGGTGCGGCTCATAGGAACCTTTCCGAGATGGGTATCTCAATAAACCAAATACTTTTCATGGAATGCTTCGATCCCAACTGTAACCGAATAATCCGAGGGACTCGGCATCGTAAATGAGACCCCCCATACGTTCAGCATCAATTCGAAGGAGGTGCTGGGGTTTGCCTGATCGTAGAGCTGGAGCCAGGGTGGTATCCATGGAAGCACTGTCCGCAACTGGTGTGAGGGCACCCAAAAAGACGACGCCGCATGCTCATGGCTCACGCCGGAGTCCTGGCCTAGCTTAAGCCTGGATGAAGACCCAGCAGGTGTCGGTCGTCGAGCTGTAATAAAGTGTCACCTTCACCTTTTTCGGTGGCGAGAAGGCAAATACGTAGTCGAAGCTCGCGTGGAGTTCCCGGGCGCCAACGCCTTCGTGGAAGCGGCCTGCGAACTCGCGGACATCGGTGCAAGGTGCCACTTCTGTGAAAAAGTTCTTCCCGATCACGTCCGACGCCTTTCTCCGGGCGAGGTCTTCTTCGTAGCGGTTGTATTGGAGGATTGTCCCATCAGGCGCCAGTTGGATGACGCCGAAGGGCAACGCGTCCAGGGATCGTTCTTCCAGTGAATCCATCAGGTTGAGCATCGGACTGCCTGGCAGGGCCGGATTCAGGACCTCATCGACCTCAGGCTCCCCCTCGTTTTCAGCCAAGGGGTCGTGGAGACCATTGGGGATGAATCGGTAACACTGCACCAGATTGATGCCGGCAGAGTGGACCAGTTCCATGAGGGCGGCGCTTCGAACACCTTCCGCGACAACCTGGATCCTAAGCTCCCGACCCAACTGGGCCGTGGCTCGCACGACGGCCCTTCGGTCCGGATCCCGATCGGCATGATTGACGAACCAACGATCCAGCTTGAGGTAGTCAGGACGAAGTTGAAGCAAACGTCGCAAGTTGGAGGCACCTTCTCCGAAATCGTCCAAGGCAAGGCCATAACCCGCACGGCGTAGCATCGCCATGGCGCCGATTACTTCGGATTCTTGATCCGGACCATGTTCTACCAGTTCAAAGACCAACTCCTGGGGAGCCCGCCCGGAGGCCTTCGCAAGGGCGAGGACTTCCTCGACCCCACCACCTTTCAAGGTGGTGGGATGCAGATTCAGGAATAGCTGACGATCCCTAGGGGCTGTCTCCAGGGCCCGGCGCACGCATTCCAGGTCAAGCTCCCGAAGCAGATCCATGGAGTGCGCGAAAGCAAAGGCCAGCATGGGTCCCTCGAAGGGAAGTCCATGCGGCCCGCGCATCAAGGCCTCGTATGCATGAATCCGGGGTTCCCCTGATAGGTCGTAAATGCCATGGAAGGCCGTCCGTGGGGGGCGGCCCTCGAACAGGTTGTCTAGGCTCGATGCCCGCATAGCCCCCCCAAGAAAAGTTGGAGACAGCGCGACTTTAGCACCCGCTTGCAAGCCACCACCAGGAATTCCAGGCCTGGACAGTGTGCTCTTTGCGGGCAGCATGGACGCCTGCGTTTACATCCGGAGCCTATTCGGCCTCAGCCTTGCCACACCAGCAACAGCCCCAATCCTCCGAGCCCGAGCAGGCCGAGGAATACCAGGAGGATGCGGCGACCGAAGGCCCACCCACCTGCGAACCCACTCATGCCGGCCTTCACCAAAGTGTTGGAGGCCACCCCCAGGAGGATGGTGGTGACCGCTACGGGCGCGCCGATGGCCCCTGTCTGGGCCAGCCGAGTCATGGATAGGGTGATCGCGTCCACGTCCGTGGTGCCTGCGAGGATGCCCGTCAAATAGGTGGCGCCGGTGCCGAGGTAGGTGGTGGCGGCCTTGGCGCCGAGCAGTACCAGGGCGAAGAACGCGGCAAACTTGAAGGCGGTGGCCAGCTCGAAGGGGTTAGTGAAGGGGATCTCACCGGCTTCCGTGGACGTCTTCTTCCTGGCGTGGCGCCAGAGCAAGGCGCTGGCGATAAACCCTCCGGCGGCCATGGCGCCGATGGGCAAGGCGAGAGGACGCACGAGCGGCGGCGCTAGGATCGCCACGGTAACCAGCACCCGCAGGAACATCACCGAGGAGGCCAGCACGATGGCCATGGCGAAGGAATCCTGCAGACGGGGTTCGGTCTTGGCTCGGCCGGAGAGGGACAGGGTCACCGCTGTGGAGGACACTAAGCCGCCCAGCAGTCCCGTGAGCCCGAGACCCTGGTGCGCACCTAGCACGCGAATGGCCACGTAACCCGTGAACCCGATGCCCGCGATGAGCACCACCATGAGTCCGATCTTGTAAGGATTAAGCACAGCCAAGGGGCCCATGGCTTGGTCGGGGAGTTGGGGCACCAGCACGAGGGCCACCAAGAGGAACTTGAGGGTGGCGAGAATATCCTCCTTCGAGGCCTTGTGCACCAGGGCGTGCAGCCTTGGCTTGATGCTCAGCAGGAGCGTGACCACCACGGACACTGAGGACACCAGCATGACTTTTTGGCGCAGGGGTAGCTGCGCCGGATCTGCAGCGGAGAGAGCGCCGAGGAGGAACGTGAGCAGGAGGGCGACTTCAGAGGTGAGCCCACGTGAGCCGCTGGTCCGCAAGTCATGGGCATAGGAGAGTGCGAGGAAGCTCAGGAATCCCGCCATGATCACCAGCAGCACCGCCGGTCCAAGAGGCTTCGCCAGCAGCATGGCACAGGCCCCCGAGACCGAGACCAAGGGATGGGTGCGGGCCCCGCCCAGGATGTCCGATTGGCCTTCGGCGTCCACGCGGGCGCTCTGTTCCCGTTCGAGGCCAATGAGCAGACCCGCGAAAAGGGCGAGCAGGAGGGACAGGAAGGGTTCGGCCATGAATGCTCCGCATCGGGCTAGCTTACAGGCCCAATGCTAACGTCTCCGGATCGATTGCGGCATTGGGTGCATCTAAAGGTTTGCCGCGTTCGCCGTGGTTCCGCCACCAACCGAACCTCGCAACTACCATTTTCATTAACGTTCTGGAGATCCTATCTTATGCGCCCGCTGCTGATGAGTTTGCTCGTGCTTTCTCCTTTGTCTGCTCAGACCGTGGTGGATATAGAAGCCACCGCCTGGCGAACCCGCCTGAACGAAGTGCGAAAGCCCTCCGAGGGTGGCACCACCTTCTCCTTTCCAGACCTTCTCGGTTCAGGCCCGACCTGGGCGCCGCGAGTCAACGTGAGCTGGACCTTGAATGAACGCCACGGCCTGCGGGTGCTTCTGGCCCCCTTCGAGGTTTCGGGCACAGGAGTATTTCGTGATCCGGTGGTTTACCAAGGGCACACGTTTCAGGCCAGTACACCTACGGAAGGCGTGTATCGCTTCAATAGTTGGCGAGTCACCTGGCGCTACACACTGAGCGACAGCGCCACCTGGCGTGTGCTGGCCGGTGCCACCGCCAAGATCCGAGATGCCAAGGTGCTGCTTCGCCAGAATGGCCACACGGAAACCAACAGTAACCTAGGCTTTGTTCCCCTGATCCACCTCTACGTGGAGCGGCGATTTCCCCAAAACCTCTCGGTCGTTTTCGAGACCGATGCCCTGACGGCATCCCAGGGGCGGGCGGTGGATGCGGCCCTGATGGTGCGGTGGCAGGCCACGCGCCGGGTGCACGCCGATGTCGGCTACCGCGTGTTGGAGGGTGGTGCCGATAACAAGGAGCTCTATACCTGGGCCCGGTTGGATGGCTGGCGCGGGGGAATGGGCATTCGCTTCTGAGCGTTTGTCGCCTTCGATTCCCTGATTAAACATCTACGGGGCCATTCGGCCCCGTAGATTCATGCTCGTTCCTTCGTGCTTACCAGCGCTGCGGCACGCGTTCCAGTTTGCTGATGTCATACCCCTCGGCAGCAACGAGATCGACCATGCGCTGGTACTCGCCCTCGGAAAGGGTCGGTGTGCGAGCCATGATCCAGACGTAATCACGGGCTTGGCGGCCAATGACGGTCTGGCTGTAGTCGTCGCTGAGGTGCACGATCCGAAAGTCACTCTTGAAGGGCCACACGAACCGCATACCCCAGATGGCTCCCGTAGCATCTTGGACAAAGCCGCGGGGCGTATAGCGCTTGGCCTTGCCATCAAAAGCTCCGGCTCGAAAGGTAAACGTGGTCGCGATGGTTCCATCGGACTCTTGCCGATAGGATTCAACCGCGTTATGAGCGCCTTTTTCGATGAAGGTTGGAATGTTGGCGATCACATACCAACTCCCCATGAACCTTGGAATATCCACCTTCGGGGCCAGGGTTATGGGGTGTCGCTGCAGCTTGGTCTGGCAGCCCACCATCCACGCGGCACAAAGCGAAGCACCAACTGCACTCCATTTTTGAAATCGATTTGTCATGGCCACTCCGTTATTGCAGTCGATAGGTAAGCCGACGCTGCTTACCGACCTGGGACTCAAGGCCAACCCAATTGCCGGACTTGTCATACCAAAGGGTGATGGGCTGGTCCGGGCCAACGATGCGATACCGCTGGGCAGAAATAGCTACGCCTTGAGCATCCAACGTGACTTCGGATCCTAGGGTTTGAATGGCAACGGAATCCAAACGGCCCGTCTGGGCATTGAGGAGTTGTTTCGAAGCCAGGATCGATGGATTCCAGTACGCGTAGGTTTTGCTGCAGGAAGGGAAAACCGACTTCGCGGCATTCGCTTCAACCACGAGCCCATGCTTTTCGGTTTGAACCTGGACGCTTAGCTTTTTTCCGTCGTCATTGGTCGTTGCCTGCATTGAAATCAGACATCCATCGCGCCATTGCTCGACAGCCAAATGCTCATAGCGGTAGAGAGTGATTCCAACGACCTTCACCCTGAAATCCGCTTGGCTCGTGAGTTCTTGCAGGCCGCCCTTATCGCGCAAAGTGAACACATGGGAGCCAATTGGTTTGCCATCAAGCAGCACCCGAAAGGACCAACGGCGTTCACTCTGCGCATGCAGGGTCGCTGTCACAAACAGTAGAACCCACAGCCTCTGCAACGATGAACGAAGCAAAACCATCCATGGACTCATGGTCTGAAAACAGAACATCGTCTTGAATTACTTGGGCAAGAGCACGGTGTCGATCACATGAATAACACCATTCTTGGCTTGGATATCAGCCTTGATGACCTTAGCGTTATTGATGGTCACGCCTTCAGCGGTTCCGATGGTCACATCCTGACCATTCACGGTGGTGGCCTTGGTGAACTTCACCACATCCTTGGCTTCCACGCTGCCAGCGACTACGTGATAGGTCAGGATCGCTTTCAACTTGGGAATATCTTTCAGCAGAGCCTCGACCGTGCCCGCAGGAAGTTTGGCAAAGGCCTCATCGGTCGGGGCAAAAACAGTGAAAGGGCCCGCGCTTTTAAGGGTCTCAACGAGACCGGCAGCTTGAAGCGCAGCGGCCAGCGTCTTGAACGAACCCGCGCTCACGGCGGTGTCCACGATATCAGCCTTGGCGCGGCTGATGGGTTGGGTCGGGTTGGCAGCATAAGAAAGCACTGCGGG
This sequence comes from Deltaproteobacteria bacterium, assembly GCA_020048105.1. Lineage (GTDB taxonomy): Bacteria > Acidobacteriota > Holophagae > Holophagales > Holophagaceae > JAYREN01. The sequence goes on along the minus strand of JAIFMW010000162.1, from coordinate 6,112 downwards.
AACCGAAAGGATCAATGCAAGGGTGAGGCTTTTCATGGTGTGGCTCCTGGGTGGATCCCCGAAGTGGGGTCACAGAGCTAAACGGAGGAAAAGCCTGGATGGATGACAAGGATCCAAAAAAAGTTGGAGCTTAGGCGGCTGGAGTTGCCTTGGGTTTGGTCAGGCCCACGCGCTCGGAAAGTTTTCCGGTCAAAACGGCGTCCAGCGTGGCCAGTTGATCCATCAATTTCGCGGCCTTTTTGGGCTGCATGGAGGCCAGCAGGCTGACGGCGACATCTTGGTTGCGCAGGGCCAGTTCTTTTAATGCCTTGGAGCCGGGCAAGGGGTCCATGGCTTCGTAAGTACGGGTGAGTTGAGGGTCCAAGGTCGGGCGGGTGCGTTCGGCCTCGAATTTCGCAATGCCATCTTGAAGGGTTTTTTCCCGAGTTTGAATATCGGTGCGATCCCGGTCCAGCGTGCCCTGGAGGGTTGCCAAGCGCTGTTCCAACTGCAGGAGTTCCTGTTCTTTTTGCAGGGCGGCCTTCTCTCGGAATTGCACTTTTTCTGAGAGTTCAGTGAGCTTGATGCCCTGGGGTGGAGCCTTCGGCTCCTGGGCCGATAGCCAAAGTACACCCGCCGAAAGAACGAGGGGAACGAGGATCCAAAGCCAAGCACGAGAGTTCATGGGGTACCTCATGGAGCGCTAGATGGGACAAGTTGGTCCGTGCTAAAACCGTGACGGAGGACAGCAATTTCGTCGGCTTCCCGGATTTCTTCATGTAGCAGTGTGAGTGCGTGCTGTTCCTGCCGCCGTTCTTTTAGGCGCAGCAGCATCAGGTAATCTTGGTGCGCTCGAGTGAGCACCACTCGCGCTTTAACGATTTCTTGCTCGGCGGCTTCAAGATCCACACGCGTGTGTGCGATCCGTTTTTCTAAAAACATGAGGAAGCGTTCCAGATCGGCCCAGAAGGACAGATTGACTTCTTCACCCGGTCCGAGTCGGCGGCTTTCTAGATTCCTGACGTGCTCCTGCTGAAGTTCTTTGAGCTGCAATTCAATCAAATTGCGCGCTTCAATTCGCAAGGCAAGCTGGCGCTGGGCATCCTGCTCCAGACTCTTCCTCAACTTGAGGAGAGGCTCGAGGCGGAATTGAAAGCGCGCGGCCATGGGCTAAATCCCTTCTTTCAGGAAAGGAGCGAGATCCACGCCAAAAATGGCACCCATGGCAAGTAAGGTTTGGCGGTAATCCGATTCTTCAGCCACGGCCTGACGCAAAAAGGCTTGGATCGCCGGTTGGAAATGGATGGCCTGGTCGATGTTGGGGCTGGAACCTCGCACATAGGCGCCGATCTGAATCAGGTCCTCGGCGTCATTGTAGGTGGCCATTAGGTCGCGGATTTTGGTGACGAGTTGTTTTTGTTCCGGAATGGCCAGGGTCGAGAACAACCTGGAAATGCTGGCGAGCACATCGATGGAAGGGAAGTGATTCTTGGTCGCGAGGCGCCTGGATAAGACCACATGGCCATCGAGAATGCCGCGCACCGCATCCGAGATGGGCTCATTCATGTCATCGCCTTCCACGAGCACGGTGTACAGGCCTGTGATGGAACCCATATTCTCGAAGGTGCCAGCGCGCTCCATGAGCCTTGGCAGTAGGGCGAAAACGCTGGGGGTGTAGCCTCTGGAACTCGGTGGCTCACCGGCCGATAATCCGACTTCACGCTGAGCCATGGCAAAGCGTGTAACGCTATCCATCATCATCAGAACATCTTGGCCCCGCCGCATGAAGTACTCGGCTACGGCCGTGGCGGCCAGAGCGCAGCGGATGCGCAGCAGGGGGGTTTGATCCGAGGTGGCCACCACCACCACGCTACGTTTCAAGCCTTCTTCGCCAAGGTCATTTTCGATGAATTCTCGCAACTCACGTCCACGCTCCCCCACAAGAGCGATGACATTGACTTGGGCCGATGTATTGCGCGCCACCATGCCCATCAGAGTCGATTTGCCAACGCCAGAGCCCGAAAAGATGCCGATGCGCTGCCCCTTGCCCAGGGTGAGTAAGCCATCGATGGAACGCACCCCGGTGGAGAGCACTTCCCGAATGCGGCGCCGTTGCATGGGATTGGGCGGTTGGGAATGAATGGGCAGATGGGCATCGGGCTCAATGGGGGGGCCGCCATCTAGGGGCCTTCCAAGAGGATCGATTACGCGGCCTAACAGGGCCTCGGAGACTGGGATTTCGGGCTGATGGCCCGTAGCTTCGACGAGCAATCCGGGGCGGATACCTTCGGTGTTTTCCACCGGCATCAGCAGGATCTGTTCGCCGTTGAAACCCACGACTTCGGCCGTGATGCGGTTGCCATTGGCGAGGTGGATGAGCATCTGCTCGCCAACACTGCCTTCGGGGCCACGGGATTCCACGATGAGTCCGACGACCTTCGACACGCGTCCCATGACATCCCCTTGGGGGAGTTTTCGGATCTGCTGTCCGAGCCCGGCCAGATCCATCAGGGGGTGCCCTCCTCGCGGAAACGATGGAGAACTTCCATCAAGCGCTCCCGGCGCCGTTCGAGGGTGGCTTCCAGGACACCTTCGGGAGAAACCGCACGCAGGCTGCCGCGACTCAGATTCTCATCTTCGAGCAGGCGAATGCCGGGGTATTCGAGATTCTGGGCGCGCAGTTGCTGCAAATCTTTTGGACTCATGAAAATTTCTAAGGCTACGGTATCTCGACCACTGGTTTCGGGGGTTGGGAAGGGGTGACTATCCAACACAGAATCCAGGAGCGGACGGATGGTTTCAGAAGATTGCTGGATCTGCTGGCCCGCCAAATATTCCCCGATGACGAGAGCCAAAGCGATGACTTCATCCTTGGAGGCTTGGTTGAGCAAGGCACCCATGGCGGAAAGCTCGGTCAGGTGAGTCTCTAGGCGCGTGAGGTAAACCTTGAACTGGCTTTCACCAAAACTGCGTCCTTCAACTTCGCCGGAGGCAAAGCCCTCTTCATAGGCATGGCGGGCAATTTCGTGACCTTGCTGTTCGGCGATCTGCAGCTTTTCGTGGATGATTTGGTCCACTGAGGCGAGGCGCTGAGCGTCTTCAGCGGGGCTGCTGAGATCCGCGGCCAAGGGTGTATCGTCCTCGGGGTCGTCATTCTCGTCGGGTGCTGGAATGCTGAAGGTGGCAGCGAAATAGGGAAAAGATTCCACCTGGCGCAGATCTGCGCGATGCGCGGGAATGATGCGCTCAGGCTCAGGAGACATAGTCCTCGCCTCCGCCGCCGATGCTGATGACACCCTCTTCTTCGAGCTGGCGGACGATTTCGACGACTTCGTGCTGCGATTTCTCCACTTCCTTGATCTTAATGGGACCCATGAATTCCATTTCTTCTTTCATCATCTCGACGCCGCGAGCCGACATGTTCCGGAAAAACTGATTTCGCAACTCATCACTGGTGCCCTTCAGGGCGATGGTGAGGGTTTTCTTGTCGGCGCGTTTTAGGATTTCAGCGATGCCGGTATCGTCGATCAGCAAAATGTCATCGAAGACAAACATGAGATCGCGAATGCTGGCGGCCAGTTGCGGGTTTTCGTTTTCGATCTTTTCAAGCACAACGCGACCCGATGATCGATCCATGCGGTTGAAGAGTTCGGCCACGGCTCGGACGCCGCCGTAGGCTTCAGTCGCGAAGGACCCCAGCGATTCGAGTTTCTGTTCCAGGATCAAACTGATGCGTCGGACGACCTCGGGGCTGATTTCCTGTAGATTCGCCATGCGCATGGCCACATCGGCGCGCAGGGTTTCAGGAAGACTGGCGATCAATTCACCGGCTTGGGTTGCGTTGAGATGGGCCAGAATCAGGGCGATGGTTTGTGGGTGCTCATTCTGGATGAACTTGGAGAGCTGTTGGGGATTGGCCCGCTCGATGCTGGAAAAGCCCGCAGAGGACTCCAGGGCCTTGGTGAGCCGGTCGATGATCTTCCGCGCGGCCTCCGGTCCTACGGACTTGATCAGCAGTTTTTTGGCGTATTCGATACCGCCCTGGGCGATGTAGGACTTGGCCAAGGACATGGTGTGGAACTCTTCCATCACCTCGTCCATGGTGTCGGGTTGAACATGCTTGGTCAGAGCGATTTCCTTGGAAACGGACTGGATTTCGTCCTCTTCCAGGTATTTGAAAATATTGGCCGCGATGTCATCACCGAGGGCGACCATGAGCACTGCGGCCTTCTGGGTTCCACTGAGTTTTGACATGGGTTACTTTCCGTCCTCAAGCATCCAGGAGCGAACCAGGGATGCGATGGTTTCAGGATCGGCGTTGGCGCTTTCCTGCACACGACGCTTAATCATTTGGCGGCGCTGGGCTTCGGGAGCACCCGCGGCACCTTCGGCATTCAAATCGGCTTCGATCTCCGATTCCATTTCGGCCATGGATTTCATGGGAACGTTGCGGCGGGAAGCCACGTGAGCACCGCCTTCGCCATCCATGCCTTGAACTCTCAGGGGGGCAGGGCGGTTGATGGCGGAAGAAAGTTTCTTGAGCATGGGTAGCACCAAGAGGAAAAAGACTGCCAATCCTATGATGGTCGGCACCACGTAGGGCACAAGCCTCAGGCCTTGATCAATCCACCACTGTTTGCTGGCTTCGGCTTCTTCCTTGGGGTTGATCATGGAAGCAAAGCCTATGTTTTCCACAGTTAGGACATCGCGATCGATCTTGATCCCCACGCCTGCCGCCACCTGGTCGCGGATTTTCTTGAGCTCCTCGGCGCTGCGTGGCTGGATCTTCTCGACGGGTTCACCCTTGGGCCCTTTTTCCCAAAGCGTGGCGTGGTCGACAATGACCGCGAGCGAGAGGCGTTTTAAAGTGCCGGGGGCCTTTTCGGTGCTCTGTATTGTTTTACTGATATCGAAATTGGTGGTGACATCCTTTTTCTCGCTGTTTTCGATGACGCCTGCGGGTAGCCCTCCGCCCGTGGCTGGGGCGACATTGGAAGCGGTGCCAGGGACGCCGCTTCCAGCGTCCCGTTTGGTGACTTTTTCTTCCTTTTGCTGGATGGATCGCTCCACTTGGCTTTGGGGATCGAATCTCTCTTCACTGATTTTGATCTTGTCAAAGTCCAGTTCGACATTGGCCGTGGCGCGAACCTTACCGAAACCCACCACCGGTTCGAGCAACTCGGTCACTTTGCGGACAAGATGATCTTCCACTTCGCGCTGGGCCTTCTTTTGGGAGTCGGTGGCACCCACCATGGGATCCCGGCCGGTGCGGCTCAGGATTCGGCTGTTCTGATCGATAACGACCACATTTTCAGGTTTTAGGCCCTCTACCGAAGCTGCCAATAGGTTGACGATGGCCTGGGTATTTTCCTCGGGCAGCATCTTGGAGCCCTTCAGGCGCAGCAGGACGGAGGCCTTGGCGTCTTCCTTTTCTGTGACGAAGGGGCTGTCATTGGAGGCCGTGATATGGACCGTGGCGTCGGCGATCAGGCTACTCAGGCCCCCTTTAAGGGTGCGGGCCAGTTCGGACTCCATGGCCCGACGGTACATGACCTTCTGAGTGAAATCGGTGGTGGTGAGACTGGGGGATTCCAGCTTTTCAAAGCCAATGCCCTCACCCTTGGGCAACCCGTCCCCAGCGAACTTCAGGCGCAATTCTCCGACCCTGCTCTCTGGCACTTGGATGGTTCGCTGATCCTTGCTGAGGTCGAACGTGATGTTCTGCTTCTTCAGCTCTTCCACGATGCGGCTGGCATCCGTGGGGGGCAGATTGCTGAAGAGGGTGCCCATGCTTTCCTGGCTGAACCAAACGCCCAGGCCAGCCAGGGCCAGGAGTACGGCCACGAGAATCGCAGCCACCACGGCTTTCTGGGTGGAGGTCATGCTCTCGAAGGCACTTTGGAACTGGGAAGTCAGACTGTTTTCGCCGGCCATGGGGTCCTTTCGATGGCCAGGTTCTCAGCGGTGGGTCGCGCTACATCTGCATGCGCATGACTTCCCGGTAAGCTTCGATCAATTTTGATCGCACGGCCATCATCATCTGAAAACTGACATCGGCTTTCTGGACCGCCAGAATGGCCGAATGCATGTCAGTCGCTTCGCCGGTCATCAAGTTCCGTGCCTCTTGTTGAGC
>JAIFMW010000103.1 GCA_020048105.1 Deltaproteobacteria bacterium | reverse complement strand
TGTGACGGCGCTTGGCATCACGATCTCCTGAAGGAAAGAGTGGGGTTGGCAAGGGACATTGGTTCAATCTCGAGGGCCAAAAAGGAGTTTGCCAGGGATGCGTTCTTAAAATCATTAACCACGGAGACACAGAGCGCACGGAGAAGTCTTGAGGGTTTCGGTCTCGCTCTGATTCCAGAGTATTCGAGGGAGCGAGTCGAGCTACGCGCTCTCCCCAAAGTTTTCTTTTCTCCTTTTCCTCCGTGTCTCCGTGTCTCCGTGGTGAATCTTTTTCCGTTGGTGACAAAACCCATTTGTATTCCTCCATGGATTTTCAAAATTCTTCTGCAACCAAATCACGACCTCCCCTCCACGTTTCGCGGCCCAAAATCCCCGCTTCGCGGATCCGGCTAGCGAATTCCTATTGCGGGGCGTATTCCTTTAGCTTGTTCACAACAGGAGCTTTCCATGAAGACCGCCCTACTCACCCTTATCCTCATGGTACCTGGCGTTTTCGCGCTGAAGGCCGAAGACACCAAGATCGAAAAGATCTACGAAAAGTCCAAGGCCGTGAAGCTGAAGGTGGGTTCCGGCGATTGCCAGATTGCCTCCAGCACCGATGGCAAAATCCATGTGGAGCTGACCTATTCCTTCGACAAAAAGGATTACGAACCAACCTTCAACGAGAGTGGCGACACCCTGGAACTCGGGGAAAAATTCCTGTCGAACCATTCCCGTGGTCGCTCCAAATGGACCGTGGCCATTCCCGATGGCCTCAAATTTGAATTCCGCGCGGGGTCGGGCGGCCTAGTCGTCAAAGGCCCACGGGTGGATCTCAAGTCCAGTTGTGGTTCGGGTGACGTTCAAATCCTGGATGCCAAAGGCGACTTCCGCCTGAGTGCCGGCAGTGGCGATATCAAGGTTTTTAACTGCGAGATCGTGAATCTATCAGCCTCTACGGGATCCGGCGACCACGAGATTTCCAAGGTCAAAGGCAAGATCGATCTGCGCTCGGGCAGCGGCAGCATGAAGATCTCCGATACCGAAGGCGATCTGGGCGTCAGCGTGGGATCCGGAAAAATCGTCATTCGGAACGCCAAGGGCAATCTGGGCGCCAGCACGGGCAGCGGTTCCATCCGCGCTGAAAATCTAACACTGACGGAAAAGGGCACCTTCTCCAGCGGCAGCGGGGATGTGGATGTGGATATGCCCAGTGGCGATGGCTTCCGGCTCAAGCTGAGCGCTGGTTCTGGGGATACGCGCGTGCGGTTGAATGGCAAGCCTGCCCAAGGCTTCTTCGAATTCTCCGCCTCCAAGAAACACGGCACCATCGTGTCCTGCGAAGCCTTCGACAAAGAAGAAGAAATCGGGGGTTCCAACGATTCCAACACAACCATTCGGAAATCCTTCACCCGCGGCAAATCCACGACCCAGGTGATTCTCCGCACCGGAAGCGGCAAGGCCGAACTCAGCAAGTAGGCTTCGAACCTTCTTTCCAACAACCCGAAACGACACGAGGTAACCATGTCCTTCGTTCGCCCCATTGCCGCCTTCATCCTGGCCTTTGCGCCTCTGGCCGCCCAGACCATCACCATTCAGCCAACCAAGGCCGAAAAGATTTCCGAAACTCGCACCGTGGCCCTGGCCAGTGGTTCTGCCCTAAAAGTAATCAACGTCAACGGCTTTATCCGCGTGGAAGCCTGGGACAAGGCCGAAGTCCAGTTCACGGGGGATTTCAAACCCAGCAGTGAGAATGAGCACGTCAAGGTTGTCCTGGAACCCAGCAATGGAAAATTGGAAATCCGAGGTGAATATCCCAAACACAGTGGCGGCGGGCGCTACAACGGACCTCAATGCGAGATGACGCTGAAAGTCCCTCGGGAGGTGTTGCCGAATTTGCATAACGTGAATGGTGAAGTCGCCCTGACGGGCACCTCCGGCGCGGTGACGGTCGATACCATCAACGGCAGTGTGAAACTGGATCAGGTCAAAGGCTCCCTGCAATTGGCCACCGTAAATGGATCCATCAAAGGCACGAATCTGGATAGCCGAGGCAAGGGTGTGGATGCCCATTCCGTGAATGGCTCCATTCACCTCCGGATCGATGGCCTCAAGGGCCACCTGAAAGCCTCCACCGTGAACGGTGGGATTTCCTTTAAAGCCAAAGGCGCCGAACAAGTGGAGATCAAACGCCAGAAAGTGACGGCGACCTTCCCCGGTGGCAACGAGAACATTGTCTTGGGCACTGTGAACGGATCCATCACTCTGGAATAGACCGTTCAGGTGCGGAACGGGGCCGGCATTTGTCGGCCCCGTTTTTTTGGGTTCTTCACAAATTTCCGAGCGAAACCCCAAAAAAAGGATTTCACGCAGAGGCGCCGAGAGCGCGGAGACTGATTCGAAAAGCTCAAGAGCCCAGTCCTTAACATCCTCCGCGTCCTCCGCGCCTCCGCGTGAAATTTCTTCCTTGCTACTCCAGGGTGAGACGCGGGCAGACGAAGCTCAACGGCCACCCACCGGCGAAATTTGTTTTTCACTCAGATCCGCGAAGACCCATTTTTCGACATCTTCAAGGATTTTTTAAAACCCGTACCTCGAATAACCAAGTCTGTCCCGCGTTGGTCCCGGTCGATCACAAATCAAATGAAACCATGGGCAGTAAAAGCAAACCTATGAGGCTGGCGCCTTGGTGCTCTCCACGAAACTTCACCCAGCCACCCTGAAAAGGATTTCCCATGGCCTTCGCCCCTGATCGTCTTTCCAGAACGACCTCCCATTTGGCGCCCTCCCTTGGTTTGGCCGCACTCATGCTGATCGGCACTCAGTCCTTGCAAGCGCAGGTTCAGGCCCCGACGGGCAAGATGCAGATCACCAAGGCATCGGATCTACCTGTTCACACCTTCACCATCCAGGGCAAGCCCAGCGAAGTCGCCCAGAATCTAGATGCCATGCTGGCCCTTGCCCGCCAGCTTGAAATGAATCTGAAACGGGATTTGGCCACCCACGAGATTCAGGACAAGGGACTGCTCCAGGGCATTCATACGGACCTTTTCGTGATTGCGGTGCTGAAGCAAGATCCGGCCGAGGCCCAAAAGCAACTGGAACGCGTGCAGGCACTGATGGAGGATCCCAATGGCCGCGCCATGGCGGGCCTCGTGGCCGCGCCCTTCATGGCGGCCGTGGCTAAGCCTGGAGCGGATTTTCACGCCACCTATCGCACGCACCTTTCCGAGCGTCTCGCCAAACTGCCCTTCCAGGATCTCAAATTCTTTTTGACCTCCAGCGCCGCCGCCATGAGAACAATGACCAAGGCCAAGGTGATCGAAGGCCTGGAAACGGGGCTGGATCCCCATGTTAAGGATGGAAAGCTGAGCCAGGAGATGACCGAGGCCATTCTGAGCACCGCCATGCGCCTGAATATTCATTTCGTCGTGAAGGATGATGTAGTCGCCTGCATCGATGCCCTGGTGGAAGCCCACAAGAACGATGTGCCCGTGAAGTTCATGCCGGTAATCGGCACCCCCAAGACCCCGATCACGGGCCCCTGGTTCGGCCAGCCCCTGCCGGGTGAAAAGCCCATGCGCTTCGCGGCGGAGATCCTGGAAGCCATCAACCCCTGGGCCGAGGGAACCTCCTTCTCCCCGGATGGGCAGACATGTTTCTTGAATGTGGGAAATGCGACCTACAGTGCCGCGCGAACCTATCAAACCACCTGCGTGAATGGCACCTGGACGCCCCTAGTGGAGCCGCCCTTCCTTGCGGAATTCAGCCTCGCCATGGAGCCGGGCTATTCACCAGATGGACAGACCCTGGTCGTGACCGGAAAAATGGCCGGGAAGTCGGGTGATTTGTACACCGTGAATCGCACCGCCAAGGGCTGGAGCACCCCAGTGGCCATGACGGCAGCCATCAACACTGAAGACGACGAGTTTCGCGGCAGCGCCACCTCGGACGGCACTTATTATTTCGGACGAAACAAGGCCGGAAAAATGGAGATCCACAAAGTGACGAAGGGTGCTGCGGGCAACGTGGTGGTGGAAAAGCTCGGCCCCCCCATCAATGGCCAGACCGTCGATGGGGATCCCTGTGTCGCCCCCGATGGACGCTGGCTGGTCTTCAACTCCGGGCGACCCGGAGGACAGGGCGCCGCAGATCTATGGGTGAGCTTCTCGGATGGCAGGGGTGGCTGGGGCAATCCCATCAACATGGGAGCCGAATTCAATAGCCCCTACGACGAATACGGTGCGCACCTTTCCCCGGATGGCAAGGTGTTGTTCTACACACGCCACACCCAGAAAGGGAATGAAACCTACTGGGTGTCGGCCTCAGCCATCGACAGGTACAAAAGTCGTTCTTGAGAGGCTCTTTTTGTGAGCAGCCCCGTTATGTTTGCGGCCTGCCCACACGATGCCTAGAGGTATCGCCGGAACCTTGGATACGCCTAAGTTCAAAAAGGACACCCATCATGCGTGCTCGGTTACTGCTTTACGCAATGCAAATAAGCATCCTAGGAAGGTGCGGAGAGGATCCGCTGAAGATTCCGCCCGAATTGGTTCCATTCGTCCGCTCCGCAGCGGCTTCCCACATCGGGACCAAGGCGAAACTTCAGGGCCTGCTGAGTAGCATCTTCAGGAGCCGGGAGCTGGGGGGGCTCGGCATCGAATACGACAATGCCAAAACCCGAACGATCCAAGAGGTCTGGCAAGACCGGAAGGCCAACTGTCTTTCCTTGACGGCCATGTTTGTGGCCTCCTGCAGGGTCTTGGGAATCGAGGCCAAGTACGCCGAACCCACCAATACCTTCCGCTGGCACAAATCCGGATTTGTAATCCGTTACGAACGACACTTGGTTGGCCTCATTCCCATCCCACCGCAGCAAGACGTGGTGGCTGATTTCCTGCCGCAACTCCGGCGGAGAATCGGCGCCTATCGCGTTAACGTTCTACCGGAAGCGCGGGTCAAGAGCCTCTTCTATAGCAACCGCGCCGTGGAATTGCTTGAGGAAGGGAAGGTGGAAGACTCGCTGGCCGAATCGCACCAAGCCCTAAAGGCAGATGCAACCTCCTCTGCGGGATGGAACATCCATGGTGTCATCCTGCGCGCCTTAGCGAGGAATTCGGATGCCGAAAAGGCCTTTCAGCAGGCCATGAAGCTGGACCCCAAGGACAGTTCCGCACTGGGCAATATGGAAGCTGTATGTCGGGAAAAAGGAAATTTGGCGGAAGCCGACCACTACCGGGAAATGAGCCAAGACCTTCGAAAAAAAGATCCCTATTTCAATGCCTTTCTGGCGGAAGAAGC
>JAIFMW010000156.1 GCA_020048105.1 Deltaproteobacteria bacterium | reverse complement strand
GCAATGCCTTGCCCTGGACCCCTATCTGAACCCCGGCAATCTGGTGTCCATCGAGGCGGTGGCCGATGGCAATTTTGCTAAGTTGCGCCTGAACTCTGTGCTCATGGGGTTTTGTGGCTTGCTGGCCCTGCTCTTGGCTGCCCAGCCGTTGCGGGCCATTTTCATCCAGGCCTTCCAGCGCCGCGTATTGGACCTGGATTCCACTTCGGATCCATCGTCGAGTCCCGTGTTGCGGAAGACTCTGCTGCAGGTCGCCTTGTACAGCGGCCTGGGGGCGTTGCTGGGGACTGGTACGGCCCTTGTGGTGGGGCAGGTGCTGAGTCAACAGCGGTTTGGGCTTGCGGTTTTCGATCCTGGGATCATGCTGCTGGCTTTCCTGCTCTTTGGCATCACCGGAGGGCTCCTGGGACTCTTTCCGGCGCTGCGGGCCAACCGCGAGATCGCCCGGCGCCAGGCCCGAGAAGCCCAGTGGGTGCAACTCAAGGGGCAGTTAAATCCCCATGTGTTTTTCAACGCCATGAATAACCTGACCGCACTGATTCGAAAAGATCCTGTGCTTGCTGAACAGGCCGCCGAAAACCTCACCTCGCTTTTTCGGCGCCTGATGGCTCACGGGCATCGTCCCGTGGCGCCTCTCGGCGATGAACGTGCACTGTTGGAATCCTATCTCGCGGTGGAAGGCTTGCGGTTTGGCCCGCGCCTCACGGTGATCTGGGAGTGGGATGCCAGCTTGGATGGGGTGATGGCGCCGCCTTTTCTGCTGCAACCGTTGGTGGAAAATTCCATCAAGCACGGCCTGGCACCTGCGCCCGAGGGAGGCGAACTGCGCATCCTCGGCCATCTCGCCCAGGGGTGGGTGACGCTCTGCGTGGAGAATACGGGATGCCCGCTCCTTTCGCGCAAAGCAGGCGGGTTGGGGCTCGATAATCTCGAATCAAGGCTTCGTTTGTTCTACCCCCGTGATGCCGGGTTTCGTCTTTATTCCGAGTCGTCCCGCACGATGGCAAAAGTTTCCTTCCCCGTGTTCCAGGAGTTGTCATGACGCATGAAACGCCATTACGCGTGGCCGTGGCCGAGGATGAACCCTTGGCTCGCGAACGTCTCTGCGGCATGTTGAAGGAAGCCGGGTGCGAGCTTCTTGCGGAACTTCCCGATGGCCCTTCGCTGTTGGAATGGCTGCGCACCGCTCCCAGCGTGGATGCGCTCTTTCTCGATATTCATATGCCGGGGGCCTCGGCGTTCGAGGTCATTGCGGAAGTGAAAGGCAAGCACCCGCTGCCGCCCCTGGTCTTTGTCACGGCCTACTCGGATCATGCCTTGCAAGCCTTTGAAAGCGAGGCTCTGGATTACCTGCTTAAACCCGTTACCCGCGAGCGTCTTCAGCAAACGCTGCGGCGCCTTCGGCAGGGTGAAACCGCTCCGTCGTCCACCGGTGGCAGCCCAGCTCCCATGGAAACCCGCTATGCCGCCAAGGCTGGTGAAGGCTTCCTGTTGTTGGATCTGCGCCGCACCAGCCACTTTGAAACCAGCGAGGATATCGTGTGGGCCTGGGTGCAGGGCACCCGCTACCGCACCCTGTGGCGGCGTTTATCCGAAGTGGAAACGGCCTTTCCCCAGACTGAATTTCTTAGAATTCAGCGCCATATTCTGCTGCGCCCTCAGTCGGTCATCGGCCTGCAACCGCTTTCCGGGGAACGGGTGCAAGTGCGCATTGGCGAAGGGCTTGAGCTGGAAGTTAGTCGTGCTGCAACACCTAGCGTGAAACGACGGTTTGGGCTTTAACGAAAACGTTGCCACCAGTTCTTCGCTACCCGGTGATCAATTCCTGTAGGAAGGCTTCCCCGCGGGGCCATTCGCCAAAGCCCGAGGCGGTGTTGATGTGGCCGCGAGGGCCGAGGTTGGTGAAGTGACTATTCCAGGCATCGGCGAATTCTTTGGCTCGCTCGATGGATACGAAGGGATCGTCACTGGAGGCCACCACTCGGCTGAGAAAGGGCAGGCCGAAGCAGGGGATCGGAGCGAACTCCTTCAGCACCTCCAAGGTATCGGGGCGTTCCACATCGGTGGGGGCAACCAGCAGGGCGCTGTGAACGGGCCGCTGGTACCGCTGGCCCCAGTGGGCCAGAGCAATGCAGCCCAAGGAGTGAGCCACCAACACGGGAGGAGCCGTCTGGCTGGCTTCCCGGATGGCGATATCCAGGGCTTCGACCCACTCTGCGAGGTGGGGAAAGTCCCAGTTGGGCATTTGTACCCTGCGGGCAAACCGCATGTTTGATTCCCAAAGGCTCTGCCAGTGGCCGGGCCCGGAATTGCCATAGCCGGGGATGATGAGGATTGGGCGCATCGCATTCCTCGCGGATATTTATCCCCAAGTTTGAATCAAACTCGGAAAAAGTCAGCGGGGCTAATACGTTTCCTTGGAGGCTGTAAGGCCTTCGGCACACTCCACCCGAGGTCTGGCGGTGCTTTGAATGTTGTCGGGAAGAGGCTGGTCGATCCTATCCCGGAGGATGGCCCTATCTTCTTTGTCAGTCGTTTCGGTGGACACGGCCTTTCACATTCTTAACAGTCAGCGCGCCGCTGCCGGTGCTCTTGAGGTGGACATCCTTGGCCACGTCATCGATGAGGATCGAGCCGGATCCATCGTCTACGGTCACGGAGCCGCCGATGCGCAGCAGGGTCATGGAACCCGAGCCATCGTCCACTTTTACATCGCCAGAGATATTTCGAACCTCGATGCTGCCAGAGCCGTCATCGACGGTTAGGTTGCCCTGGATATTTTCCACCACCATGTCACCCGAGCCATCTGAGATTGCCACCTCGCCCAGGATGGTGCGCACTTCCAGAGAGCCCGAGCCATCCTCGATCGATAGATTCGTGGCCGTGGGCACGGATACCGTGAGATCGATCTGCGCCCCGCGCGTAAAGCTGAACCAGCGACGCTCCTTGACCTCGGCCTTCAACGTGGCGCCCTTGGCCGTTTTCTCCAGGGTGAGTACCACCTTGTCCTTGATAAAAGTTTCCAGATCCTCGGTGAACAGCCCCTGGAGTACGATCTTGGCGCGGACCTCGATGGTGGTCTGACCCTCGCGCCCTTCGACCTTCAGAAAACCGGCCCCGGCCTGGATGGCTAGATTCCCCCCCTGGGGCGAAGGCAGGCTGAGCGTGCGTTCCCGCTCATTGCCCAAGCACGGCGAAATGGCCAGAAAACCTGCGAACACAAGCTGCAAAAATGGCTTCATTGGAGTCTCCCTTTTTGGAGCCTACGTCGATGACTTGGGATTTCATTAGTCGGCAGCGATCGTTTTCGCGCACTCCCTTCTCTGTGCTCCCAGGGGCTCACCAGATAGAACACCGCCGTTCAGAAGGCTGGACCATGGGGCTGCCCGGCTCGCATTCGAAGGCTTCCTGGAATTCAGGCAGATTGGACAAGGGACCGTTGATGCGAAATTGGGGTGGGGAGTGAGGGCCGGACTTCAGTAGGCGGCGCAGGTATTCGGGGCGCAGTTGGCGCCGCATGTAGCCCTGGGCAAAGGCCAGAAAGAAGCGCTGCTCGGGGGTGAAGCCGTCCACGCCTGGGGTGTGCGGCTTACCCCTGAGGGTCTTCTTGAAGGCCTCGAAGGCGAGCTTAAGGCCCCCTAGGTCCGAGATGTTTTCTCCCAAGGTGAGTTCGCCGTTAATGGCCACATCCGGCAAGGGTCGGTACGAGGCGTACTGCGCCACTAGCGGGCGGGTTCGGGCCTCGAAGGTCGATACGTCCTCGGGGGTCCACCAGTCTTTCAGGTTGCCCTCCTTGTCGAATTTTCGGCCCTGGTCGTCGAAGCCATGGGTCAGCTCGTGGCCGATGATCATACCGATGGCGCCATAGTTGATGGCATCGTCCCCCGCAGGGTCGAACACCGGGGGCTGGAGGATGCCCGCGGGAAAGCAGATCTCGTTGAGCTGGGGAGAGTAGTGGGCCATCATTCCCGAAGGAGGCACCCCCCACTCCTGGCGGTCCACAGGTTGATCCAGCCGTTCCATGGCGAACTGGTGCTGGAACCGCGCAGCGGCCAGCATGTTGAGCACGAATGGCTGGCGCGAAATTTCGAGTTTGGAGAGGTCCCCCCAACGCTCCGGGTAGCCGATCTTGAATCGCATCGCAGCCAGCTTTTCCAAGGCCTTGGCTTTGGTCGTGGCGCTCATCCAATCCTTGCCCTGGATCTGCTCCTTGAGGGTTTCGCGCAGGTTTTCCACGAGGGCCAAGGCCTTTCGCTTGGCTTCCGGGGAGAAGGCCTTGGCCACAAACAGCTGACCCACCGCATCCCCGAGGACCTGTTCCGTTGTATCGGCCACGCGCTTCCAGCGGGGTCGCTGCTGTTTCATCCCCTGCAGGAACGCGCCCCGAAAGGTGAAGGATTCGTCCCCGAAGGCCCCGTCGACCACACTGGCATTGGCCTGGAGCAGATGCCAGCGAAGGTAGGGGCGCCAGGAAGCCACGGGCAGGGTGGTCGCCATGGCAGCGAACTCTTTGATAAAGGCCGGTTGGCGCACCAGGAGGGTTCCCTGGCGGGAACTCAGGCCCATGGCCTTGAAGTAGGTCTCCCAGGCAAAGCCAGGCGCTTCCTGGGCGAGCTGGGCCCGGGTTTTTAGGTGGTAGACGGCGTTGGGATCCCGGAGTTCCAGGGCGTTCATGGAGGCCTTGGCGAGGCGGGTCTCCATCGCTAGCACGGTCATGGCGTGGGTCTTGGCCTGGGCCTCGGAATCCCCCTGGAGCAAAAACATCCTGGCCACATGGGCCTCGAACCGGCTCCGCAGGGCCTTCGAGCGTTCATCCTCCCGCAGGTAACCGTCTCGGTCCCGCAGACTCAGGCCGGCCTGGACGAGCAGGGGGAGATAGCGCGTGCTTTGCTTGTCGTCCACGTCCACCCCGAAGCCGAAGCCAGGGGCGCTGCCCTCCCGGTGCAGGGATGCCAGCACCGAGGGCAGCTCCTTCACCGAAGCCAGGGCCTTGATGCGCGCGAATCGGGAAGCCAAGGGCTTGAGACCTTCTCCGCTGGCGTCCATGCCGCTGGCAAAAAAGTCCCCTACCTTCTGCTGCAAGGAGCCCTTGGGCCAATCCCTCCGGCTGGAGGCCTCCTCTAGGATGGCTTTCAGGATCTGCTGATTGCGGGCTTCCAGCTCTAACGGAGCGCCCCACAGAGACCTGTCATCGGGAATCGACGAGGTCTTCAGCCAGGTGCCATTGGCAAACTGGAAAAAGTCCTCGCAAGGCTTCACCGAGGGATCCATCCAGGCGCGCTGGACGCCCTT
>JAIFMW010000119.1 GCA_020048105.1 Deltaproteobacteria bacterium | reverse complement strand
CAGCAGAAACCAGAGCGTGGTGGTCGCGATGGCGCCTGCCAATAGGTGCACGGTCTTGGTTCGGGGGGAATAGACGGCATACATCAACAGCGCCAGGCTGGTGGTCAGGGCGAAGGGCAACATGAACTTCAGCCCCACGGGCGGTGTGAGATCAATGGGCAGGGTCTTTAGGTAGCGCAGCGCAATCCCCATTCCCGCCACGGCGGCGATGCCTGTGATGAAGGCCATGGCCGTCAAGAAATCGAAGGTCTTGGTGATCCAAAAGGCCCGCTTGGGGGTCACTCGAAAAATTTGATTGATGATGCTGCGCGTGCTGGTCACCAGGGGCGTGATCGCCCAGAACAAGACGAGAAAATTCAAGAGCCCGGCGCTCTTTTTATGGCTAGCCAGGGGGCTCACTTCCTTCAGAACGACATCGCCAAATTTCGGGATCACATCGCCCACGAATTCGGAAACTCGTTGCATGGCCACCCGCGAAGAGCCGATGCTTGCCCCCAGGATGGCCGCCAACAGCAGCAGCGCTGGGATTAGCGCCAGCATGGTCGCAAAGGCTAAGGAAGAAGCCTGACGCAGATCATCATTGCGGCGAAAGCCGTGGAAGGCTTCCACCAAAACCACCCGGGTGGCGCCCAAAGCGTCCAGCAGGTGGGCCTTCAATTCCTTTGGGGCAATCAGCCGCACGAGGCACAGCCGGAGGTATCCGAACAGGATCCGCAGGCATCTTGCGGCTCGGGCTCGGGCATGGGCGGCAGTTCCTGGAGCGATAGCACCGCCCGGCGCAATTCGGTGAGGCAGCAGATGCCTTGGGGATTCAGCTCTTCACAGTGACATTCGCCCGCGCGCACCTTGGCCATCACATCGATCACGGCTGAAATCGAGCCCTTGGTGGTCCATTCCTCCGCCAGGCTTTCCATGGAATGGCCAAAGCAGTGGCAGATGGGCCGGGGGCCTTCGGTTTCCTTGAAGCCGACTCGCACCGAAAGCTGTTCCTTTAGAATGGCGGCACCCAGGGGTGCGTAATAGGCCACGGCGCAGGCGGGATGGGGGCAGAAGCGAGGTTCGCCTGAGCCCAAGGCTGCCAAGGCTTCGGCACTGACGAAGCGGGCCACCGTCGCGTGGGGCACGGGTTTTCCTACCGAACCGCAGCGCGGACAGGCCAAGTGGCCCGTGGCGCGAGGGCCGCAGCAAGCGTGGTCAGGGGAATGGTCATGATCGTGCATGGGACCATTTTATCCCTGGAAGGTCTTCAGTGCCTTGCAGACCCTAACGGAAGGTCCAATCTGTGATTCCCGTCAGGCGTTCTACCACGTGGAGTACGGCCCCAGGCGCGGGTTGAGGGAAGTCACGCACCTGGAGGTGGCCAGGCCCGAGCAACTGGACCACATGCACCGAAACGCCTGCCGGAAAATCCGGATGGATGGCCAAGGGCCGGGCCAGAGACTCCAGATCCAGAGTGTTGAGCCAATCCTCCGGCAGCACCTCCAGGCTCGATTGCCGCAGCAAGGCCCCGATTTCCCGCACCTGCAGCAGCACCAGATGATTGGTCCCATCGAAGACCTGCCAGCAGAGGAAGGCCGGTAAGCCGCCAAAGGCTACCCCGGCCATATGCACCTGGGGCCAAGCCTTGAGCGTGGCAAACCCCGCCGCATCGGCGGCTTCCCAAGCCAGCCGCTCCAGTGAAGGCGTGGCCGGGGGAATCCAGGGGGAAGCTTGGAGCAGCGTCATGGCCGCTTGGTCCAGGGATCGGTTTCCATTAGTGATGGCCTCGGCGCACGACGAAGGTTTCCAGCAGATCCGGAGTTCCTTCACCCTTCTGGTTTTGGGCTATGGGTTGCGCGGCCGCAGGCATAACGGGTGTTCCTAGCCATTGACCGAGCAGGGCGTAGGCCTGAGCGTTATCGGTGGCCGAAAGGCCCGCAAGACTGGCGCCATGGTTGCCGCTGGGGGCGATGAACTTCCAGACACCTCGGAGCTGGGCAGTCCCGTTGACTTCCAGGGCACCGGCGGTCCAGGGATCGTTTTCACCGTACACGAGAATCACCCGTTGCGCCGCCCCGCTTACCCAGGACTGAATATCCTGCATGGATGCGCCGCCATCATAGGTTTTGGATGCGTTCTGGGGCGGGTAGAGATTGGGGAGATCCTGGCCCGGATAGGCGAGGCCCGTGAGGTGACTCTCTTTGTTGGCGGGGTAGCCAAGCTGGTTGGCGCATTGCTGGTAGTAGGCCTGGTAAAAGGTCAGGGTGCTATCGGACCAGGCTGACACCACGCCACTATGAACTTGGTTGAGGTAGGCATACAGCGTCTGGGCACTGGCATTGGCCGCGGGCACCTGAGCGGCC
Organism: Deltaproteobacteria bacterium; assembly: GCA_020048105.1. Lineage (GTDB taxonomy): Bacteria > Acidobacteriota > Holophagae > Holophagales > Holophagaceae > JAYREN01. Next base: position 2,951 of record JAIFMW010000119.1, on the reverse strand, counting down.
AGGGTGGCGGTGCCGTACTGCCAAAGCAGGAAGGGTGATTCCAGCACCGCGAATTCCAGTGTTTTGTCGAGGCCGATCAGGTTGAAAGTATCGCCGCTGGCGGTGGCATCGGCCTGGAGCAGCGCCCGGACTTCGGCACGCTTATTGAAAATCGCTTGCTGCCACGCTTCGATAGCCAGCCGCGCGGCAGTTGTGCCGCGCCCATCGATGAAGGGCGGGTAGCGAGGATCTCCGTTGGCCAGATTGATGGGCGCCACGTAAGCCAGCGTCGCGTCCACATCCTCGGGATAAAAGCGGCGATGGAAGAGGGCCGTCATGCCGCCCTTGCTGCCGCCGGTATTCAGCCACTTGCCGGAAAAGAGGGGCTTTAGGGTGGTGACGACGCGGTGTTCGTCATCGGCGGCTTGGCGAATGGAAAGCTTGGACCAATCCACCGGTGAGGGCGTGGAGGTCTTGAAGAAGCGGTGCTCCATCATGATTCGGTTGGCGGCGAGGATGCGGGTGGGCTCTCCCTCTGGGCCGGGGCTCGTGGAAATGTTGTAGCCCGTGGTGGCCAGCACCACCGGCGCGGTGCGCGAGCGGTAGAGCAGGGTGATGGTTTGGGGAAAGGTGGGGCCACCGCTCACGGTGTGATCCACCGGTTGAGCCAACTGAAAGCGGAAGAACCGCGTTCCGGCGATGGTGCTGGTCACTTCGATGACACCCGATACGCCGGGGGTGGCGCGCAGGGCCGCCTCGATCTCAAGAGTGGAGGGCGTTGACTGAGTGGCAACCGCAGGGCTGTCGCCACCGCAGGCCATGAACAGCAGAAGCGCTGTTGCGAGCAGGGCCAGGACGCTGCGGGAACGTGATGCGTGAGGCTGTGGAATCATGGATTCACCGCTTCATCCCAGGCACGAGCACCTCCGCGCGTTCCAGCTTGGCCCCGAGTTCCAGGTCGTCCAGGATCTTCAAGGCCTTATTCAGGTCTTCCACTTCGCCCAGGCGAGTGTATTTCCCCGTGAGATGGGGCGTGGCGTTGGTGGTGATGAAGAACTGGCTGCCACCCGTGTCCTTGCCGCTGAGCGCCATGCCCACGCTGCCGGGGCCGTACCAGGTAAGGCTATTCTCGCAGCGCACCGTGTAGCCGGGGCCGCCGTCCATGGTGTCGCAGGGCGAACCCATCTGCACCACGAAATCGGGTACCACGCGCGGTACCAAGCGGCCGTTGAAGTAGCCTTTGCGGGCTAGGATGACTAGGTTCGCCACGTTCATGGGAGCGTTGAGGGCATCGAGTTTCAGCACGATCTGACGCTTGCCCGCAAAGGTCAGGCGCAGACGCACGGGTTTGCCCACCTTGGCCAGGTGAGTGGCTTCTCGAAGAATGGCTTCATCGATGGGCGTGGGGCTAGGCACCGCGGGCCAGGGTGTTTTTACATCGAGTTTGGTAAGCGCCGTCCAGGCATCCAGTCGTGCTGTCCAGCAGGGATGCTCGAGAAACCGAAGCAGGATGGCCTTGCGACGCTCTTCGGGCAGCTTCCATTTTTCGAGAGATTGATGCAGGACCTGCACGCCGTCGTATTCCTCGGTCTTCCACAGCCGGTGGATCAGCGCATCGAGGTCGGCCGGGGTTTCGGGTAGGTCCTCGATGGCGGCGGCGCGAGCCAAGGGGTCCACACCCTGGAGAAACGCCCTGCGCAGGATCTCCGCGCTCGGTTCGCCCATCTGCCGTCGCAGCATGGCAAGTTCCATTCCCGCAAAGGCCCCACCGCGGACGGGAAGGGAGGTGAACGCTGGGTTTTTTGGCTGTTTTGACAACCCGCTGAGCACCGACTGGATGAGCATCGGTGGTGCATCCTCGCGGTTTGCGAGCCGCAGCATTTTGGGCACCCAATCACCCTCAGGATCTTCCGGCAGGCCTTCGATCAAGCGCTGGAGCTGGCCGACCATGGGATTCTGGGGGCCGCTCAGGGGCGTTTTGGAATTGCCAGCGGCCTCCAATATTCGTGAGAGTTCGGCTCGATGAGCTTCCTTCCGCTGTGCCCAAGGCAATTGCAGCCAAGCGTCCAGTTCAAAGAGGTTTTCAGGATTCTTGGCTTCTCCTGCCTTCTTTCCACCAATGCTCAGTCGGAGCATCGCGGTCTGGGCCCGCACAGGATTCACCTTCCCCACCTTCTCAAGCCCATCCAAAAAGCTTTGAAGCTCCGGCTTGACCTCGCCTCCATTCAACCGAGCCGTGGCAATCGGCGCTTCCAAATGCAAGTGCTTCGGCCAGGTAATGGCGTCGCTTTCCTTCAATCCTTCCAGACTCAAAAGTGCCTTGGCGCTTTTGAAGCGGTTCAAAAAAAACAGCGCGGTGAAGCGTTCCTGGGGGGTCTTGGCGGCGATGGCCTTGGCTTCCCAGAGCTCGGCGGTGGGTTTGTCCAGCTCGGGGGGCAGCAGGGCCGGAGCATTGGGAGCGCCTATGCGTTTCAGGGTCAGTTCCAGCCGGGTGCGATCCGAGGCAGAGAGCTGGCTTTTCTGCAGCTCGCTGAAACTGGGCGGTTGGCGTTTCCATTCGGCCTGGATGGCATCTTGCACCGTAAAGGTGGGCGGTGTGGCCAGAAGAGGAAGTCCGAGCAAGGCGATGGCAAAGCGCATGGGCAACTCCAAGGGGGGCTACCTTGATGATGGCAGGCCTATGCGATACTCGGAATTCGCGTAGCCCATTGTTTGGAATGCTTGTATGGCCAAATCGCTCAAACCCACTCTGCATCATCGCCTTGAATTTGCCCTGTTTCGCAGCGCCGAGGCGCTGATTCGTTTGCTGCCCTGGCGGGTGGCCCTGGCGGTGGGCCGGGGCATGGGACGGGCGTTTCATCGGGTGGATTCTCGGCATCGGCGGGTGCTGCGCGAGAATCTGCGGAATTCGGATCTGGCACTTTCGGAAACCGAAATTCGTACCGTGGCCAATGCCTGCTTCGCCCATTTCG
>JAIFMW010000060.1 GCA_020048105.1 Deltaproteobacteria bacterium | reverse complement strand
TTGGGATGGAAGGCCATTTTAGGGCTGGGTTTCGGGTATGTCCAGGGCACGAAGCCATTCCGCTTGCTCGGTTGGGCGGGTGCTTCGAATGCTGTTTATCCTGAGCTCGGTTAATCGCAAGGTGCCATCTGAGAAGCCCAGGATTATTCCGGTCTTAGTGAGCGCGAAACTTCCTTGGGGGCAGGTTTCTTGAGAGGGAAGGGCCCAAACGACATGGACTTTTCCTGCCTCGGTTTGTAGGAAGGCGTTTGGCCAGGGATCAGCCACAGCGCGAATCTGATTGAATGCTTCTCCTGCCGTCATTTCGAAACGGAGGCGACTATCAGATGGCTTCCTTCCGCCAAAATAGGTGGAGGGACCCAGGTCCCGCTGAGAAATGCGCGAGTTGGTGCCTGCCACGATTCCGGGTAAGGTCTCCCTCACCAATCTGCGACCTGCGCTGGCGGCTTTCATGGTTAGGCTTAAGGCCGTTTCGTCCCACTCGATTGGAATACGCGCTTGGGCCAGAATATCCCCGTCATCGGGTTTCGAAGTCATGGCGTGGAGGGTTATGCCCGTCTCGGTTTCTCCCTTTACCAGAGCCCAGTTGATAGGCGCGCGGCCCCGGTAAAGAGGCAGAAGAGACCCGTGAAGGTTGAATGCTCCCAGGCGAGGAATTTCTAGGACACGTGCCTTGATCATTTCTCGAAAATAGAAACTAAGCAAAAGATCGGGCTTTGCGGTTCGAATTGCCGTGAAAACTTGATCGGAATTGAAATCGGCTTCCATTCGAATTGGTATACCGTGACTCTTTGCGAAGGTTGCAGGGGGCTCGAACCATTCTTCGTCTGAAGATTGCGGGTAGGTGTAGAGTGCTAGAACCTTGATTCCGGCTTCGAGCAAGCCCTCCAGGGCATCACGCCCCACGGGTGAATATGCGCAAACGATGGCGGTGGTCATGTTCTGCTCCAAAGAAAATGCAGTCTACCCCTTCGCCGCATCCTGACGTATACGAAGAATGGTGGAATTTTCGGGACCACGTAATCTTGGGGAGTGAGGTGAAGATGCGATTCCATGCGCTAATTGTTCCCGTTCTTTGCGTCATGATGCTCAACGCAAAGGAGGATCCGTTAGCTGCCACAAACGAGATAAGGCAATTTGCGCGGCATGCCACGGGAAATCAGAATTCGACTCGGGCCAAACTGCAGGCACTGCTGGAGGCAGTCTTCCGTTCTCAGGCCGAGGGAGGATTGGGGATGACGTACGATAATGCCTACACACGCACGGTGGCTGAAGTCTGGCGGGACCGGAAGGCCAACTGCCTTTCCTTGACGGCTTTTTATGTCGCTGCCTGCGATTCGGTAAATATACAGGCTCGCTTTGCCGAGGCACTCAACACTAACCGCTGGCGGCGCGTGGGAAATGTTGTTCGCATGGAGCGCCATATTGTCGCCCTGGTCGAGATTCCCCCATTGGAAGACGTTGTCGCGGATTTTTTGCCACAATTGCGTAAGCGTGTCGGGGTATATCGAGTCGCGGTGCTTGGCGACTCGAGAGTTCGAGCGTTGTTTTACGCAAATCGAGCCGTCGAAGAATTGGATAAGGGGCAAACAGAGGAGGCTCTGTATACAGCCAAGGCTTCGGTTGAGATGGATTCCACTCTTAGCGTTGGGTGGAATATCTATGGAGTGGTCCTGAAGTCACACGGAAAATCTGAGGAGGCGGAGATTGCCTTCCGTAAGGCGCTTCGCTGCGACCCCAGAGATAGTTCTGCAATTGGCAATATGCAAGCAATGATGCGAGAGCAGGGACGATTCGAAGAGGCTATTCGCTATCGGGCTCTGGAACTCGATGTGCGAAAGAAGGATCCCTATTTCAATGCTTTTCTTGCCGAGGAAGCCCTTGGAGAAGGCAATGCCGATAGCGCGTTGACGCTAATCCGCAAGGCCATCAAGCTGCTTCCGTACGAGTCTGAGTTTTTCCTGACTAAGGCACGGGCAAATATTCTGCTCGGCAAAACAGATTTGGCTGTCAAGGATCTTGAAGAGGCAAAGAAATGGGCGGTGCCCGGGGAACGTGAGCGTTACGACGGTAAGCTCGCGAAAATGCGGGAGTCAGAAAAGGGGAAAGTGCCTGCAAAAAAGTAATGATCGAGCCACAGGGAAGAAACGATCAAGTGCGAGCATCCAACCTCTGAGGTAAACTTTTCGGTTTACGGTGACGACTCGTTTTGATCAAGAGGATGCTATGCCGCTCTATGAATACCATTGTGAGGCCTGCGGGGAATCGGAGGAAAAGCTCGAAGGCCTTTCGGCCAGCGAGAGTCACGATTGCCCAAAGTGCCGCGCCGCCCTGGGGATGCATCGACAAATTTCATTGACCTCCTTCGCCCTGTCGGGAAGTGGTTGGTTTGCAAGTGGGTATGGGCAGGGGGGCAAAGTTTCGGATAAGACCCCGGAGGCGATTCCCTCCAAGCCGAGTGAAGGTGGTAGTGGGTGCTGTGGCGGGTGCGCTTGTCACTAGGGTGTTCCGGCTCAAATTCCTTTGACTTCCTTGGCCTTTTAGGTAACATCTAAGGTTCCCGACCCCGGTGGGTTGTGTGTTTTGTCTCTGTCCGATGTCGCCGCCATGCGGTGTTCGACCTCTCGGGCCCCGACGCCAGGTGTTCTGAGCGTCCATGCAAGGAGGTTGGAGTGCCAACCATTAACCAGCTGATCCGCCAAGGGCGGACTTCTTACAAAAACAAGACGAAGAGCCCTGCGCTTAACGCTTGTCCTCAGAAGCGTGGTGTCTGCACCCGCGTTTTTACGACCACGCCCAAGAAGCCGAACTCTGCGCTTCGCAAGGTTGCCCGTGTTCGTCTCACGAATGGTATCGAGTGCACCACCTACATTCCGGGTGTTGGCCACAATCTGCAGGAGCACAGCATCGTTTTGATCCGCGGCGGTCGCGTCAAGGATCTGCCTGGTGTGCGCTATCACGTGGTCCGCGGAACGCTCGATACAACCGGCGTTGCCAACCGCAATCAGTCTCGTTCCAAGTACGGCGCAAAACGGCCCAAAGCCGCTGCCGTCAAGAAGTAAGGGAGGCAGCCAATGTCCCGTCGCAGCACTCCCGCTAAACGCGAGATCCTTCCGGATCCCGTCTATAACAGCATCACCATCACCAAGTTTGTCAATGTGCTCATGGAGCGCGGCAAGAAGGCCACAGCTGAGCGCATCCTTTACGGTGCACTGGAAATCGTCGCCAAGAAGTCGGGCGAACTGGCGTTGGACGCCTTTGATAAGGCCATTTCCAACATCAAGCCTGCCGTCGAGGTTAAATCTCGCCGAGTTGGTGGCGCCACCTACCAGGTGCCGGTCGAGGTTCCCCAGAGCCGCCGCCAGTCCCTGGCGATGCGTTGGTTGAAGACCTATTCGGCCTCGCGTGGCGAGCGCACCATGCGCGACAAGTTGGCCGGCGAAATTCTGGATGCCATGAACTTCCGTGGCGCTGCCATGAAGAAGAAGGACGATGTCCACAAAATGGCCGAAGCCAACAAGGCTTTTGCTCATTTCCGCTGGTAATCGCGTACCGTTCAAAAACGGGGCCGATCATCGGGTCGGCCCCGTCTTTTGTCTTTCCGCCCCTTTCCTTGGATCTCTGACACGCTAGGAGGCCCCCGTGGCCCGCACGACCCCTCTCGAGCGCTACCGCAATATCGGCATCATGGCTCACATCGATGCCGGTAAGACGACGACTACGGAGCGCATTCTCTACTACACTGGAAAAATTCACAAAATTGGCGAAGTCCACGACGGTGCCGCTACCACCGACTGGATGGTTCAAGAGCAGGAGCGTGGTATTACAATCACCTCCGCGGCGATCACGGCTGCCTGGATTCCCCAGACCGGCCTGATGACTGGCATTGAACATCGCATCAACATTATCGACACCCCTGGCCACGTGGATTTCACGGCCGAGGTTGAACGTTCCCTGCGCGTGCTGGATGGTGCAGTGGCTGTTTTTTGTGCCGTTGGTGGCGTGCAGCCCCAATCTGAAACGGTCTGGCGTCAAGCCAATAAGTACAAAGTGCCGCGTTTGGCATTTGTGAACAAGATGGATCGTACGGGTGCGGACTTCTACCGGGTCGTCGAAATGATGAAGACTCGTTTGGCGGCTAAGCCGATGCCGATCCATATCCCTATCGGTGCCGAAGATCACTTCAAGGGAATTGTCGACCTTGTGACCATGCAGGGATTGACCTTCGATGAAGGCGACAAGGGCTTCAACGTCATCTACGGCGAGATTCCTGCCGAGCTTCAGGCCGAGGCCGAGAAGTGGCGCGAGAACATGGTTGAGATGGTCGCCGAAACGGATGAGCATCTGATGGAAAAATACCTCGGCGGCGAGCAGCTCACGGAAGATGAGCTTCGCGCGGGGATTCGTAAGGGTTGCTTGGATCTTCTGTTTACGCCCATGACTTGTGGTTCTGCTTTCAAGAACAAGGGCGTTCAGCCACTGCTTGATGCTGTCGTCAGCTACATGCCTAGCCCTCAGGATATTCCTCCCATTCAGGGTCACGATCTCGATGGCAATGCTTCCGAGCGGAAAGCCAGCGATAGCGAGCCTTTTAGCGCCCTCATTTTCAAGATCATGGCGGATCCCTTCGTTGGAAGCCTGGCGTTCATCCGTGTTTACTCCGGCGTTTTGGCTTCGGGTTCCCCTGTGTATAACTCTGCGAAGGGGCGTCGAGATCGAATTGGTCGCCTTCTTCAAATGCACGCCAACAAGCGTGAGGACATTACGGAAGTCCGCACCGGCGACATCGGTGCTGCGGTCGGTTTCAAGGATGTCTTTACCGGCGAAACCATCTGCGATGAAAACCAGGCGATCATTTTGGAATCGATGGATTTTCCAGATCCCGTGATTCAGGTTGCCATCGAGCCCAAGACCAAAGTTGATCAAGAGAAAATGGGCATCGCCCTGCAGAAATTGGCCCAGGAAGATCCTACTTTCAAGGTTCGCACGGACGTTGAAACCGGCCAGACGATCATCGCTGGGATGGGTGAGCTGCACCTTGAGATCATCGTGGATCGAATGATGCGCGAGTTTAAGGTGGATGCCAACGTGGGTAAACCCCAGGTGGCCTACCGTGAAACCATTCGAAAGAAGGTGGATGCCGAAGGCAAGTTTGTTCGCCAGTCCGGCGGGCGTGGTCAGTATGGTCACGTCAGGATTACCTTGGAGCCCAACGAATCTGGCAAGGGTTACGAATTCGTCAACGGTATCGTTGGCGGTGTGGTGCCCAAGGAATACATCAAGCCCGTGGATCAAGGCAT
>JAIFMW010000219.1 GCA_020048105.1 Deltaproteobacteria bacterium | reverse complement strand
GGTTTGGGCAGCACTTGAGAAAGGGGGCCCATGCGGGTGCCCAGTCCTGCGGTGAGCAGGAAGCCATCAAGGGTTGGTGTCATGGCCGTTGGAGGGACGCAGCAGAAATTTCGCAGGAGCCATGCCACGCATTTCGAGCACACGGATGCGCCAACCTTGGGATTTGATTTCATCCCCCACGCGCAAAATGCGCCCCAACTGTTCTTGGAAGTACCCACCTAGGCTGACGGAGTCGGCTTTCGCTTCCAGATGCAGGTCCAGGTGATCTTCCAATTGTTCAAGGGTGACGGTGCCTTGGGCCAACCACGCGCCCCCGCGGGTGCGGCGCAGGTTGATGACTTCGCGGTCGAACTCATCCTGAATCTCGCCGACGAGTTCTTCTAGCACGTCTTCCAGGGTGACTAGGCCATCGATGCCGCCGTGTTCGTTTACCACCAGCGCTAAGTGTTGTTTTTGTTTCTGAAAATCCAACAAGAGGTCCTGAATCAGCCGCATTTCGGGTACCAAGAAGGCGGGTCGAGCCAGGGCGCGGAGGTCAAGGTCAGGCCCTTGATCGTTGAGGGCCCAGAGCAATTCCTTAAGGTGGACAACGCCCACCACATGATCCAAATCGCCTTCCACCACGGGCAGTCGGGTATGGGGTGAAGACCGGGCCAATTCCAGATTCTCGCCAAGGGTCCGGCGCAGATCGAAGAATACGACCTCGTTGCGGGGGACGGCCACTTCCTTAACGGTGCGTTTGGAAAACGAGAAAATGTTTTCAATCAACTCGGCTCGAGATAGATCCAGGGCACCGGTGGCCTGACTCCGCACGAGCATTTGCCGGTATTCGTCCTCCGAGGGCAGGAGGTCTTCGGAATGGCCATCGGGCTGGGTCGGCAGGCCCAGGGCCCGTTCCACAATTCGACTTAGGAAGCCAAGTCCCCACGTGAGGGGCAGGACGATTCGCGACCAAAGCATCAAGGGATAGGCCGTTCGAAGGGACCACATGGAGGCGTTTCGGATGGCGAAGGAGCGGGGCACCATTTCCGTGAGAACCACGTGGATGGTGGTCATGAAGAGCAGGGCCAGCACGGAAGCCAGTGGGTGAACGATCCAGGGCCAGGGCAGGTTCTTAAACAGAATGGCCAAGGGGCCAGCAAGAAGGTCTTCGCCAATGGCGCCGAAGGCGATGGTGCAAATGGCGATGCCCACCAGTACGCTGGATAGGTGGTGGCTTAGTTCCCGCTGGATTTCGAGTGCCAACTGGGCACGGGGATCTTGGTCGGCGATGGACTCCAACTGCGTGGCTCGCACGCGCACGATGGCGAATTCGGCCAGCACAAAGAAGGCTGAAAACAACAGCAGGATGCCCGAAATGATCAGAGCGGTCATGGGATGGCTTTAGACCGGTCGTGTGAGGTCGGAGGCGCGGCGAATTCCGGATTCCAGATCGGCAATGGCCTCGCCAAGGGCTTCGAGGCGGGCGGTCTTTTCATTCAGGTGTCCTTGGGCCTCGCGCTGGCCGCGTTCGGATTCGGCAATGCGGTCCCGCAGGGTATTGAGGGTGGCGCCGAGTTGGTTGAGTTCGGCTTCTTTCGCCTCGATAGTCTCCATCAGTTCCTGCCGCTGGCTTTCTTGCAGGGCCCCGAGCTGGCTCAACTCCTGGTCTTTAGCTGAAAGGTCGAGGTTCAACTGTTCGATGGTCTGGGAGAGTTGCGCTGCTTCCGCTCGGCTGGCTTCGACCAGGGCTTCCCTTTCGGCTGCCAAGGCGCCGATGGTTGCGTCTTTCTCGCCCATTGCTGCGGTAAAACCACGGAGCTCTTCCCGAAGCTGGTTTGCTTCGGTTTGATACGTTTCAAGCTGAGTTTGTTTCTCGGCCAGACTGGATCCAAGGCTCTCGACGCGCTCCCGAAGCTCGGAGGTATCGTGCTGGACGGACTGAAAGGATGCTTCCTTCTCGGAAAGGACGGCCTCAAGTTCACGGACGCGGGTTTCGCCCTCGGCAACCTTGCTCAACATGCTCTCGCACTCTCGGGTCAAGCTGCCCAGCCGACCGGCTTGGTCCGCAAGTTCCCGCCGCTGACCGCGGAGGGTTCCTTCGAGTCCAGCGATATCGACTTTAAGCGATTCGCTTTCCTGGGCTCGTTCCCCAAGTGCTTGGTTCGAGGCCTGGAGTTGATTCTGTAGATCCTGAAGCAGGGCTTCCTGAGTCTGAAGTTGCTCGCTGAGCGCCTGGGAATTTCCAGCCTGTTCGGCCTGGGCGGAGGTCTCGATGCGAAGATTTTCTAGAGCCGAATCCAATTCAAGGCAGCGCGTTTCCGCCTGGGCCTTGGTTGCGGAAAGATCGGCGATTTGGCTCTCCATGGCCGTCAACCGAGCCTGGTTTTCTTCCTGGGCGCGCTCGATATCCACCAGCTTTTCTTGCAGGTGGGCTGCCTCGGTTTCGGCACGGGTGGCGCGGCTCTCCTGGGCGAGCAGGGCTTCTTCGCTATCGCTAAGCTTCTGTTCAAGATCTCCAAGCTCGGTCCGACAGCGCAGGGCCTCGTCGAGATTCCGGGTGGCGTGTTCTTGGGCCGTTTGGAGGTGTTCGATCTCCTGCTCGCGAGTCGATAAGAATTCGCCTTGGATTTTCAGTTTCGTTTCCAAGTCCAGAATGCGGGCCTCGAGCAGTTCGATTTTGCCTGCATCTTTTGAAACGGCCAAAGGCGGCTGAATCAGCGGCATCTCAACGGCGACGCGCGGAATGGGCTGAGCCGGAGTGGCGATCGCTGTCGGTGTGGGCGGCTCGGGCACGGCCGTTTTATTCGGTGGTGCCGCAAGATCCTCCACATCGATTTCGGCCTTGAGGCTTTCCAGCCATTCTTCACCAAGATCGGCGCCGAAAAGATCTCCCAAGGGATTATCTGGGTCGACGGGTCGCACGGGCACCAAGGGGGAAAGGTGGGTGACCAGGGTGATGGAATCCATGGGCTTGTGCAGATAGGCATCCGCGCGGCCTCGCAGGCTTTGATGCCGGCTGTATTCTTCTTCAGTGGCCTTGGCGCTGATCAGCGCGATTTTGATATCGCCAAGCTGGGGATGCCTTCGGATGGCGGAGCACAAGGCATAGCCTTTGTTATCGGATACTTCGACACAGAGCAGCACGGCGGCGAACTGTCCCGATTCCAATTTCGGTATCACGCCTTCGGCGCTGAACAGGCAATCGACCTCGAAGGCCGCTTCTAGCGCGACCTGGTGATCCTGGATAAATCTCCTGTCGCTATCGACTATGAGGAGACGCTGGCCCATGGCAGATTCCTTGAATGAGTTTTCAGTCTAAACGCAATCCTGTCCTAAAAATACACCGCCGAGCTGAGACTCGGCGGTGATCGCAAAAAACATTGACTCCTAGCGGGGCGGAATCGCCACGGTTACTTGCTGGTTCCCTTGCTGGGCGCGCACCAGAAGCAATAGCGGCTTGCCTTGGACTTTGCGCACTTCTGCGTAGAACTCTTGAAGGGTCTCGATATTCTTGGTGCCTACAGCGCTGATTACGTTGCCGACCCCGAGTTTTTCTGCGGCAGCGGAGCGGGCGGAAACAAAGGTAATCACTACGCCCTTGCGATCCTTGGCGATGGTGAATTGATGGCGAGAGGGTGCATCCAAGGGCGCAACTTCAAAGCCGTAGAGTTTCTCAAGGTTAAGTTTCTTGCCTTCGGCGGAGGATTCTTTCGAATCGGGCCCCTCCTTTTCGTTCTCGCCACCTTCACCATCAACCTTCTGCATATCCTTGCGATCACCTAGGGTGACGGGAAGTTGAATCGTCTTGCCATCCCGCACCACCGTGAGGGTGACGGTATCCCCTGAACGCTTGTTGGCGATAAAGGCAACTAGTTCGTCGGGGCTTTTGATCTTTTGCCCATCGATGGCGGTGATCACATCCAGTCGCGCTACTTTGCCCTTATCCGCGGCCTGATCGCGCACGACGTCGGAGACCACCACGCCTTGTTTGACGTTCAAGGCCTCCTGGTACGTCTTATCCAACTCACCGGTGCTGATGCCCAGATAACCACGGCTGACGGGGCGGCCCGAGCGCAGATCCCGCAGCACGCGCTTAACCATATCGATAGGCACCGCAAAGCCGATGTTCTGGCCATCAGCCCGAATGGCGGTGTTGATGCCAATGACTTCGCCGCGGAGGTTCAAGAGTGGCCCACCGGAATTGCCTCGGTTGATGGCGGCATCGGTCTGGAGAAAGGATTCTAGGCCAGAAGGACCGCCCAAGGCGCGGGCGCTGCGGCCCTTGGCACTGATGATGCCCTGGGTCACGGTGTGATCGAGGCCCAGAGGATTACCGATGGCGACGACCCATTCGCCCACCTTCGATTTTTCCGAATCGCCGAGCGCCGCAAAGGGTAGGTGATTGGCCTCGATACGGATGAGGGCGATATCAAGTTCCTTATCCTTGCCCAGCACCTTGGCCGGGAAGGTTCGGCCATCGGAAAGCTTGACCTCGATTTCGGCCTCACTCCCCTGCACGCCTTCGATGACGTGGTGGTTGGTCAGAATTTCACCATTGGAACTGATGACAACGCCACTTCCCCCCGCCATGACTCTCTGTTCTTCCTGACCCCGAGGCTGATTGGGAGAAGGGTTTGGGCGGCGGCCATCGAAAAAGAAATCGAAGAAATCCTCGCCCCCAAAGGGGTTTTGCATGCCTTGGCGGCGCTTGGCGAAACTGGTGTTCTTGATGGAGACCACCGTAGGATTCAGTCGTTCCGCCACTTCTGCGATGGGCGGCAGCGATTCCAACCCCTTAACACTGACCGTCACCGGCTTTTCTTCCTGAGCCTGAGCCACCCAGTGATAACTGAGCCCCATGCCCGCCGCCAGGCAACCCGCCGCGAAGAGCGATAGCCCGAGTGTTTGTTTAACGATGCGATTCATTCGACAACCTCTTATGCAAAGATCCGAACCTCGGATCAGACCCAACATGATGCCAGCATCCCAAAGGTTTCACCGCTAGCCTTTCCACCCATTCTTGAGTAAACTGAATGGCTCCAACGGCGGCTGTAGTTCAGTTGGTTAGAGCACTGGATTGTGATTCCAGTTGTCGCGGGTTCGAGTCCCGTCAGCCGCCCCAGATCAAAAAGGCCCCGCGACGCGGGGCTTTTTTGATCTGGGACGCCGGGACTCGAACCCGCGAATGTCCCACGAAGACAGCCCAGTGGGCTGTCGTAGCGGGACCAATAACCGGCCTCGCTTTTTTCCTTCCAGCCCAACCCGCATCGCGGGGCTATTTTGATCTGGGACGTCTGGGACTCGAACCCGCGACGGCGCAGGCGGATATGACTCGAGTCCCCGGAATGGGCAAT
>JAIFMW010000178.1 GCA_020048105.1 Deltaproteobacteria bacterium | reverse complement strand
ATTTGTTGGTTGTGTCGGCCTGGTGGCCCTGGCGACGGGACCACATTTGGAAAACCCTCCTCCAGGCCCGGGCCATCGAGAATGGCGTGTTCACGGCCGGTTGCTGCATCGCCGCTTCGGAAAGTCCGGAAGAAGTCTTCGCGGGGGCCGGCAACCACGTGTTCGACCCATTGGGCGAATCGGTTCGGACTTCCGACGATCACATCTATGAGCTGAATCGCCAACGGCTTGGGGAAGTGCTGGTCGATCCTATCCAAGGCCAGGTGCGTATTTCGGTTGAGAAGGTGTAAGGAATCCGACACCGCTTGATCGACCAGGTTGTGTCCGGTATATCTTGGTGGCATTCCATCAAAAAGGAGTTGGCCATGCGCCTTTCAGCCAAAGCTTTCTTCTTCGCAACCGTCTGCCTTGTGGGATTGCCTGCCGCCGCGCAGGCCAAGCTCAACGGCAAGGTCACCCATCAGATTGGTGGTTCGGTGGGCCATCTTCCCCAGACTCGTCCGTTGGGTGGCGCTACGGTGATCATCGGTACCGATCTGCATCTTGAAATCGGTTCCACGGGCACCGACCTAGTCAAAGGTCGAGTGCTTGCCAAGGATCTGAGCGAAGGCAACGGATCGTTTTCGCTCTCCTTGCCTCCAGGAACCTATACGGTGATCTGCTGGAAACAAGGCTATGTGCCTCAGGTCGAGCGAAAGGTCGTGGTATCAGGAAGCGTTGATTTGGATATCAGCAAGGACACTGCCGGGCGGGGTCTCCACCAGCAAATTTCCTACGCGAAATAGGTAATCCAAGAGTCGACAATGAAACCACGAGAGTCCCGAGCCTTGGATGGATGGGTTTCCAAGATGCTCGTGGTCCTGGGTCTGGGGCTGGTGGTCCTAGCCCTTTCTAAACCGCTACTGCTGGTTGCCGGATCCAGAGCCAAAGGGGTAATCGTTTTTCAGGAGGGAGGCGTCTCGACTCGCGGCGCTTACAGCGTGCGGTATCGCTTCACGGTGCCGGACGGCCAGACCTACGAAGGCACCGCCTTTACCGCCGTCCAAGGTGTGCGGTTTGCCCGCGTCACCATCGCCTATTTGGCAATCGCTCCGCACCTGAATATGCCCGCTTCTGGAGGTTATGCGCTGGTTACCGGAGTTGGCTGGGGTTTGGCGGGTCTTCTGGCGCTGGTGATCGCCAAGAGTCTTGGGAAACCGCGCAGGCAATCCTAGGAACCAACATTCCCGTCACGGGGCTGCCCTAAACATCGGGTTTCCTGGATCAGCGTGTCGGACCAGGGACCCACACATATTCGTAGAAGGAGCCCAGGGGGCCGCAAAGAACGAACCAGGGGGCGCCGGTGGTGTGGGTTAACTCGGAGGGTCCTTCCAGAGCGATAACGCTCCTTAGGGAGGTGGTGAGCCGCTGATCGCGGGTCTTGGTGGCCACCAGGTCCTTGACCTTGCGGGCATCGGTGCTCGAGAAGCTGGGGCTTGGACGGACCATGAGGCTGATCTGGGCATTTGGGTCGCGCATCCGACTCGCGAGGTCCGCTGGGAGCACCAAGTTGAAGGTGTCGGTATCGGAAAATCGGGGCTTAGTGCCAGGCCAGTTCCAGAGCACGATGCTGCCCAGGCCATAAGACGCACCCAGGCTTCCGCTGAATCCCTCGCACACCGTAAAGGGTTCGTCGCGGGTGAAGTCGTCGAAAGGAAGAGGCTTGTAGCGGGCTGCGGCCTGGATGCGGAAGTTGGCCGGGCTTCCGGGGACAATCTCCGTAGGAACTTGCCACGTGAAGTGGAAGGCTCCATGGTCTGCTGCGCGGTAGGTCCGACCGTGGTGTTCGTAGGTGGCCTGACCCGGCACGACCGGCAGAATGGCCTCGAAGGATCCCGGCGTAGGGAGAGCCTTTGCCCTGGCCGGATCCACCTGGGCCTTGGAGAGTCGAAAGGACCCCTTGGCATTGGGACTAGGTGCAGTAGCCAACTTGTCACCCCGGGCATCCCTGGGATCGCCGTAATGCTGAGTGAAGAAAGCCGCCAAGGCTTCATCGAGGCCGGAGGCCCCTCCCTTGAGGATGGCTCGGGCCAGCTTCACTCTGGCTCCTTCCAAGAGGCTATCCCCGGCACCTCGGGCGCGGATGCGGCGTTCCGCCTCCTCCATTAATACGAGAAACTTGTCCAGGGCGTCGGCATCCCCGCTCCACCGGACGCCATTGGCACCGAGCCAGGAACGGACCTGTTGTCGGTGCGTAACCAGGCGTTCCCGGTAGAGACGGTGTTCGCAATACGTTGTGAGGGCCTGACGCTCCAGCCGGTCCAGGTCCGCCTCCGAGAAGGTGCTGCGGAGTTCCCGGCGAACCTCCCGCGTGAGGAAGCCCTGGCCATAGCCCCAGGCATCACTACCCGTTCCTCCTTGGGCGGTCCGATAGGAACGATATAGATCATCCAGCTGCTGGCGCCCAACATAGTCCCGCCCGAGAAGCACCCCGGCGGCCATGGTTCGCCCGGCAAAGTCCACCGCGTCCGCAGTCGGAATGCCGAGTTTCATAAGGGTCCAGGTCAACATCATGGCCGCCTTCGCCCGGCTGCCGTTCTGCCATGCCTCCAGGATGGCCGGGGCATCTGCCCCTGCGGACACCACCTTGATTTTGTCCCGGAGTTTCGGATTTTTCGCCCAGTCCGCAGCCAGTTCTCCCGCCTTGAAGACGCCGCCGATTTCCACCTCCTTCAGGGCATCGGGGCTGGCGTAGGTTAGCGGAGGCATGGGTAGCTCGTTGGGCCAGGGAGGCGCAGCGCTGAGGGTGCAGGCGAGGAAGAGAAGGAAAATGGAGCGGACCATGGCCCGATGATTTCATGACTGCTGTCCACTGGAAAAGAGCCGGGCGTATTGGGCTATTTCTTCCGCAGCCCTCGGTTGAGGGAGGTTCCTGTTTTCAGCCTAGGCGGGGGATACCCTCGCCTTGAATGTAAAATATGCATAGCATTGGGATAAAATAATGCATCTGAAATTATTGATGTATTGGATGATTTTGTGGTTCTGGAATATGCTTCGTGGAATACTATTCCGCATATGCAAATATGAGCCATCCCCTTCGGGATGCTCCGCTGCAAACCCATTTGGAGGTCCCATGTCCGCCATCGATTTCAACGGCACGCAATTGGAAGTCAACGAAGAAGGATTCCTGGTGGATCCCTCCGTGTGGACCGAAGAATTGGCGGCCTTCCTGGCCTTGAAGGAAGAAGGCCTGGAGGAGATGGGCGACGATCATTGGGCCGTGATTCGCTTCATTCGCGGTCACTTCCTGGAAAACGATTCCGCGCCGATGGTACGGGCCATGTGCAAGAGCACCGGCGTGCCTCTGAAGCGGATCTACGAACTCTTCCCCAGCGGCCCCGCCAAGGGCGCCTGCAAGCTGGCCGGGCTTCCGAAGCCCGATGGCTGCGTGTAGTCGGTCATGGGCGTTCTGGAGCTAGGTGTAATTCTGGCGGCGTGCTGGTGCGTTGGAGCCATGGTCGGGTTGCATTTCAAGGCCAAGTCCTTCGGTACGCGAACCTTGTTTTCGAAGCCAGCAGGCGAAGCCATGGCAGGTGTTCGCTATGCCTTTACCAAGGGTATGGCACCCCAGGCCAAGGAGAGCGTGCGGATGAATCCGCTGTCCTACCTCGCGGGAATGCTCTACCACACGGGGATTTTCGCGGGCTTCGCCTTGCTCGTGGCACAAATCGTGGGCCTGCCCACCTTCAAAAGCCTGGGCATTGTGGCGATGTTCGGAGCCCTTGGCGGCGTGGCGTTGTTGATCAAACGCCTGGCCAAGGCGCACCTGCGCGGGATCTCCTGCCCCGATGATTTTGTATCGAACACACTGGCCACGGTCTTTCCGCTCCTGGCGGGTGCGGCCTGCTTCGTTCCGAGCCTCACCACCATTTGGTTGATTGAAACCATGGTGCTGCTCATCTACGCGCCCCTGGGCAAGATCCGGCATTGTCTTTTCTTCTTTTCGACGCGGTATTTCTTCGGCGCCTTCTTTGGCCGCCGGGGCGTCTTTCCGCCTGCGGTGAAGCCATGACCGAAATCGATGAACTCGAAACGCGATTGAATTCGCTTACCGAAGCCGATTTCCAGCGCGGGTTGGATGTTTTCCGCAGCAAGCTTAAAGAGGCCGATGCCTCATTCTTGAACGCCTGCGTCCACTGCGGCCTGTGTGCGGAAAGCTGCCATTACTACCGCATGGATCCGGTCTTAGAAAATATCCCTGCGGCGAAACTCGAAACCATTTCGGCGGTGTTCAAGCGCCACTTCACGACCATGGGCAAGTTCGCACCGGGGCTCGTGGGTGCGAAGACCATGGATAAGGACATGGCTCGTGCCTGGGTGGATGCGGTCTTCGGGCGTTGTTCCCTGTGCGGGCGTTGCTCTGTGAATTGCACCGTGGGAATACTTCTTCCACGCCTGTTTCGAGCGGCCCGCGCAGCGCTGGGCGCCATGGGCCTCACGCCGCCGGATCTTCAGGCCACCGTGGACACTGCGCTCAAACATGGCAACAACATGGCCATCACCAAAGAGGATTGGGTCGAAACGGTGCAGTGGATCGAAGAGGAACTCCAGACGGAGACCGGCGATCCCGAAGCGCGCCTGCCCCTCGATAAGCAAGGCGCCAAGATCCTGTTCACCGTGAATCCCCGCGAGCCGAAATTCTTTCCGCTGAGCCTTCAGGCCAGCGCCAAGGTCTTTTGGGCCGCCAAGGAAGACTGGACGCTTACGGCCGATACGGGGTGGGATCTCACCAACTACGGCCTCTTCAACTGCAAGGATGAAGAAGCCGGAGTCATCACCCAGAATCTGGTGGATGCCATGGAGCGCTTGGGCTGCCAGACCCTGGTGATCGGTGAGTGTGGCCACGGCTACGCTTCGGCCCGTTGGGAAGGCAACGAATGGCTGCAGAAGAGCTACCCTTTCGAAGTCAAAAGCATCCTCGAACTCATGGATGAATACCTTCGGGACGGTCGCATTAAGGTAGACCCCACCAAGAACCCAAAGCCGGTAACCCTTCACGATCCCTGCAACCTTGTGCGCCACGGTGGCCTCTGCGAGGCTCAGCGACGCGTGCTGCGCGCCAGCGCGGAAAAATTTGTCGAAATGACCCCCAACCGTGAGCACAACTTTTGCTGCGGCGGCGGCGGTGGCCAATTGGCCATGGGTCGCTACAAATCCCGGCGCTTGAAATCCGGCGGTATGAAAGCACAGCAGATTCGCGATACCGCTGCCGAAGTGGTCGTGACACCCTGCCACAACTGCGTGGACCAACTCAGTGAACTCAACAAGGAATACAAGCTCAAGGTGCAGATCAAGACGGTGGC
>JAIFMW010000118.1 GCA_020048105.1 Deltaproteobacteria bacterium | reverse complement strand
CACTACACCAGCCTCGTAGACGACCGCGATATTCGGATGCTGAAGCTGGCAGGCGGTTTTGGCCTCGGCGATCAGAGCCCTGCGGCGATCTTCGTCGTCACCTTTCAGGATCTTGAGAGCCACCACCCGCTCGAGCCGAACATCCACGGCCTTCCATACACGCCCCATGCCCCCCTCGCCCAAGAGTTCGAGGAGTCGGTAGGAACCGAAAAGGGAGTTAGGAAGTTCCACGGGGGATATCGCCAAAATCCTATTGTATGCCAGGCTGGAGGCATGCGCCGCCTGACCGCCCCATGTAGTTTCAAGCTGCGGGAAAAAGCCTCCGTCTTCCTGACGGAATTGCATCCTGCAGCCTCTGCCGAAGACCGCTCTGCGATTCTGACTCGGCTTCGAAAACGAGACTTCGATGCCACCCACCATTGCTCGGCCTGGCGAGAAGGCGCCCCTCTGCGCGCTCAAGGGGCCGACGACGACGGTGAACCCTCGGGCACTGCCGGGCCGCCCATGCTGCGCGTGTTGGAAGGAGAGGACCTCACGGATCTCCTGGCCGTCTGCATTCGCTGGTACGGAGGCACCAAACTCGGCACCGGAGGCCTGGTGCGCGCCTACACCGAAGGCCTTCAGGGCGCGATTGCCGAAGCTCAAAGCCAAGGTCTCTTTAAGGAAATCCGCATCCTAAGAACTGGGCGAATCCGGGTTGCCACCGAGCAGGCTCATCTGCCCTTTGCGGTCCTGGGCGCCTTCCCCGAGGTGGAAATCCTGGGTCAAGAGTTCGAAGGAAGCCTGGCCATCCTGCATTTCCGGCTACCCCCAACCCATGCAGAAGCCTTGGAAGTCTCATGGCGGGAGCGCAGTCGGGGTGGGATCGTTAGGTGGGAATAGGCAACAGACCGATTCATCGGTTATCCCAGCGTTCGCCGATTTCCCTGGGCCATTCGCCGAATGGGCATAGCCGCTATGCAGAGGCCCCCGTAGCTTGATTACAGGAGGCAAATGATGCGCGACCACTACGAACGAAAGACCCACTTCACCACCAAGCTGGTGATTGGATTACTGTTCATGGCCTTTGGGGTGGCCTTCTTGCTCCACAACCTCCACATCCTGGATGCGGACCGTAGCCTGCGCTTCTGGCCGCTGGCGCTGGTGGTTTTGGGGATCGAGCGGCTCTTCAGCCGAGGCTTCCTGCGAGCCACGGGCGGGCATGTGCTGATCCTCCTGGGAGCGGGCCTCCAATTGGCCTTCCTGGAGATGGATTACCTGCTCGAAACCTGGTGGCCCCTTGCGGTCGTCTGGCTCGGCCTGATCCTTACCCTTCGCGCCCTATGGCCTAAACCAACCCCTGCACCGACTCAAGATTCTTTCTGTCAGGATTCCAACGAGAGGCTGTCATGAACCCCGAAACCGAACCCCGCGCCAGTCGCCTAGTCACGCCCGCCCTTGTCGTTGGCATCGCCATCGTCGTCTTGGGTTTGGGACTCCTTCTTGAAAATCTCGATTTCGAATACGCGCATATCATCTTCAAATTCTGGCCCCTGATCCTGGTGGTGTTAGGCCTCATTAAACTCAGGGCCTGCCATGGAACCTGCGTGGGTGGCTACCTACTCACAGGGGCAGGCTTGATTCTGCTTCTGAAGACCCTGGGCGGCCACAGCATCGATGTTTTGATTGGCCCCATGATTCTCACCGGCGTCGGCATCTTCATCATGCTCAAGGCACTCAAGCAGCACCGCCGAGTCCCAGAAGAACTTCAACAGAGCGAAGGCTTTCTGCGCGGCAACGCTGTTTTTAGTGCCTTCAAACACCGCCATCAATCCCAGGCTTTCCGGGGTGGCGAGCTCACCTCCATCTTCGGCGGCTTCGAAGTGGATCTCCACCAAGCCCTGATCGAAGGCCCCTCGGCCCGACTCGATACCTTCATTATGTTTGGCGGTGGCGAGATTCGAGTACCCGAAGGTTGGGAAGTGCTGGTGCAGGCCACAGCCATCTTCGGCGGCGTCAATGACAAGACTGTTCCCACGCCATCCACTGGCGAGGCTCGCCCTCGGCTCGTAATCACAGGCCTGGTGCTCTTCGGCGGCATCGAAATCCGACACTAAGCCATGCACCCAATCCTCAAGAATCGCGCGCGACTGGGGACCTACCTTCTGGGGTGGGTCCCCATTGCCGCGCTCTTGGCAGCCCAAACGGCCGTAAAAGAAACGCCCCTGCCAGCGGCCTTAATCCTTGGCTTAGTTGGGGCCTATTTGGCCGCCGTTCTATTCCTATCCTCCTTTTTCCTTTGCCGAGCCTTACCTATTGCCACTTCCCGCTCCAGCACCTTGATCTCGACCTGGCTGACGGCCTCCCTGGTCATGGGCACCCTCTGGACGGTAGTTATGTTTTTCGTCCTGAAGCAGCTGGGACGGGTCTACCCCGCTCTTTCATCCTTGGGGGAAATCAATGTCGTTACGCTTCTGGTATCGGGGACCATCGGTTGCATTCTCTACATTCTGACCGTGGCGCTGCACTACCTACTGATGACCTTGGAACAACGCCAGGAATCCGAACGCACCGAGCAGGAGTTGCGCGTGCTGGCCCGCGAAGCCGAACTCAAAGCCCTGCGGGCTCAGCTAAATCCGCATTTTCTTTTCAATAGCCTCAACTCCATCAGCGCCCTCACCACCCTGGACGCCAAGCGGGCCCGGGAGATGTGCGTGCTGCTTTCGGATTTCCTGCGCAAGAGCCTGAAACTGGGTGAGCGCACCACGGTGGCACTCTCAGAAGAACTAGACCTCATAAGAAACTACCTGGCCATCGAGC
The DNA here is from genome assembly GCA_020048105.1 of Deltaproteobacteria bacterium. Classification (GTDB taxonomy): domain Bacteria; phylum Acidobacteriota; class Holophagae; order Holophagales; family Holophagaceae; genus JAYREN01. The sequence continues at coordinate 2,551 of JAIFMW010000118.1, read as the reverse complement.
AAATTCGATTCGGTAGCCGCCTCGCCATCGAATGGGAGATTGACCCCGCCGTGGCCGAGGTGGAAATCCCCACGCTGCTCCTGCAGCCTCTTGCCGAAAATGCCATTAAGCACGGCATCGCCCAGGTGATGGAAGGCGGCACCATCGGCATATCCGCCGCTTTGAACGGTGAGTTCGTGGAAATCCATGTCAATAATCCCGTCGATGCTGAGGCTGAAGCGCCTCAAGGGCTCGGGCTCGGACTCCGGCAGGTGAAGCAACGCTTGCTGGGTCGGTACGGAGGCCGAACCTTTTTTGAAGCCAAGATTCGGGAGGGCCGCCATGAAGTGGTGTTGACCTTCCCTCAACATGCCCAGGAGATGCAGTCATGAGCGAACGCACCTATACCGCGCTAATCGTGGATGACGAGGATCTGGCTCGGGCCGTGGTGCGCGAGCACCTGGCAGCCCATCCCGAAATCCAGATCATTGCGGAATGCTCCAATGGGTTTGATGCCGTGAAAGTGGCCACAGAGCTGAAGCCCGATCTGATGTTTTTGGATATCCAGATGCCCAAGCTGGATGGCTTTGAGGTGCTGGAACTTTTGGATCCCCAACCCACGGTCATTTTTGTCACCGCCTACGACCAGCACGCCCTGAAGGCCTTCGACGTCCATGCCGTGGACTATCTGCTTAAACCCTTCGGCCTCGAACGCTTCGAGGAGGGCCTGCAGCGTGCCAAGGCAAGGTTGGGTTCCGGTGAACCTTCCCGGGTTCAAGCCACGGATCTATCCGCTTCGGCCAAGAGCGACTGGCCCCTGGACCGCATCGTGGTGCGGGATGGCACTAAGGTGACCCTCATTCCCTTGGCGAAACTCGACTTCATCCAGGCCCAGGACGACTACGTACTGCTCAAGACCGCCGAAAAAGGCCTTCTCAAGCAGCAGACGCTGTCCAGTCTGGAATCTCGGCTCGATCCCAAACGTTTCCTGCGCATCCACCGCAGCTTCATCATTCAAATGGATCGCTTGGCACGCCTGGAACAGAGCGAAACCGAAAGCTGGGTTGCGGTGCTCGTGGACGGGACGCGATTGCCCGTTTCCAAGAGCGGCTACGCGAGGTTGAAGGATGTTCTTGGCGAGGCCTGAGGGGTCCCGAACAGAATCCGAATTACAAATTGGTTTTTTTCCTCAACAGCCAAATGCCATGCTTCGCCCAATGCCTGCGCTTGCACCTTGAGCATTATTTGATATTGTGAACACTCTTCAATCTTCCTTTGGCTGGATCCAGCCAAGGCCCCGGCCATCCGGGAACAGGAGTGATTCAACTATGAAATCGCGCTACCAACACGCCATCACTGCTACGCTCGCCCTGCTCGTGGCGGGCGCCTTTGCGCCACACGCCCAGGCGTCCGGCTTCCAGCTCCGGGAACAGAGCCCCAGTGCCCAGGGCAATGCCTTTGCGGGCGTCAGTGCCAAGGGTTTCGATATCAGCAGCATGTTCTTCAACCCCGCCACCATGACTCAGTTTGAAGGTTTCCAAATCGTGGCTGGTTTCAGCTACGTGGCACCCAAGGCTGAACTCACTAATGGAACGGCCACTCGTGCCTCCTTGCCCGGCACTCTCGCGCCCTTCGGTGGCACCACCATCAACGGACCCGCATCCCATCCAGATGCCGCCAACAACGCCGTGCTGCCCAACATCTACGCCATGTGGTCCGTGACCAAGGACTTCAAGTTGGGGCTGTCTGTGAACGCCCCCTTTGGGCTGGTCACGGAATATGACAACAACTTCATCGGCCGCTACCACGCCCTCAAGTCCGACCTGAAGACTGTGGACGTGGCTCTGAACGCCGCCTACCGCGTGCACCCAACACTCTCCTTGGGGGGCAGCCTTATCTACCGCAAGGTGGATACGGAACTGACCAATGCCGTGGATTTCGGACAGATCGCCTTCCTGGGCTTGGCCCAACTCAGCAATCCTGCCTACACAAACTTCGTGCCCAGTTCGACAACTTCGATCTACGACGGCAAAGCCACCATCAAGGGCGGCGCCAATGTCATGGGCTACAAGCTCGGCCTAGTCTTCGAGCCCACGACCAGCTTCCGAGCCGGGTTGTCCTACCACGGGGCCACGACTGTCAAGGTCGATGGCACCGTGAATTACGATTACCCCGTGATTGCCAGCCCTACCCTTGCGGGCGCCATGGCCGCCGTCACCACCGGCGGAAGGCTTGTGGATGGCACGGCCACGGCCGAAGTCGAACTTCCCGACACCACCTCCCTGGGCCTTTCCTGGGATGTTTCGCCCGAATTCAACCTCGCCTTCGAGGCCTCCCGCACGGGCTGGAGCAAATTCAAAGAACTCCGCGTAAAATTCGGCTCTGGCCAGGCAGATGCCGTGACTGAAGAGGAATGGCGCAACACCATGTACTACTCCTTGGGTGGCAGCTGGAAGGCCACGGACGCGCTGACCCTTCGCGCAGGGTTGGCCTCCGACCAGGGTGCCGTTGAGGACAGCTATCGCACCCCCCGCATCCCCGATGGCGATCGACTCTGGCTCTCCGCCGGTTT
>JAIFMW010000207.1 GCA_020048105.1 Deltaproteobacteria bacterium | reverse complement strand
GCGGTCAATTCGAGAGAGAGAATTTCATCATCAGCCATCTCTGGCTTGTACATCATCAATGATTGCTTGTACATAGGAAAATGCCGCTCAGCGTTAACTGAACGGCATTACCACCCCACCGCTGGTTTTGGTTTCATCAATCTTCCCGATCGCAATACCCGCGAAGTTCAGGCCTGGCTCACCTTTTTTAATGCCCCGTTATAGCAAAGTCATCCCGGTTGATACGTTTGTTCTGGGAGGATGTGGCCGCTGCTCTGCCCAGATCGAACTGCTGCCTTAATTGAAAGCGCCCCCAAAACGGGGGCGCGTTTTCTTGCAATGTCTTTTGCCTAGGGAATGTAGACGTGGTATCCGAGACGATTGGTGCTATCGACAGCGGCGGTATCTACAGCGCTGTATGCGGTAGTCTTTATTTCCAAGGCATCCACCTGGGTCCATTCACTGATCAAAAAGGCGGTATTGGCTTTGAAGCTGGGCTTGCGGACGTAGGATCGGTTCATCCCTAAAACATTGGCATAGGCGGTACCTGCGCTGGTTCCGTTATTACCCATCCAAAGAGCTGTATCGTTAATGCCGATGACATCCGTCCGGGCCGCAAAGGCTGCCGCTCCGTTGGTGACAGTAGAGCCCGAAAGGACAGCTGCTGTGGGGGACAGGAACACGACATCATCTCCGTTGAAGTTAATGATGGCATTGGAGGGGGTGCTGGCAGTGACCAGGGGGGTACCTGTGCCGGTCACATTGGCGGCCAAGGGCAGGACGGTGGCGCTGTTCATGTATAGCCTGCTCGAACCCACTGCCAGGGTACCGGTGAGGGCAGCTCCCTGATAGGTATTGGTTCCGAAGGGATTGCTCCAGAGCCAGAGAGACATGGGCGTATCGGTAGCGACCCATTCCGCGTTGCCCACGTTGGTGATTTCGATCCACTTGTTGGTGGCAGTGCCTTCGTAGTACTGGCTGATGATCAGAATCGGAGCGGCTGAAACACTGTTGACTGTAAGTGTGAACGCCTTGGTCGTTGCTGCACCATTGCCATCGGTGGCGACCACGGTTACCACGGTTGTTCCGTTCTGACCCGAGGCCGGGTGAAGGGTGAGGGTGACAGCCCCCGCCACATTGGCGATGGTGGTGGTGCCATTGGGTAGGAGGGTCTGGTTATTGGAGGTGACTACGATATCCAAAGCAGCCGGATCGGTGAGGTCATCGGTCAGTGTGAAGGTCACCTGCTTGGTGGAGTCCTGAGCGGTGCTTACATCCGCAAGGGTCGTGGGGGTAAAGGTGGGCGGATTGTTGGCATTAACGGTCAGGGTAAACGTCTTCTGGGTAGAAGCCCCGTCGCTATCAGCAGCTGTGACAGTCACGAGGGCCGTGCCCGTTTGGCTGGCCTGGGGCGTCAGGGACACGGAGACGTTGCCGTTGGTGTTTACTGGAACAATGCCCGCATCCGGAAGAAGAGTCTGGTTGCCAGAGGCCGCTGTCACCACAAGGTTGCCAGGGGTGGTGGTGTCATCGGTAAGGGCAAAGGTGACGTTAGGGATCGCCTGACCCACGGTGGCGGGGACATTGGGGAGGGTCGAGGGGGTGAAGGTGGGAGGCGTGTTGGCGCTGACCCCCACAACGTTGATCACTCGCGTAATGGCGTTGGAGTGGCCGAGGTTGTCGGTAGCGGTGAAGGTAACGTTGTAGCTACCGGTTGTGCCATAGACGTGGGTAGTGCTTAGCCCTGTGGCCGTGGTGGAATCCCCAAAGGTCCAGGTGCAACCGGTGGCAGGATCGACGGTGCCACCACTGTTATTGGGGGTAACAGCCGCCTCAAAGGTGACAGTTGCACCTGTATTGACGTTTTCGCCCGTAAGCACTGGGTTGCCCACGATGGGGATGATGTCCCAACTGGGCTGGATCATGTGGACATTGGGGCCCGTGGCCTTCTCGAAATCGGTGCCCCAACCCCGCACGTCCACGCTGGATTTAAGGGTGGTAAGAGCCGCGTCATGGGTGAGGTTCGGCAAGAAATCCAGGCCCGTCAGGTCTTCAATGCGCTTTACCGAGGTCACGTATTTCCAGACATCGGCATTTTCGGAAGTTGCATAACTGCGATTGGAGCTAACCCAAGCCATGACCCGGGGAAGGGTCTGGCCCTGGGCGGGTTCGGCCACCATGATCTTGTAGCAGGCAGTGGGGATGGCGATGGCTAAGGTACCAGCCGGAACACCTGCCCGATTTGTGGTGTAGGTTTCCGTGGAGGGAACCCAATAGTTCACCGTGCCCGTAAAGACCGGCCCTGTGTAGACCCAGACCCGGCCGAAGATGGCCGTGAGGCCGTTATTGAATGGGCTACCGTCGCCGCCCACGGCTCCCTCCAGGGTTAGCCAGAGGCGCTGGTTGAAGTAGGAAACCTGGGGCACAAGGTTGCCCATGTAGGTGGCCCAGTCCCCGGCCGCGGGGCCGTAGCGGTAAGAGACGTCGGAACGCATGACCATGTGACCACGGTCGAAGCCTTGACCGTTGCTCAGGTAGAAACCCGCGCCGCCATGGGTGCCCATGTCGTCCTTGGTCACCTGAGGAGGATCCAGGTTGGTATCCGTCTTGTAGTCACCCCCGCCGTTGGCGTAGGTGGTGTTGACCTTGAAGTTTCCGTAGGCCGTCCAAGCAGCGTTTTTGAGTGCCTCGTCGTAGCCGAAGACGAAGGCTCCTGCGGGGAACTTTTGGGCATCAACATACAAGGGTTCGGGGAGGTGGATGGGGCGGCTGGGAGGGGCAGTTGGCTTGCCGCCGGGGAGGTAGAAAGGGTTCGGGGCCACGACAGAGAAGGTGGCACTGTCGCTCTCCACGCTCGTGCTGCCGCTGGTTACGACAACGGTGTAGGAATCTGGAACGGTTTGGAGATCGGTGAAACCTGGGACCGTATAGGAGGCTGAAGTGGCCAAGGTTATGGCCGAACCGTTCTTCTTCCACTGATAGGTCAGGCTATCGCCCGTGGCTACTACCGTGAACGTTGGAGAATCCGGTGCTGTCATCACTTGAGTCAGGGGTTGGGTTGTGATGGAGACGGACGAATGGCTCGGGTCCACCGCGATGGTTATTACTGCCTGGGCAATTCCGCCTGAATTTGAAGCAGTCACGGTATACGTGGTTGAGGCACTCTCGACGGTGGGTGTGCCGCTAATGATGCCGGTCGTGGTGTCCAGGCTAAGGCCTGCAGGCAGGGACGGGCTAACACTGTAGGCCGTAACGGTTCCACCGCTGTTGCTCGGAACGTTGGATGTGATCGCCACGTTCTTGGTATAGGTGGCTGTTGCCGTGGTGTAAGTCAGAGCGGTTGGGGCCGCGTCATTCACAGCAATGGTAAGGACAGCGGGCGTATTCCCACTCATGTTTGAAGCCGTTATGGTGTAGGCGGCTGAGGCCGTCAATGCGGTGGGTGTGCCGCTAATGACGCCGGTGGTGATATTCAGGCTAAGGCCTGACGGCAGATCCGGGCTCACGCTATAGGCCGATGCCACCCCACCACTGTTGCTCGGGGTGTTGGGCGTGATTGCCAAGTTCCTGGTGTAGTTGGCTGGGTTGGATGAATAAACCAGACCGCTGGGTGGCGCCGGATTGACGATCAATATCGAACCGTTGCTCGTGACGGAATTCACCGAGTTGGTAGCGGTGACGGTGTACGTGCCCGAGTCTCCTACCACTGGAGCCGCAATGGTGAAGGTGGCCGAAGTTGAATTCGCGATGGCCACGCCATCTTTTTTCCACTGATAGGTGGGTGTAGGCGTGCCGGTGGCCACCACGACAAAGGAAACGCTGGTGCCTGCGGTAACCGTTTGGGTCGGTGAAGGCTGGGTGGTGATGGCCGGAGCAACAGTTTGGGCCGTTCCGCCATCATTGCCGTTCGTCCCGCTGCCGCAGCCTGGAGTCAGGGCTAAAAAACCAACAAGGGAAAGACCAGCGGTCCAGTGACCCAAGGTTCTTTTTCTGCGCATTTTTCCTCCAAGCACACATTCATTTCGAGTCAGTTGGTTATTTGCAAAAAAATTCCGGCAGCAATAGAAAAATTTCTTACCGCGGTGTTGGCAAAAAAAAGATCCTCTGCAACGGGTTGCGGTTTGCCTTTGCCGGAGGTGCTTCTTCCGTTTTTGGTTGGTAGGGAAGGACCACCCTGCCGACGAGATGTCTTGTTTTTTCTCAGGAAAAACCAAGCGCCTCGGCGAACCGGGGCGCTTGGTGGCTAATCCTTGTCTGGGTTATTGCGCCGGAGGCGCAGTGACTTGGTAGACACTGTTTCCACTCGTCAGGAGCAGATCTCCCTTGGTGGTGCCGGTGAGTCCCAAAGGCGATCGAACGATGGCGCCGGTGAGCATAGAGGCGTCTGAGGTGTTGTCCGCCACGACTAGGCCTGGACGCAGACCCGTGAAACTGGCCGAACCTGTGACGACCGGCGCACCGAGGATGGTGGTGACAGCTCCGTCACCGGTGGCGATGGCGCGCAAGGCGTTATTGCTGAAGTCGGTGACATATACCGTGGTGCCGATCACCACCAAACCATTGGGTTTTCTGAACATGGCGGCAGCGGCGGCGTTATCCGCATAGCCAGCGGTGCCAAGGCCGACGACCAGGGACTGAGCGCCCAGGCTATCGTATTTCTTGACCTGATTGGCTGTCTGCAGGGCAACCCAAACATTGCCATTGCCATCAAGACCAATGCCGACGGGGCCGGTGCCCGTGGCGGCTACAAAATCAGTGGAAGCGCCAGAGGAGGCGTCGATCTTGAAAACCTTGGCAGCCGTGAAATCGGTTGCGTAGATGAAGCCCGCGACATGATCCACGGTCATGCCCTGGATATTCGGGGTGGCCGGATAGGTCCCACCGCCTACCACGAAGGTTGCTTCGGTGAAGGTTCCGTCAACGTTGGGCGTGAACTTGCGGATTTTCTTGGTGCTGCCAGTGTCGCCGACGAATAAGGCAATGAGGGCTTTGGTCGTTGGGTTCACCTGGACGGCGATTCCCTTAGGGGCAAGGAACGCAAAATTGGTGGAGGTGCTGTCCTTAAGGGTCGTTACGGCACCGTTTGCGGCGATTATACGGACCAGGTTGTTCTTTGTGTCAGCGGCAAAGGTCATGCTGCCATCAGGGAGCGCCGCAAGATTGGCGCCAGTGTATTCGGTTGCAGCCGGCAATGCGAAGTTGAATTGGGCAAGAGTGCCCATGCCATCTACCGCGCCGGTCACGATGGGACCACCCGCGAAGGTGTAACCCGGACGTGCGGGATCATCGACAGTGTAGACAGTGCCACCACCGGGGTATCCGTTGGTGGTGGTGCCAGACACGGTGATCAATCGCACGGACTGGGTATCGGCCGCTCCGGAGGTATTATCGCCAACAT
>JAIFMW010000227.1 GCA_020048105.1 Deltaproteobacteria bacterium | reverse complement strand
ACCCAACTTTAGTGAGGCCCAAGCGGTCATCGCCGCCCTGGAAGGCACCGACCGAGCGCTCTTAACAAGTTCAGGAATGGCCGCCTTTTCTACCATTTTTGAGGCTTTCCTTCGCCCGGGTGATCATGTCGTTGCGCCTGCGGCGATCTATCTAGGGACCGAGCAGTTATTACGACGCTGGGAAACAACCAAGGGCATTCGCATCACCTGGGTTCAGAACACCCTGGATTTAGGGGAATGGGAAGCTGCTGTTGAAGAAGGCACCAAGCTGATTTGGGTGGAAAGCCCCTCGAATCCAACTCTGGCAATTACGGATCTGGAAGCCATCGCCACCTTTGGGATCCAAAAGGGGATTCGAACCGTGGCCGATAATACCTTTGCCACGCCAATCCTCACCCGTCCTTGCGAATTGGGATTCAGCCTTAGCGTATCCAGTGCCACCAAATACCTGGGCGGACACTCGGACCTAGTCTTGGGGGTCCTTGCTGGCAACGAAGCGGATGTAATCGCTTGCTGGGAAGTTGCCAAATTGACTGGGCCAACGCCCGATCCAATGGCAGCCTGGTTGCTTCATCGAGGACTGAAAACTGCCTACATGCGGATCCGCCGCTCGGTGGATAATGCGCAATCCTTGGCCCAGTGGCTCCTCTGGCAATCCCAAGTGGCACGTGTGGATTACCCCGGCCTCAAGGATCATCCCGGCCATGCAATCGCCGCTAAGCAGATGGATGGCAGTTTTGGCGGCATGCTTGGCTTTGAGCTGCGAGGCGGTCTCGTGGCTGGACGTCGTTTTTGTGAAGCGCTGGAGATCATTACCCGAGGAGTGAGCCTAGGAGGCGTGGAAAGCCTGATCCAACACCCAGCTTCCATGAGCCACCTGCGCACCCCGCCGGAAGTTAAGGCCAAGATCGGCATCACGGACGGCCTACTGCGATTTTCCGTGGGTATCGAGGATGAAGCCGATCTAAAAGCCGACCTGGAGCGTGGGCTCCAGGCGGCCATGATGATGGTTTAAGGGTTTAGCGATGGAACTGATCATTAACGGGGAGACCCGGCCGACCCCTGATCTCGCTACCCTTCAGGACCTTGCAGTCTGGTTGGAGCTTCCGGCCTTTGGAAGCGCCATCGAACTGAACGGTGAGGTGATCCGAAAAGCCATGTATTTTCAGACTTCGCTGAATTCTGGTGATCGTCTGGAGATTGTGCGGTTGGTCGGCGGCGGTTAGTTCACCGATAGGGTGTAGTTGGCGGAGGCACCGTTGTAAATTTTGTAGGGGTCGACCCGAACCCGCACGGCGTAGGTGCCCGCCGATAGATTGATGGATTTGCTGGCAGGTGCGATGGAAGTTGGGTAAGCGTAGAGCAAGACTCCGATGCTATCGAACACTTCTAGGATGAGTCCGGGGGAAGTGGTGCTAATGGAAAAAGTATGCGTTCCAGCACTGAAGGGAACACGATAGGCCTTAGCCTCCACCCGGTCATAATACGCGTTCTCAAATCCAGCAAGATTGTTGTCGTAGGTGACTAGGCTCCCGTTGATGGGGGCTCCACCCGGTATGATGGAAGTCCAAAGAGCTGTGCTATCGAAGTAAGAACCAAGGGTGACATCCATTCCATTGCCCACATTCTCGAGCTCCAGTTGGGTCTGGATTGAACTTGAAACTGGCGTCCCCGCTAGGCGTTTGAGTCCTTTTAAATAGGTGGGATAGCAGGCAAGTGGAGCATTTCCGAACTCGAGGTCATTAGGTGCTTGCGTGGGGTTTGTGGCATTCCAAATAGTTTGAAGGCCCGTGGTGGTGCCTCCAAGGGCGGTTTTCCAAATACCCCATTGGGCGCGGGCAATGGAACTTGAATAGAATTCTCCACCCCCTGTTGGGGTCGCATCGTGTACCGCTAGGCTCCATGAATCAACAACGCCACCGGAGTTCATCAGATAGACGTTGGGGTCATTGCGGAGGGCGGCGGAAAGGAAGGCCGAGAATCCGCTGGTGAAGGCAATGGTGGATTCCGAGCTGATCCAAGGGCTGATGGATGCAGCATCGTTGTCGCTTCGCACGATTGAGCCGTATTGGGTTTGCCCACTGCTGGTATGCCAGTAGCTTCCGTAAGCAGATAGGCCGCGGCTGAAGGTGTCTACCAATAAACCACCATTGTAAGCATCTGCGCAGTTGGAAGGGCCGCCGTACCACACTTCATTGACCAGCATGGGTCGATTGGTATTGGGGTTATTCAAAATAGTACCGACGCTGGTACTGGTCGATGCCGTAGTGGCGGCCGTTGGGTTGGTGCTTCCTGTTCCCGATGTCCAAAAAACATGCAGATTGGGTAGAGGAAGCGTGGGTTCCAGCCTGCCCATTCCGAGGCCAAACTCCACCATCTGATCGGCAATAGCAAAGGCTCCGGCTTCAGAGGTACTTTTGAGGGCCAAGACTGTCAGATTTCCGGAGGAATTGGCCTGAAAGGTATCGCTGGTTGTAGCCCAAGTTGGGTCATTTTCGAGCTCGGCTCCGGTTAGGTAATGGGCCTTGGGAATAGCTTTTTTGACGTTACCATGCACTGTAAAACCGGTTCCGACTGGCATTGGAACAAGGATATCGGCGTAAATAACTGCAAATATGTTGGTTCCACGGATTACAGTGGCCGTGCCGGTGCCGTTGGCATCAAGGTCAATTGATTTAAGTTCAGCATTGGTTGCATTGTCGTAAAGCTTGGCGAGGGCATACCGGGCGGGCTGGGAAGTGATTGGCCCGAAACCGGTACTGGTGACGGATTGCTTCTCATACCGCGCTTGGACTGTAACGATGACGGTCTCCCGAGGCTGACTATCTGAACCCCCGCCGCAACCGACGAAGATGAGCATGGGGGTAGTAAGCAACCAGGTCCATTTTTGTGAGCGAGCCATGGAATCCTCCGATTCGTCGATGTTGTTTGTGGGGTGTATCAAGGCTCGTGCCATTACCTGTGTCGATGGATCGCCCAACTACCACCGAAGAAGGGAAAACGCAGTGGAGGCACTGAAAAGCTTTGCAGGTCTACGGGAAGCGAGGTCCCTCCGGCCGGCATATCTGATTTGAATAGGTGAAATTCATCCACCAAGTCTTGATCTAAGGCGCTGAGCGCGAGCCTACTTCCACCTTCGATCAGGACCCGACTCACGTTTAGGGCCACCAACTCGTGCAACAGGTGTCGCAAACTGCAACCACCTGGCCCTGGGGGAACCCGAAGTTGTTCAACACCCTTAAGTGGTGGACATTCGCCCACAGTTACTCGTAAGGCGGGTTGTCCTTCCACGCCTTTCCAAACCTGGCGATCCGGGGGCAATAGGCCTTGGCTATCCAGGACAATGCGGCGGAACAGGCGGTGGGGCAGTGTTGGCGTTGGCCAACGGTCGGTGAGCAAGGGGTCATCCACTTCGATGGTGCGGCGGCCCACGACAATGGCTTCGGAGGCCCGACGCAAGGCATGGGCCGTGAGTTGGATATCGCGAGGGGTTATTTGGTGATTATGCCCCTGGGGACCCATGGCGTTGTCAGATCCTAAGGCCAATTTCAGCGTTACCCAGGGGAGGCCTGTTCGGATGAGTTTGAAAAACGGTGCATGGAAGCGGGCACAGTCTATTCCGAGAATGCCTTCTTGTACTTGGATACCCTGGGCACGAAGGATCGCGAACCCGCCTCCATCTACGCGTGGATTTGGGTCCCGAACCCCCACATATACGCTGCGGATGCCTGCGCGAATAAGGGCCTCGGTGCAAGGTGGGGTGCGGCCGTGATGGCAACAGGGTTCCAGGGTGATGTAGGCCGCGGAACCTTGAGTGGTCTCGTTTCTGCGCTCTGCATCCCGTAAGGCCATGATTTCTGCGTGGGGGTCGCCTGCGCGAGTATGGACGCCGCGCCCGAGTACATGATCCCCCCGCACGAGGACACACCCAACCGGAGGGTTTGGGCTGGAAAGGCCGACTCCTTTAGTCCCTTCGCGCAGAGCCATGGCCATGAATCGATCGGGGCCCGAAAGCAATTCTGGGTCAGGCCAGGGGCCACCCGTAGCGAGTTCCCAGGCCAACTCTGGCGAAAACTCAGCCAAGGAGGCCCTCCACAAAGGCTTCGGGTTCAAAGGGAATGAGATCATCCACCTGCTCACCCACGCCAACAAAGGCAATGGGAAGCTTTAGGCGTTCCAGGATCGGCACAACTACGCCTCCCTTGGCGGAACCGTCGAGTTTAGTGAGTATAAGGTCCGTAATGCCGGCGGCTTCCTTAAATGCCTCGGCCTGGTTCAGGCCGTTTTGGCCCGTGGTGGCATCAAGCACCAGAAACACCCGGTGAGGCGCGTCAGGGATGACCTTTTGAAGGCTGCGGCGAATCTTATCTAATTCGCGCATCAAGTGATCCTTGGTATGAAGCCTGCCCGCAGTGTCGATAAGCACCCAGGGCGTGCCCTTGGCTTTGGCGCTGGTTGCGCCGTCGAAGGCAATGGCGGCGGGATCACCGCCCATCTGATTGCGGATAACGGGCACACCGGCGCGTTGGCCCCAAAGTTCGAGTTGATCGATGGCGGCGGCTCTGAAGGTATCGCCAGCCACGACCAGGACTTCTTCACCCTTGTTCATGAGGTGAGCGGCCAGTTTGCCCAAGGTGGTGGTTTTGCCAACGCCGTTCACGCCAACCAGAAGTACGACCTGGGTGCCGGAGGCCTCGAATGGCCGACGAGGGCACTGGCGGAGGATCTTTAGGAGTTCGTCCTTAAGCAGAGCCTTGGGATCGATATCTCCCGTCCGCCGCATCTCGAAGCGCAGCCGATCCATTAGCCGCTGGGTGGCATGAATGCCCAGGTCGGCCTGCAAAAGCAGATCTTCCAGTTCCAGCAGTTGGTCTTCATCCAAGCGGTGCAGGCCAAGCAATCGACCCATGGGCGCCAGGACCAATTCCTGGGTACGCTGCAGGCCTTGCTTGAATTTATCGATGAGGCTGGAAAACAAACCCACAAGCACCTCGAAGTCCAGTATTCAGTCTAGCCGGGGGACGGCGAGGTTGTTCCACGTGGAACGGATGATTTAAGTGGAGTAGGGGTGTGAATACTGGGTTAGCGCCTGGCTGAAACCACCCAGGCGAGGAAAACCCCGTGGTGCGGGTTCCAAAGAACGACCCACTTCCCCCTGTGGAATGAGCCAAGACTTCCAAGGTCATTAACACAAGGAAATCGGGAATCGGACCGAGCCAAGGCTTTTTAGGGGTGTCATCGGCGAAAATTACGGATGCTAATCTTGGAACCGTACGTTGCGGAAAAAAAGAAAATGCAGGTGTTATCCGCAATGGCATTTTGAATGTGGTGAAAGTATGGGATGCATCCCCGTAGGGCCGATTCGGCAGGGAGCCCGT
>JAIFMW010000021.1 GCA_020048105.1 Deltaproteobacteria bacterium | reverse complement strand
GGGTTGAAAAGGCGCGACCCACCGAAACCCCAACAGCGGCCATAGCAGCCCTTCCCTACCGAGCCGCAGAGATTCCCTCATCCTTGAGTGGCCTTGAGGACGTTCCGGCCCAAAACCTCCTATTCGAATTGGCCGGATTGCCCGAGGCCATCCGCACCGTCCAGCGCGAAAACATGGCCACCGCCTTGGCGCGGCAGCTGCTTTCCATCGCCAAAGCTTTCTCGGGCTTCTATACGAACTGTCCCATTCTCTGGGCCGAGAATAGCCCTGAAGTTCGTGACGCTCGCCTTGCACTTTGCGTCGCCACGGCCCGCGCGCTGCGCCAAGGGTTGTTCCTCATGGGGATCAAGGCTCCGGAGGAAATGTAATGTTTCGAACGTCACGGAAAAAGCTGCAAAGGAGTGAGCGATGACCAAATTCATTTTCGTAACCGGTGGTGTGCTTTCCAGCCTTGGCAAAGGCATTGCAGCGGCATCGCTCGGGGCCTTGCTGGAAGCCCGCGGCCTGAAGGTCACGCTGATGAAAATGGATCCTTACCTCAACGTGGATCCCGGCACCATGTCGCCCTTTCAGCATGGCGAAGTATTCGTCACGGATGACGGTGCGGAAACGGATCTGGATCTAGGCCACTACGAGCGCTTTACCTCCGTGCCAACGAGTCAAAACCACACCATTTCCTCGGGCCGCATCTACAACACGGTGATCCAAAAGGAACGGCGTGGAGATTATTTGGGCAAAACCGTGCAGGTCATTCCTCACATCACAGACGAGATAAAAGGCGCAGCCAAAAAAGTCGCCAAGGATGTGGACGTCGTCATCGTCGAAATCGGCGGCACCGTGGGCGATATCGAAAGCCAGCCGTTTCTTGAAGCCATCCGACAGTTCCGCATCGAAGTCGGCCTGGGCAATGCCATCAATATGCACCTGACCTACGTGCCCTATATCAAGGCTGCGGGCGAACTCAAGTCCAAGCCCACTCAGCACAGCGTGAAGGAACTGCGGGCCCTGGGCATTCAGCCCGATGTGCTGGTCTGCCGAGCCGAACAAGATATTCCCCGTGCCCTCAAGGACAAGATTGCCCTCTTCTGCTCGGTGACGCAGGATGCGGTCTTTAGTTGCCGAGATGCGGACACCATCTACCAAGTGCCCATGAACCTCCACGAAGAAGGCTTGGATACCAAGGTTGCTGCCCTTCTGAACCTGCCCGAAGCCAAGCCGGATCTCAGCCGTTGGCAAAATCTATTGCACCGCATCCGCAACCCCAAGGGCAGTGTGCGCATCGGAGTAGTGGGCAAGTACGTGGAGTTCAAGGAGAGCTATAAGAGCTTGACCGAGGCCATGCATCACGCTGGTTACGGCCTGGAGGTCCAGGTCGATCTCAAATGGATCGAAGGCGAAGCTATTGAGACCGACGGCGCAGCCGCGCATCTCGGTGATTGCCATGGCGTGCTGGTACCCGGCGGATTCGGCGTGCGAGGCACCCAGGGCATGATCTTGGCAATCCAATACGCCCGCGAAAACAAAGTGCCGTTTTTCGGCATCTGCCTCGGGATGCAGATGGCCAGCGTGGAATTTGCCCGTCACGTTGCGAAGCTGGAAGGCGCCGACAGCACCGAATTCGAAGAGAATCCAAGACACCGCGTCATTTTCAAGCTGCGGGAATTGGTGGACGTGGAGGAACTAGGCGGAACCATGCGCCTGGGCGCGTACCCGTGTGTGATCAACGAAGGCAGCTTCGCCCACACGGCCTATGGCAGCACTCAAATCAGTGAGCGCCACCGTCATCGCTACGAATTCAACCAGGCGGAATTCCGTGGCCCTCTGGAAGCCAAAGGCCTTGTCTTCACCGGCCTCAGCCCCGATGGCACCTTCGTGGAAATCGTCGAAATCGCCGATCACCCATATTTCTTAGGCTGCCAATTCCACCCCGAATTCAAGTCCAAGCCCTTGGCGCCTCATCCTTTGTTCACGGCCTTTGTGAAAGCAAGTGCCGCGCACATCTAGATCGCGCCAAGTGATGTAAATCACAGCCGCACCACCCCTTGATATCCGTCAAGGTGAGCCTCGCCTTTCGACCGGAATCTCCTGATTGGAACTGTCCCTCTTCGGGGGGCCCACTCAGGAGGAATCATGTTTTGCAATCAGTGTGAACAGGCCGCGTGCGGCACGGGTTGCACCGGCGATTACGGTGTGTGCGGCAAAGACGAAGACGTCCAGAGCCTCCAAGAAACGCTGCTCTATGGCGTTAAGGGCATGGCCGCCTACGCTCACCACGCCCGGCGCTTGGGCAAGTCCGATGAGGGCGTGAATGCCTTCATGGAAGAAGCCCTCTTCGCCACCATGACCAACGTGAACTTCGACATCCCCAGCATGCTGGAACTGGTCCTCGAGTGCGGCAAACAGAACCTGCGCGTAATGGAAATGCTGGATGAAGCCCATGTCGAACACTTCGGCCAGCCTGCAGTGAAGGAAGTCTGGTGTGGCACCAAGGCCCAGCCAGGCATCCTCGTCAGTGGTCACGACATGCTCGATATCTGGAATTTGCTCAAGCAGGTCGAAGGCACCGATGTGCTGGTCTACACCCACGGCGAAATGCTGCCCGCCTTCATGTATCCCAAGCTCGCCAATCACCCCAATCTGGCCGGTCACTTCGGCGGCGCCTGGCAGTTGCAGCGCAACGAATTTGAAGCCTTTGGCGGCGCCGTCATGGTCACCACCAACTGCATCATGGAGCCCAAAAAGTCCTATGCCGATCGCATGTTCTCCAATCGCACCACCGCCGCTCCCGATGTGACTCGCTTGACTACGGATGATTTCAGCGCCGTCATCAAGCGCGCGCGCGAACTCGGTGCCCTCGAAGCCCGCGACTTTGGCAAAATCCCCGTGGGCTTCCACCACAGCGTGATCTTGAACGCCGCTCCCGCCATCGTTGAAGCCGTCAAGAAGGGCGATATCACACGCTTCTTCGTAATCGGCGGTTGCGATGGTGCCGAGCCCGGCCGCAACTACTACACCGATTACGCCGCCAACACGCCCCAGAGTTCCTTCGTGCTGACCCTGGGCTGCGGCAAGTTCCGCATCATGGGCCACGATTACGGCACGCTGCTGGGCCTGCCCCGTCTGCTCGATATGGGCCAGTGCAACAACGCCTATGGCGCCATCCAAGTGGCCGTGGGTCTCGCCGGTGCCTTCAAGTGCGGTGTGAATGATCTGCCGCTCACCATCGTGCTGTCCTGGTTCGAACAAAAGGCCGTGGCCGTGCTGCTGACTTTGCTCCATCTTGGCGTCAAGAACATCGCCGTGGGCCCCGCCGCTCCCGCGTGGATCACCCCCAATGTCTTCAAGGTGCTCCAGGACGCCTACGGCCTCAAGCTCATTGGCGAAAACGCCAAGGCCGATTTGGCTCGGGACATCAAAGGTAACTAAATTTTGATCCAAACCCTGAGGCGGGGCCGATTTGGCTCCGCCTTTTGCTGTACGTCTTCTCCATGAAATGGTATTTTTATGATATCGCCCTTTGGCGATGACCCTGGAAAGGCCGAGGACGTGTCGCTTCAATCCAGAGATGAAATTTACTACGAGGTCTTGGGGCTCTACCTCCGGGGCTATCGCACCGCAGCAGCCGTCCTAGGCACCTACTACCTTCTGCTGATACCTATCCACTTCGTAGCCCAGCAACCGGGAGTGGGCTTGATGATGGTTCTCCCTAATCTGCTGACTGCCGCCGTTTTCCTAGGCAGTTCTCTGGGCATTTTCAAGAACTGGATCCTGCCCCGACACTGGTCGCTCATCGCCATCACATGCCTGTTGACCCCCACGGCCAACCATCTCTTTCTCGTGGGTCTGACCGGTCGGTTGGAACTCACCAGCGATCTAATGCTCGTCATTGCCGCTGCCAGCGTGGTCTCACCCCAACTAAAATTGCACCTGGTTATTTTAGGTTCCTGCCTTGCCAGTTGGGTCGTCGGCATCCTGGTGATCCAGCCCAAGGGCGATCTGCTGCACTGGAGCCTGGGCCTTCTCTCGGCCTGTCTCGTCTCCCTGGCCCTGCATGGCATCGTCAGTCGGCTTTCCTGGATGCAAGCACGGCTGCGCGTGCGAGACGCCCGCCTTGCCGAACGCCAGAAGCTGATTTCTCAAAAACTGCAGGAGGCTCTCGAAAGTGTCCGCATCCTGCGGGGCCTGATCCCCATGTGTGGGCACTGCAAAAAGATCCGTGAGGATGGTGGCTATTGGACTCAGGTGGAAAGCTACATCGAGAAGCGCTCCGATGCCGAATTTACCCATGGCATTTGCCCTGAATGCGCGGGTCAACTTCGGCGCGAATTCGAAAAGCTCCTTCCTGACCCCGCACTGCGGTCTTGAGGATGCGAGGTCTGGAACTGTTCAGTGGCGTGGGCGGGTGGCATTTCGCCTTGCCCGAAAAAGCCAACATCGTTGCCGCCTTCGATATCAATCCTGCCGCCAACGCCACCTATGAGCTGAATCATGGCCTGCGCCCCTCCGCCAAGGAACTGGCCAATCTGCCCGCCGAACGCCTCCTGGAGCACCAGGCCGACACGTGGCTGATGAGCCCGCCGTGCCAGCCTTTTTGCCGCATGGGAAACCATCAAGGCCTGGAAGATCCGCGCTCTCGCGCCTTTCTCCACCTTTTAGAGATCCTGGACCTGCATCCACCCGTGTCCTTGGTATTGGAGAATGTAGAAGGCTTTCAGAACAGTGATGCTCATCTGCGGCTGGTGAAAATTCTGGATTCCCACGGTTTCCACCGGGCCGAACATTGCCTCTGCCCCAGCCATTTCGGCATTCCCAATCAGCGCCCCCGCTTCTTCCTGGTGGCCTCACAGAATCCTCTCGCATGCCCACCGAGGCCCGAATTCAATCCGATGCCCGTCGCCTCCTACCTGGATCAAAGGGAGGATTCTTCGCTCTATCTGACCGAAGCAGTCCTCGCCAAGCACAAGCCAGGATTGGATCTGGTGCGGGCGGCTGGTTTTCGAACGGCGTGCTTCATCGGCGGATATGGGCGGCGTCTGGTGGGCAGCGGCTCGTTTCTCGTGACCGAAAAAGGCATCCGACGTTTCTCGCCTTCCGAGGTGGCTCGGCTCCTGGGTCTGCCGGAGGGCTTCCAGTTTCCCGAAGGCTTACCCCTGGATAAACGCTACAAATTACTGGGAAACGGGCTTTCGATTCCTGTGGCGCGGTGGGTTTTGAACCACTTGAATGCCTGATTGAAAATCCGTGACCCCATGCCGCCCCTCCTTTTGGGAGAATGGAAGATTCCGAGGTGATTCGTGACTCCATCCGCCACCAGCATTGACAAGCTCTGCATCGACACCGTCCGTTGCCTCAGCATGGACGCCGTGCAGAAGGCCAACAGCGGACATCCCGGCACGCCCATGGCGCAGGCTCCCGCCGCCTACGTGCTGTGGACCCAGTTCCTGAAGCACAATCCGGTCAACCCCACCTGGGCCAACCGCGATCGTTTCATTCTCAGCTGCGGCCATGCCTCCATGCTGATCTACAGCCTGCTTTACCTCGCCGGCTACGGGCTGGAACTCGAAGATATTAAGAACTTCCGCCAGTGGGGTTCACTCACGCCGGGTCATCCCGAATTCGGCCATACCGCGGGTATTGAAACCACGACTGGGCCGCTGGGACAAGGAATCGGCAACGCCGTGGGCATGGCCATCGCCGAGCGTTGGCTGGCCGCACGTTTCAATCGCCCTGGCTTTGAAATCGTGAACCACCGCACCTACGCGTTTGCCGGTGACGGTTGCCTGATGGAAGGCATCGCCTATGAAGCCGCCAGTCTGGCCGGGCATCTGAAGCTCGATAAGCTCGTGGTGCTTTGGGATAACAACAAGATCACCATCGAAGGCAGCACGGATCTGGCCTTCACAGAAGATGTGCCCAAGCGCTTTGAAGCCCAGGGGTGGCGCGTATTGAAGGTGGAAGATGGCGAAGATCTCTCGGCCTTGCAGCGCGCCTATCAGCAGGCCCAAGAGCCCTGCGGCAAACCCACCCTCATCGATTGCCGCACCATCATCGGCTGGCCCGCGCCCACCAAGAAGAACACCCACAACGCTCATGGCGCGCCGCTGGGCGAAGGTGAAATCAAGGCCACCAAACAGATCCTTGGTTTCGATCCCGAAGTCAATTTTGCGGTGCCTACGGAAGCGCTGGAACATTGGCGGCAGTGCCAGACCCAAGGCGCCCAGGACGAAGTGGAATGGAACGGGCGGTTCGCGGCTTATCGTTCGACCTTCCCTGAACTCGCCACGGAATTCGAGGCTTTCCTCAAGGGCGAATTGCCCGCGAACTGGGACGCCGGACTGCCGGTGTACCCCACCACCGAAAGCGCTGCCACTCGCGAAGCCAGCGGCAAGGCGCTCAATGCCCTCGCTTCCGTCATCCCCAACCTCATCGGCGGCAGCGCGGATCTCGCTCCTTCCAACAACACGGATCTCAAGGGCGGTGGCACCTTCACTGCCACCGAAGCCGGTCGCAATTTCCACTTCGGCATTCGCGAACACGCCATGGGTGCCGTACTCAACGGCATGACCCTGCACGGCGGCCTGCGTGCCTTCGGCGCCACCTTCCTGATCTTTAGTGATTACATGCGCCCCAGCGTGCGGTTGGCATCGTTAATGAAGCAGCCCGTCACCTATGTTTGGACCCATGACAGCATTGGCGTGGGCGAAGACGGCCCCACGCACCAGCCCATCGAACAGGTCATGACGCTTCGCATGATCCCCGGCATGACCATGCTGCGCCCCGCCGACGCCAATGAAACCGTGGCCGCCTGGAAGGTCGCCATGACCCATCAAGGCCCCGTAGGCCTAGCCCTCACGCGCCAGAAACTGCCCGTGTTGGACGCCACCAAGGCCGCCCAGGCCGTCAAGGGCGCCTACATACTGGAAGAAGGCAGCGCCTCACCCAAGCTCATCCTGATCGGTAGCGGTTCGGAGGTTCACTTGGCCGTAGAAGCCCGCAAGGTCTTGGAAGCCCAGGGCATTGCAACACGTGTGGTTTCGATGCCCAGTTGGGAACTCTTCGAAGCCCAGCCCAAGAGCTACCGCGAAGCTGTGCTGCCCCCCGCCATCCAAGCACGAGTCTCCATCGAAGCGGGCATCACCACGGGTTGGCAGCGCTATGCTTCCACCTGCATTGGCCTCGATCACTTCGGCGCCAGTGCCCCAGCGGAAATCCTATTTGAGAAGTTCGGTCTCACGGTGGAGAAGGTCGTCGCCGCTGCCCAAACTGCGCTGAGCTAATGCGCTCCCTCCTGTTTCTGGTTCTAAGCGGCATTTTAGCCGCCCAAAACACGGAGATTCAGGAGCCCAACACCGAGCCCCCGCCACGCCTCGCACTGCCCAAGGCCTCCTGGGAATTCAAGGAAATTCCAGCCTTCCTTGGAGGAGCCTTCGTTGGTCTTGTGCTGCACGAATCCGGGCACTACACCATGAACCGGGTCATCGGCACGGATCCCTACGTCAAACGCGTGGACGGGGCCGGAATTCCATTTTTTGCCATCACTTACCGCCAGAATGTCACTCCTCGGCAGGAATATGCCATCGCCGCAGCGGGCTTTTGGATGCAGCACAGCATGGCCGAAGCCATTCTGAAAAAGTATCCCCACGTATGGAAAGACGCCCCCACCTCTGTAAAAGGCGCCTTCGCCTTTCACTTGGTGACCTCCCTAATCTATGCCTACGCAGCTCTCGCCAAAAGCGGCCCCCCCGAACGAGATACGATGGGGATGGCCTCCGGACTGAACGTAAATGAGCGCTGGGTAGGTGTGGCTGTTCTCCTGCCCGCGGCCCTGGATCTCTACCGTTCCATCCACCCGAATACCCCATGGGCCACCTGGACCTCTCGGGGCGTCAAGATCGGGTTCGCCTTCGCGTTAACGAAATAGGCGCGGCCTTTAAAGCTTGAACCGATTCACCAACGCCTTGAGCCCTTCGGCCACATGGGCAAGTTCCTCGGCGGTGCGGGTAATTTCGTGAACCGTGGCATCCAGTTGATGAGTTGCGACGGCATTCTGATCCAGGCGGCTACTGGTTTGATCCATAAGTCGACGCACCTCGGTGCCGGTTTGGCCCTGAGCGCGGCTCAGACCTTCCATGTCCTGGATGCGCTGAGACACCGCGGAGATACGCTCCTTTACGTCCTCCAAATGAGCCAGTGTGGTACCGACGCTACCGACACCCGCCAAAACGGCTTCCTGAGTGCGCTGCAGGATTTGTTCAATTTCCTTGGCGGCGTGACCACTGCGCTCCGCCAGTTTGCGGATCTCTTCGGCCACCACCGCAAAGCCTTTGCCCTGGGAACCGGCCTTGGCCGCCTCGATAGCCGCGTTTAGAGAGAGCAGATTGGTCTGCCGGGCGATTTCCTGGATCACGCGAACGGCCTGATCAATGCGGGCCGTGGCCTCCTGAATTTCGCCCATGCCTCGAGTCGCACTCTGTCCAGCAGAAGAACCCTGTTCCGTATCTCGAACCACAATGGCGGTTTCTTCAGCGGTCCGCTGAGTGTGCTCAAACATGTTCTCAACATTTCCGGTCAGGTTTTGCAGAGCACCCAGCACACCGCGACCCGCCCCCTGCAACGCCTCGCCAACCTTGGCGGTCTCTTCCACGGTGTGCACCATCTGCTCGGCACTGGCCGCCAATTCGCAACTGCCCGAGGCAACCTGGACCGAAGCCTCTTCCACCGAACGAAGGGCCAGGTTCAGTTCCGAGGCCATCGTATTGAAAGACTCAGCCAATCGGCCGATTTCATCTTCGCTGCCAACCCTGGCTCGCACGGTCAAATCCCCACCTGCCAGCTGGATGATCGACCCGGAAAGTGCGCCCAGTGGCCGCAAAATCACTCGCCGCACGAAATAGGTAACAACCCCGCTCACCAGCACAAGCAGACCGATCCCAATCACCAAGCCAGCCACACGCATATTGCGTTCGTCCCGGTACAACTCAGCCTTCGAAACCGAGACCCCAAAAGCCGCCACCAAATCCCCAATCTTTCGATCCTTGTATAGATCCAGACCATAGGCCCCGTGGCAGGTGTTGCATTCGTCCTTCAAGCGGGCCGGCGCAAGTACGTACATTCGAGAATCACCGGCGGAATCCACAAAGTTATGAACCTTGGTTTCCAGCTTGGGATCCTCACGAAAGCCTTGAAAGGCGGAGGTTTCGAAATCCGACATGGCCTTGGAACCCACGCCGACACGGTGAAACTCCATGCCCTTGGCCTTGCAGTATTCTTCGGCGGCGGCATGGAACATGGATCGGGAGGTCACCGCGACCGAGCTGAGATGGCTCTCAAAACCTTGCTCAGCCTGACGTGTTTGATAGCTGCCCACGGCCCAGATCAGCGCCGTGATCACCCCAGCGAGAACGATTCCCACTGGCAGGATAAATTTGGAAGTCAGACCCATGGGCTTCATCTGCGTCCCCCACCTGAAGGCGCTTGACGGGCCTCCACCACCCGTAAATTTTCGGCTTATCGCAGAGAAAGTTAAATATTTTCACCAAATATCGCATTAGGCTTTACTGGCTTATTTTCAATTACTTACATTTTTTGGATTCAACCTAAAGGCCACCCTGGCCCCGAAATGGGTGAATCACGAACCCCGATGGCGGCGGCCCTTCATCGGGATTCGAAACCCCATTTCACCAATCGAGCTGCTGCCCATGCTTTCCAGCCACCCGGCAATCGCCCACTGGCCTGACAATGACCGGCTCCGGGTACCGAGGTGAAATCGGGATGGTACCGCGCAATTCGATGCACCCCTTCAATGGGTGTCTCGGGGTCGGCTTCCCCAGTCACCAACGCGATGGGCGTGCGCAAACCGTCAGCGGCCTGGGCCGGTGAAACCGACCGTGCATCAAAAGCGGCGATTTTCTCAGCGCGACGCAACGCGATCCACTGGGCAGGTCGTGCCAGGAATTCCAGAGGGCCCAAGGCAAGGCGAATATGATTCTTCGCTGCCTCGTAGATGTCCTCGTACGGGCATTCCAGCAAGGCACCCCCCAAAGGCGATCCTGATTTTTCTAAATCAGAAAGCGCCAACAGCGCCACACCCGCGCCCTGACTCCAGGCGGCGATCACGATCTTGGCCCTAGGCACACCTTCCTTTTCCAGAGCTTTTACTACCGCCGCCACATCCGCCCGCTCCCATCCACCCAGTGTGCACGGGACCTCAGGATGCCGATCCCGGCCCCGGAAGGTAAAGCCCACTCCATCCCATTCCGGAAGTTCCGCAGCCCGACCGATGGTGCCCCACATGTCATCGCCAAAGCCGTGGAGATAGAGCACAACACCTCGTGCATTTGCCCGATGGAGTCGCCAGATTTCCAGTTCACGGCCTTCTCCGCCTCTCAGTTTGGTTGAAGACCATCGATTCCCTGGCAAAAGCAACTGCCGGCGAACAATCTCCCGATTAGCCTCAGTGCGCACAGGCAGGGGCGCATTGAGCAACATCGGTGGCAGCAGCCAAACACCCACCGCGATGCTGCCCAAAAGCCAAAGGGCTAAGACCAAAACCGAGAAGAGCACCAGGAGACGTCGCATGCCATCGATACGCGAACCATTCAGCCACGTTTACCCTTCTGCTGGAGTCTCGGAATTCTCGGTACGCTTGCGACATCCAACCCAAAAGGAATGCAGCCTTCAAACGAGCGGACATTGCTTCTCTAGGCGTTTCCAATTCAAGATTCGGAGGGCGTTGCGATGATCACCAAGCACTTGAAGCTCCTTGCTGTGGCAGGTTCCATGATCGCCATTGCCGCAACGGCCCAGGCTCAAGCGTTAAAAATCGGATACGTCGACAGCCAGCGAGTGCTGAAGGAAGCTACGCCAGCCAAGGTGGCGCTGGCTCGGATGGAAGCCGAGTTCAGTCGGCGAGAAAAGGATCTCAACAACCAGGAAGTCAACCTCAAGGCCGCGACCGACAAACTAGAGGTGGACGCTCCCACCCTGGCCGAGGCCGAAATCCACCGTCGACAGAATCAACTGACTGTTCAGGAGCGCGAGATGCAAGGGAAGCGCCGCGAGTTCAAAGAGGACCTGAAGCAGCGGCGCGAGGAGGAAACCTACGGCATCGTGGCGCGTGTCAACAAGGTCATCAAAGAGATCTTCGATGCAGAGCATTACGACCTCATCTTGCAGGAAGTGGTCCTTGCGGGGCCGCGCGTCGACATCACCGACAAAGTGATCCACTCGCTCAATACTGCCCCAACCACCCGCTGATATTTGAATGATCTAGCGTGGTGCCGAGGAATCCGGCACCACACCGTTTTAGACGGCCGCAATGGCTCGGAAAGCCTCCAGAAAATCCGAACTCTGGGGCAAAATCTCATCTTCCAAATTCGGATGGTAGGCAATCCACGTATCCTTGGCGCCCACGCGTCGAACGGGCGCATCGAGTTCGAAGAACAACTCGTCGGCGATGCGAGCGGCGATCTCGGCGCCGTAGCCCCAGGATTTGCCGTCTTCATGAGCCACGATGACCCGATGGGTCTTCTTCACCGTGCGCTGAATGGCTTCCCAATCGTAGGGGCTTAAGGTGCGCAGATCGATGATCTCCACGTCAATGCCTTCGGCCTCAGCCAGACGCGCGGCCTGCACGGCGCGATACACGGTGCTGCCGTAAGTGATCAGCGAAAGGCTCGTGCCTTCACGCACGGTGCGCGCCTTGCCAAAGGGAATCATGAACTCTGGGCCGGGATCCACGCCCTTGTTATGGATCTGGCGATAGAGATGCTTGGGTTCAAGGAAGAGCACCGGATCATCGGAACGGATAGCCGTGCGCAGCAATCCGGCCGCATCCAAGGCCGTGCTCGGATAGACCACGCGCAACCCAGGAATATGCGTAAAGATGCTTTCCCCGCTTTGGCTGTGATACATGGCGCCACCCATCAGGTAGCCGCCGATGGGCACGCGCACTACCATCGGAGCCTTGTAGTCGTTGTTGGAGCGCCAGCGAAAATTGGCCAATTCATCGCGAAGTTGCTGCATGGCGGGCCAGATGTAATCGAAGAATTGGATCTCCACCACGGGCTTGAAACCGCGACCCGCGAGGCCAAGAGCACGGCCGATGATGGTGGCCTCGGCCAGGGGCGTGTTGTACACACGATGACTCCCGAAGGCCTTTTGCAAACCATGAGTGGCCTTGAAGACACCGCCCTTCCCTTTTACCTCAGTCAGGATCTCTTCCCGGGATGCATCGGCTACGTCTTCGCCAAAAACCAGAATCTTGGGATCCCGCGTCATCTCCTGCTTCAGGGTGATGTTGATGAGATCGATCATGGTTTTCTGGGGGCCAGAGGGATCCGGGGCACTGTGTTCGGTGTCGAAAGCTGCCGAAGTCGGGTCTACCTCTTCACTGTAGAGGTAGCGGTAATAGCTGCCGGAGTCCGGCGGCGGTGCGTCCTCGGCGCGCTCCCAGGCCTGATCGATCTCGATTTGAATCTCGGCCTTGAGCTCGACCAGGGCGCTTTCGGAGAGATCGCCAAGTTCGATCAGCTTTTCGGCGTAGGTCACCACCGGATCGCGCTTCTGTTCCTCGGCCCGCTGAGCCGCGGTTTTGTACAGGGCTTCGTCGTCGGACAAGGAATGGCTATAGGGGCGGATGGTCTTGGCGCGCACCAATGCAGGCCCACGGCGAGCCCGGCAATGCTCGGCGGCCCGAACCATGGCTTCGTACGAGGCGATGGGATCGCAGCCATCCACATTGTCGATCACCAACAAACCATGGGGCTCCCAGCCCTTGAGTAGTGCTGCAACATTGGCCCCGGCATATTGCACTTCGGTGGGCGTTGAAATGGCGTAGCCGTTGTCCTGCACCAAAAAAAGCACGGGCAGTTTGAGATTCACGGCGTTGTTCAGGCCCTCCCAGAATTCCCCCTGGCTCACGGTGCCATCGCCCGTGGTGGCCAGGGCAATTTCGTCGGGTCGAGCATCAAGTTCTGCCGCAAGACCCCCTTGCTCCGCCTTCCGAACAGCCTCCACGCAGCCTACGGCCTGAAGAAATTGGCTGCCTGTGGGGCTAGAACTAGACCAAATGCGGTGCTTGGAACTGCTCCAATGGGTGGGCATCTGGCGGCCCCCCGTGGCGGGATCGAGCTTGGAACCCACGCTGCCCAGGAACATGTCGTAGGCCGTTACCCCAAGTCCGTAGCAGAGGGCCCGGTCTCGGTAGTAGAGAAAAAACCAATCGTGACCCGTCTTCAAGGCCATGGCCGCCGCCGCACCGATGGCCTCATGGCCCACCCCGTTGATCTGGAAATAGACCTTGTTCTGCCGTTTCCCTGCGATTTCCCGATCATCGATCCGGCGTGCGGCGTAGATCGTACGAAATAAGGAAATACGCTGCTCACGACTGAGCATCGTCGTGGGCGTGGTTTGGAGTTCAGCAGAGGTCACACTTGGGGCCACGGGCACTCCTGAAATTTGTGAAGGAAGTAAATTCTACGTCTGGGGTCAAGGATGCCCACGAGAGACTGATTCTATGGAGGCATACTCGACCTTGGATTCCGGGAGTGCGGGAAGGTTCCACTTGGGAATTGTCCATTTGTCATATAGGAGTAGCCGGGATACAGCTTTGCTTCGGTAGCCGGGGTTTCATCGGGACTGCCAGCGCGGTGCTTGAAAACCTTTGCATTGCTAGCCAAAACGGCTTCGCCGGGAGAGGCTCAAGTTCCGTGCAGGTTATTTATCGGTGGCAAATTTTCAGTTTCTTGCTTTGAACCAAGATTGGTTGAGCCAATGAAAAGAATTTTGGCCACCGATGAATACTGATGGACACCGATAAAAACAGATCAAAGCAAGGTTTTTAAGGTCAGGTCGCGAGAACCTTTCCAAAATGGGACTCTGCCCTTCGGGCGGCGCATTGCTGTCAAAATTATTCCTGGCTGGGCCATTTCCTCGCAGGATGGGCGAAACAGCCTTTGTCCAGGCCACCGGAGAAATTCCCATGCAATCTGCCACCCCAGCGTCCCAGACCCGCATTTCCAAGAAGTGGGCAGCCGTGGCACTCGCCGCCGCATTGGTAGTTGGGATCGGCGGTTGGAATCTCTTCGATATCCATGTGCGCCACCGCCTGGGCACTGTGACCCAAGGTCAGGTTTACAAAGCCGGCGCCATGCCCCCGGACCACTTACAGAAGGTGGCTAAGGACCTCGGCCTAAAATCCGTCATCGATTTCAGGACCACCATCGAAGGCCAAGACAGCACCAACACCACCTCGGTGGGAACCATCCAGGCCGAAGCCTCGGCCCTGGCAGCCATCGGTGTGCGGTACATTCATCTCCCAACCCCGCAGGTGCCTTCCGAGGAAACGGTGGATCGCTTCCTGAAGGTCATGGCCGATCCCGCCAACCGCCCGGCCCTCATCCACTGCTATCACGGCATTGGCCGCACCGAAGTCTTCGTGGCGCTGTACCGCATGGAATTCGAAGGCTGGTCCAACGAGAAGGCCCGAGGCGCCGCTCGGTTCCTTCTCGCTGGCAGCAGCTTTTCAGACAAAGCCGAAAAGGGTCAGTTCCTGATCAACTACAAACCACGTCTAAACCGAGTGAAGCCAGAACCCGTGAAAGCGCCCGCAGCTAACTAACGCTAGAAGCTGGCTCCAAACGAAAGCGTGGCCGAGGTGCCATTCCGGAAGGCCTTGTGATCGCCAGCTGCTCCTTCGGTTAGGTCCTTGTTGAGAGCATCCTGACGAAGCTCAAAGCGACTGAAGGTGGCGCCCCATTTCCGCTCGACGCCAAGGGTGAAGCTCGTGGCCTTCA
This sequence comes from Deltaproteobacteria bacterium, assembly GCA_020048105.1. Classification (GTDB taxonomy): domain Bacteria; phylum Acidobacteriota; class Holophagae; order Holophagales; family Holophagaceae; genus JAYREN01. The sequence continues at coordinate 3,379 of JAIFMW010000021.1, read as the reverse complement.
GATCGGCATTCAGAGTGGCACCGTACGCGGCGGCAATGGTGGAATCACCATTGAGCCGAACCCCCGCATCATCCTTGAAATATTCAGCCCGAGCGAAGAGCGCCCAGACCGCGTTGATCTGCTGCTTGTAGATGAGTCCCAACCCCATCCAATCCGCGTTCACATTTTTCGTTCCCACGGTTCCTGCGATGGCAGAGGGCAGGAAAGCTTCCCGGCCGTATTCAAATTCGCCTTGAAGCGTGCTGGAACCCCACACCCACTGACCAAGTGCGGAAAGGCGATCCCGTTTTCGCCCCTCGGCACCGGTGTTGGCGTTGACACCCAGGCCATCCTGCTCGGCTCCGCGATAGGCCGACAGGGAGAAAAACTTGTCGGAAGCACCGCCGTGGTTATAGTTCAGCCCTACACCCACCGTTTTGCCATGGTTATTATCCTGGACCCGATCCTCGCCGTTGAAGAGGAACACATCTGTGCTCCAGGCGCTGGTAAAGGTATGGCGCCAGGCAAATCCCACCTGAGTAAAGGGAGCGGCGTAGGTAAAGAGCAGGCCGCGACTGGCCGTGATGTCCTGGGCGCCATCGGTGAATTCCATGCCGATGTAGGTGCTCATGCGGCCGATGGTGAGCTTGTCTTGTTTCCCAGTCCACACCAGTTGCGCCTCGGGAATGGCCAGGGCTCCGCTCTCCCCGGAGAACTGATTCACCAGCTTGCCGATGCGTCCGCCCATCAAGGTGACCCGGGCCGACCAGCCTGCACCCAAGTTGGCATCCGCTCCCAGGGTTAAGCCATCGACACCGAAGCCGTACTCGCCACCTTCCAGCGGACGAAAGGCCACGCTGCCGTCTTCGGTTTGCCGATCCTGGGCAACGCCAGAAATCCAGATCGAGCCACGCCATTTAAGGGCCGAAGGCTCGGGTGCCTGGGCAACCAGGGAACAACCGATTACAGAAGCAAAAAGATAAGCGCGCATGAAAATTTCCTTAAGTGAATTGGGTTGATCAAATACCTAGAGGGCAAGAGTGTTTATTCCGACTCAAATACGTAGGTCAGACCTTAAATCGGCTGGCCGCAGCCGAAAGCCGCTCGGCCACTTCTGAAAGCCCCGAGGCTGTCCGAGCGACTTCGTGAACTGTGGAGGCTAATTCTTGGGTGGCGGAGGCAGTGCGGATGCTATCCGAAGCGGCCTCCTCCACCTGCCGAGCGACCTCTCCACCCGTCCGGGATTGTTCCTCGGAAGCGGCTCCGATTTCACGAGCCAGGGACGCAACCTGGGCGGTGCGCGCCGCAATGTCTCGAAGCGCGACACCGGAGGCCTCGACAGTTGTCGTGCCCCGCTGGACCGACTCGCGACAGACCTGGATCATCTGGTTTATTTCCCGGGCAGAGACGCTGCTCCGCTCAGCTAATTTCCGAACCTCCTCGGCGACCACGGCAAAGCCGCGTCCAAATTCCCCGGCCTTGGCTGCCTCGATGGCCGCATTAAGACTCAACAGGTTCGTCTGCTGAGCGATGTCGTTGATCACGCCGATGGCTCGAACAATCTGTTCCATCGAGTCGCGAATCGCCTCCATGGCCTCTAAGGTGGCAGACTCGGCCCGCACACCTGAATCCGTGGCCTGAACCACCGTTTCCACGAGACCTTCGGTCCGCTGCACATGGGTCGAGACTTCCTGGATGGAGGCCGCCAGCTCAGTCATGGCCGCCGCCATGCGTTCCGCACCCACCCTTTGATTGTCGGCGCTTTCGGCGATGCTCTGGGTCGTGGCGGACATCTCTTCGGACGTTGCACTCAATTCCGTGGCGCCACTGGCGACTTGGTCGGCCCCACTGCTCAGATCTCCGAGCGTCGCCCTCAGGCTTTCCTGCATCGCTTTCATGCCCGCGATCATGCTGGTCCCGTCCCCTGGGCGCACCGAGATTTCCTGCCGAAGGTCACCCTCGGCGATGGCCCGGGTGATAGTGGCAGCTTGCTGGGGTTCACCACCCAAGGGCAGGGTCACCTGCCGATGGATGAGCCAGCGCAGCACGACAACCGTTCCAGAGATCGAGAGCAGTCCCAGCAGCAGGGCTACCCAACGCATGGTCGCCACCTGGGCCAGCACCCGATCCTTGGGCACCGTCACAACGAAGGCCCAGGCTTGGTCGACTTGGCTCAGACGGATGGGAACCACGATCCGGTAGACATCCTGACCCAGCTTGGGATCCCGGGTTTCCTCCAGGAATTCCTTCCCGGAACGCAACTGCGCCTGTGGAGGGACTTTGAGATCCTCAGCACCCTTGCCCAAAGCCCGGCCACCCCCATCCGCCAACACAAGCCCATTGCCGGAAAGAATGGTCGCGTAGCCCGTCTCATAAGGTCTTAGGCCAGAGACAAGTTGCTGCAAAGTATCCAGGGCGATATCGGAACCCACGACACCCGGAGCGTTTGGTTTATGACCGACGGGAACGCAAACCGTTGTCATCAGCACCTGCTTCTTGTCCACCTCATCGAAGTAGGGCTCCATCAGCATTTCTTTCCCGGACTGCCGGGGCTGGTGGTACCAGTCACCAGCCCCGGTGGCCCCCCAGCGGTCGTAGAGCAAAGCAAGATCGATCTTCAGTTCCCCGGTGGCAGTGCGAGCCCAAATGGGGTTGAACCGACCACTCTTGGGGTCTACATCGGCACTTCCTGAACGATTCTTCGCATCCTGGCCGTCCCATGCATCGGGCTCCCAGATGGTCCAGATATCCAGCAGGCCCGGCGATTCCCGAGTTATCCGTTTGAGCACCTGACGGCCAACCTCCCGCGAAGGAGCCCCGGCGGCCTTCAACCCCTCCAAGCTGGACGCGCCCAGGCGCGCCGCGTATTGGCCCTCCTGCAGAATGGCGGCCACGGCTTCGGCATTCTTGCTGGCCAGCGCCATGGCGTAATCCTGGGCACTTCGGGTCTGCAGGGTGGCCGCGCGGCCCGTCACCAGGGCCATGGCAACCACAAACCCAAGGCCGCTAGCAAGGCTGGCGCTCGCCAGGAGTTTTGCGCCCAAACTCCAGTTCTTCCAATTCAGGATCATCGCCCTGCTCCTCTCGAGACTCTGGAATCAGCCCGATTCTCTGGAACTTGGTATCGGATCACCTGCGGAAACTCCTAATTTTTGGGCTCCAAAACACTAAAGGGAGAGACCAAAGGACAAGTCTCCCCCTTGATTCAAAATTCCCTATTACAGTCCCTGGGGATAGGCTTCTTCGCCGTGCTGGCCTTCATCCAGCCCCTTTTCCTCGTGGGATTCATCGACCCGCACCGGAGTGATCTTGTTAATGATCCAGAGCATGGCGTAGGTGAAGGTGAAGGCCCAAATCGAAGACACGAGCACGGCCACCATCTGCTTACCAAAGAACGCCG
>JAIFMW010000148.1 GCA_020048105.1 Deltaproteobacteria bacterium | reverse complement strand
AGTATCGCGGCTGATATAGGCCGCAACCTTGCTGGTGTCGCTCGACGTGGTGCTCAGGGATAAATCCCCAAAGGTCCCCATGGCGCCGTCAAAATCCCGGTACATTTTGAAGCCAGCCAGGATGAAGGGTGAACCGAGATCACCACCCGTGCGGGGGGCTTCGTCCCAATACGTGGCGGCATAGACACCCTTGGCGCCGAAGATGCCCAGATTATCGGCTTGTGCCAGTGCCCCGGCAATGTGGTGGGCGCCTCCGGGATCGTATTCCGTGATGGCCATGGGGGTGCCGGGATAGGCCGCATCGATCTTGGCTTGGATGCGATCCAGCAGGTAGATCGGTGCGCCGAGCCAGTCGTTGGCGATCCAAGAACGCTCCTGATAGGTGTGATCCCATAGGGAACGAGAGGCTTGCACGATGGCCTGGACTTCGCCATCAGTCAGTGTTGCGCTGCGCAGACCCGCCACGCGGCGATTGGTGTCGAGACTGCGGGCCTCCGGATACCAATGGAAATCATAGGCATCCAGGAGTCGGCGGCCGTAGGTATCGGAAGCCGTCTTCATGGCCGTCAAGTAATCGTCCGTGAACCAGTGAGTGGCTGTGTAGCCAGGGAGGCCGCCCAGGCTTGCCAGGCCATAGAACCCGCTCACGACAGGGCCGAAGACCTTGGCCTCGGGCGCTACATCCTTGATCGCCCTGGCCAAATCAACGCTGCGCGTGTTGAATGTGGCCACCGGTGGCAATGCCGTGCCCTGGACCTCCTCGTGCGTGCTATTCCAGAGATCGGGCTCGTTATCCAGGCTGATGAAGGTTGGACGCAAGGTCCCAGCAACAAAGATGTTCGGCGAGAACATGCCTTGCAGGGCACTGATCATTTCATCCATGTAGACGTTGGCGTCTGCAGTGCTGGGGGTGGTGGTGAAGGGCGTTCCCTTCTTGAAGACCACCTGCTTGAAGCGACTCAGGTTCGGGTAGGGGCCCGCCACATTCCCGCTTTTATCGGCGGCCACATAACCCTGCAGTTGTGCCGTGATGAGGCTGGCCATGCTGAAACCTTGGCTGGCAGTGATGAAACTACGGATCCCATCGCCTGGCGTGTTGTTGTCGCCTAGGTAACCATCACTGGCGAAGGGCCCCCAATCGCTACCCGCGTTGGAAGCGTTGTTTTCCCAGTTGTAGGTGGTCCAGCGATTACCTCCGGCGCGATTCAGGGTGAGATTCCGGGGCGCCGATTCCAAGGAACCGTAAAAATTCGTTCCATAGATGTAGGGCGAGATCGGCCGCGTGGCAGCGGGATCCACCGTGATGGTGACGGTGGCCACGGCAGCGCTGCTTGTGGTGAACGAGGTGGTCGTCGTGGCAATCAAGGCAAAGGTATCGGTCACCGTTAAGGTCACTGAATAGGTTTGGTTGGCTTCCAGCAAATCGAGCGCCAGACTCGGAGCGGTATTCAAAGTCGTTAGGTGTCGGGTCAAGAGCGTTCCGCCATTGCGCTGATAGGTGACCACCGCCGTGCAAGGGCGATTGGTATTCCAGGTCAGATTGGCTCGGTTACCGGTTATCCCAGTGGCTGCCAAATTGGTGATCACGGGTGGAACCGTGGGGGCTGGGGGAATCACGTAGGTGCCGAGTAGTGTGCCTTGGTTGGGCGTGGCAGCTGGATCGATGCGGTGATCGATGGCGGTGATGCGGTATTGCACGGTCGTGCCGGGGAGCAGGCCGGTCAAAATGGGACTGCGGGTGGTTGCGTAATCGGTAGATAAAGCAATCGCCTGGTTGTAGGCACCCACGCCGAATTCAACACCGGAGCGCGTGGCTTCATCCGTAGTGAAGGGGAGCGTGAGTTGGTCATAGCCAGGGCTGAGGGTTGGGCTGCCGAGGGTGATGACCGGTGGCGTAACGCGATCCCGGTAGCCCAAGCGAACGGACGCTAGATAGATATGCAGGCCTGCGGCGCCCTCATAGTACAAATAGAAGCGAGTGACGTCTGGGCGCGTTGCGTTAATGGCGTGAAGGTTCACGGTGATGTGGTGCCATTGGTTATAGCGCTGCGCATTGCTCATGCCGGCCCACCCAGGGATTAGGCTGGTCATGGGCACATCGTCCGACAGGCCCGTGTCATTGAGCAGGAAGCCAAGGCGACCTCCATCACCACTTCCCGAGACCAAGTAAAGATCGAATTCCAGGGTCTGGGCCTCGTTGAGCTGGGGGGGATTGGCGCCACTATACGGCTGCCTGAAACCGATGGCGGTATAAGGCGCATTGAAGGTCGCTTCGACCGCGGCAGTACCGACGTGCCCGGCCGGCACTGCTGCAGCGGCTGTTCGGGTCACATCATTCCAGGCATCCAAAAGCCAGGGGGCGGTGAGTCCTGATTCATAGATTGATGCGTAGTTAAGCGTCGTACTCACAGCCGTCACGGTAAGCGTGATCGCTGTGGTTCCGGTGCCTGCGGTGTTCGTTGCCGAAACGGTATAGGTCGTTGTCGTGCTGGTTGCTGTGGGCGTACCACTGATTCGACCTGTGGTTGCGTTGAAGGTCGCCCATGCAGGCAACGCCGGACTGATGTTCCAACTCGCCGCCACCCCGCCAGTGTTGGTAGGGGTGACAGCTGTGATGGCTGTGCCCACCGTGCCATTCAGGATGCTTGGGTTATAGGCGATGACGGGCTGCTGCAAGGTGGCAGTCACAATCACCGTGGCCTGGGCCGACTTGCTGGTATCCGCTACGCTGGTGGCCACCACGTGATACGAACCAGCCGTGGCCGGGGCCGTGTAGAGTCCAGCGCTGGTGATGCTTCCACCAGTCGGTTCTAACAGGCTCCAGGTCACTGCCGTATTGGTGGTGCCCGTGACGGTGGCCGTGAAGGTCGTTGTTTGGCCGGTGCCCAGCGGGACGCTGGAGGCGTTCAAGGTGACCACGATGGGGGTGGTGGGAGGCGTGAGGGGTGGCGCAGGATCCTTTGATCCAGAACAACCCAACAATAGGAGCGAGACTGCAGTCAGCAATGCTGTGAACCAACGACCTGACATGGCAGCTCCCTTGAAAATGCTATTTGGGATATGAGATCCGCCTTCTGCTCCGCGGACTAGGTCCACTTGGCAGAAAAATGGTTGGTCCAGTATGAAAACCAGGCTCTACAGGATGGCCATGACAAAGCCGGACGGCGTGGCATGGGTGGTCGAGACCCGCACCGTATAGGTGCCCGCGGGGATGTTACGGGCAAGCACGCCGTCGCTGGCCGTGGCGACTACGGTGGTGCCATTGAGGAGTTCCAGCTTATAGGTGTCGCCCTCCTGGAGCCCCACGACCGCCAACTGGAAGTCGGCAGGGGCGTCGACTACCCATCGGTAATGAGCCTCGGCGCTTCCTTGGCGGAAGTCTGTGAAGTCAGCCGAGTCAACGACATATGGATCCCCACTGGTACCGCTCCCAACGATGCTTGCCATCGGAACATCCGGCGCAGCTTCGCTCAGCACAAGCAGGCGATAGAGGCGATTGAGGGCCTGCATGGATAGAAGATTTCGAAGGTTTTGAGCAAAGGCAATGCCTTCGGAAGTAAGCCAAGCGGCTTTGTTGTAGTCCAAGGAACTCAAGTGGATGCCATCGTCCCAGAATGCGGAGCGGGGCAGGGGCAGACTGGCTTCGTGGAAATTAACAAAGGGCACCTGACGGCCCTGGGCAAGACCCCGCAGCAGGCGACTGCTGAGCCGCAGGCGCAGAGAATAGTTGGCATCATCGGGTTGTTTTGGGGCGGCGAAAAGAATGGGCACCACGCCGCTGGCCAGGCAGACGTCGAGGATCTTGGCTTGTTGTTGGATGATTTGGCCCATGCATGCAGCATCGGAATTGGATACGCGCACATCATTGGTGCCAAGCATGATCAAGGCGAAAGCGCCTTGGGCAGCGGTAATTTCTTGAGCAAGGGGGCCGCTGTTCAAAGGTGTCACCGGCCAAGCTGAGCCCTCACCAACTCGGGCCGAGAGGCTCACGCGGTCGTAGGGTGTGGTGCTGCCGATGCTCCCAGTCAGGAAGTGTTGGCGCGCGGCTTGTAGTTCGGGGTAGGCGCCTAAATTGTGCGTGTAGTCCCAGCCGTGGTGAATGGCGGAATTATAGGCAGGATGGATGAATTGACTCATGAACTCACTGTTCACAGTGATGGAATCGCCAACTTTGATGAAGACGTTGGCTCGCTGGCCGAGAGCTGTGCCTGAGTCGAAGATGGCCCGGAGACGCTGCGCCACCATGGGAGTGAGCGGACTTTGGATTGCATTCCCGGGATAGCGGGAGGCAACCACGACATCGCTTACCGTCACTGTGGCCTGAGCAGATTTGCTCGCATCCGCCACGCTGGTGGCCACCACGTGGTACGTTCCTGCGGTGGCCGGGGCCGTGTAGATGCCACCGCTGGTGATTGCTCCACCGCTGGTCTCAGTGATACTCCAAGTCACATTTGTGTTGCTCGTGCCGGTCACGGTGGCGCGGAAGGTCGCCGAGTGGTTTGTTTGCAGATCAACGCGGGTGGGGCCGATCTCCACCACTACCTGCACCGCTGCAATCGTCAGGGTCACCTGTGTGGTGTCATCACCCGCCGTATTGGTCGCCGTCACGGTGTAGGTCGTTGTTGTGCTGGCCGCCGTGGGCGTGCCACTGATGCGGCCTGTGGTTGGGGTGAACAATAAACCTGTGGGCAACGCCGGGCTGATGCTCCAACTCGCCGCAACGCCGCCGGTGTTGATAGGAGTGACAGCCGTGAGGGCCGTGCCCACCGTGCCATTAAGTGCGCTCGGGTTGTAGGTGATGATGGGCCGAAGCAATGTGGTCGTCACGATCACCGTGGCCTGCGCCGACTTGCTTGGATCCGCCGCACTGGTGGCCACCACGTGATATGACCCGGCCGTGGCCGGGGCCGTGTAGACACCCGCGTTCGTAATGTTTCCCCCGCCGGTTTCCACGAGACTCCAGGTCACTGCCGTATTGGTGGTACCCGTGACGGTGGCCGTGAAGGTCGTCGTTTGGCCCGGGCCCAGGGGAACACTGGAGGCGCTCAGGGTCACCACGATGGGTGGCGCGGGAGGAGGCACGGGCGTGACATTCTGCCCACCGCCGCAGCCCAAGAGAAGGCACAAAAGGCCACTCCATAGCGCCGCGCACCCACGATAGGACATGACAACTCCCTTGAATATGCTTGTTCAAGGGATGTAATCCGTATTCTTCTGATTGTGCTAGATCCACTTGGCAGAAAAATGCTTGGTCCAGTTAGCGGGGGATGGAAAGGACAATCCTGTTTTTAGATTTCCCTTACAGCCCACGCTCGCGGCACAAGCATTCGATCCCACCAGAGGCCGGTTTCAGACCGCTTGCCCACGGCCAGGAACATGCAGACTTCGGCGCCGCGGGGCAGGCCGAGCAGCT
>JAIFMW010000084.1 GCA_020048105.1 Deltaproteobacteria bacterium | reverse complement strand
TCTGGAATCTGATCCCCAGTTTCTTTACCCAGGTGGGCGCCCTGGCCGCGGGCATCAGCATCGCCTTTGTGAAGCCGATCACACCCTATGCGCTGGGGGCCGGGGCGGCCTTCTTCCTTTACCTCGCCCTCGCCGACCTGGTGCCCAGGCACCGCAGGGCTGCCGAGAAGTCCGAAGCCGTCTGGCAGGCGGTCCTGGTGGTGGCGGGTGCTGCGCTCATCTGGTTCTTGCCAGCCCACTAAACCTGCCCCCTCTTCTGAGCATTAGCGCAAAATAGGGGGTAGCCAGGAGAATTCCAGATGCAGACCACGGACACCCTTTCGTTGCGCCTTCCCGATGGTTCCACCCGTCAGCTTCCCGAGGGCACCACCGGGGCCGATCTGGCTGGCAGCATTGGCCCACGCCTGCTGGAGGCGGCCCTGGCCGTCCGGGTGGACGGCACCCTGCAGGATCTTTCCCGGCCCCTGGGGGAAGGCGCCCAGGTGGCCATCATCACGTCAAAGGACGCCGAAGCAGTCGACATCCTGCGCCATTCCACCGCCCACCTCCTGGCCCAGGCGGTAAAGCTGCTTTTCCCCCAGGCCAAGGTGGGCATCGGCCCCGTGATCGAGGACGGTTTCTACTATGACTTTCAGGTAGAGCCCTTCTTCACCCCCGAGGATCTGGTCGCCATCGAAGCGGAAATGAAGCGCCTGGCCGAGGCGGATCACCCCCTGATGCGGGAGGAACTGGCCCGGGAATGTGCGGTGTCTCGTTTCACGGCCATGGGCGAACCTCTGAAAGCGGAACTGGCCTCGGAGCTGCCCGAAGGCGAGGTCATCACAGGCTATCGCCAGGGCGACTTCTTCGACCTCTGCCGTGGCCCGCATGTGCCCAGTACCGGCAAGCTGAAGGCCTTCAAGCTGCTGAACACCGCAGCCGCCTATTGGAAGGGTAACGAGAAGAACGCCCAGCTCTGCCGCATCTACGGCACCGCCTTTGCCACCCAAAAGGAATTGGACGAGCATCTGGCCCGCCTGGAGGAAGCCCGGGCCAGGGATCACCGCAAGCTCGGCAAGGAACTGGGGCTCTTTTCCTTTCATCCCGAGGCCCCGGCTTCGCCCTTCTTCCACGCCAAGGGCGCCGTGATCTACAACGAGCTGCTGGCCTATCTGCGCAGCCTTTACCGTCGCCGGGGCTACCAGGAGGTCATCACGCCTCAGGCCCTGGATGTAGCCATGTGGAAGACCTCGGGTCACTACGAAAAGTACAAAGACAACATGTATTTCACCGAGGTGGATGAGCGGGAGTATGCCCTCAAACCCATGAACTGCCCCACCCACTGCCTGATCTACAACACGGCCCGGCCCAGCTACCGCGAGCTGCCCATCCGCTATGCAGACTTTGGGCGTATCCACCGCTATGAGCGCAGCGGCGTGACCCAGGGCCTCACCCGAGTACGCACCTTCTGTCAGGACGATGGCCACATCGTCTGCACACCGGAGCAGATGAAACCCGAGATGGCGGCCTTCTTCGCCTTCCTGCGGGAGGTTTATGCCACCTTCGGTTTCACCGAAGTACGGGTGGCCCTCTCCACGCGCCCCGAGCAGCGGCTGGGGTCCGACGCGGTCTGGGACGAAGCCGAGAACGCCCTGGCCGAAGCCTTGCAGGAAGCGGGCATGGCCTACCACATCAACCCCGGCGAGGGCGCCTTCTACGGGCCCAAGATCGAGTTCCAGGTCCTGGATGCTCTGCGCCGCCCCTGGCAGTTGGGCACCCTGCAGGTGGACTACTCCATGCCCGCGCGCTTCGGCATGAAATACGTGAAGGCCGATGGCACCGAAGGCACGCCTGTGATGCTCCACCGGGCCATTCTCGGCAGTCTGGAGCGCTTCATGGGCATCCTCATCGAACACTGCGCCGGGGCCTTTCCCGTGTGGCTTGCTCCGGTGCAGGTGGCCGTGCTACCCATCACGGATCGCGCCAATGCCTATGCCCAGACCATTCAGGAGAAGGCCCTGGACCTGGATATCCGAGTGGAGCTGGATCTCCGCAACGAAAAGGTCAACGCCAAGATCCGGGACGCCCAGCTCCAACAAATCCCGTACATGCTCGTGCTCGGCGACCGAGAGATGGCCGAAGGCACCGTGTCCCTGCGCCACCGCCGGGACGGCAACCTGGGCGTTCAGCCCCTGGACGCCTTCCTCACCCGAATCACCGCGGAAATCCGAAGCCGAAAGGCGTAGGATGCCCATCCACCCCAACTTAAGGAGGAATGCCATGCGCACCACCCTGATCGCCCTCTTCGCCTGCGGCCTGCTCTTCGCCCAAACGCCCACGCCAACGGCCCCCAAGGCACCGGCCACGAGCCTTTTCATCAACCTCACCACTGACGAACCCCATCGCGCCAACATGGGCATCGGCTTTGGCGGCAACCAGCTCAAGCGCGGCCACGGCCTTACCCTTTTCCTTAATGACCGCGCCGTGGTGCTGGGCAGCACCAAACACACCGCCCGGTTTCCGGAACAGCAGAAGCAGCTTGCCGAATTACTCAAACAGGGCGCCACGGTTTACTGCTGCCCCATGTGCATGAAGCACTACAAGGTGGATGCCGCTGAGCTGTTGCCGGGTATCCGCGTGAGCAACCCCGAGCTCACTGGCGCAGCCATCTTCCAGGATGGCGCCCGCACGCTGAGCTGGTAAACCCAACAAAGCCTACCGAAGCAACCCCTTGACCCTTCCCCACACGACGTGGGGATTCAACCCCCCTCATGGAGGTGCAGCATGAACGACCAGCCCACCCGTCTGCCGCTCATCGGCGACAAAGCACCATCTTTCAAGGCAAAGACCACCCAAGGGGAAATTTCATTCCCCGAGGATTACAAGGGGAAATGGGTGATCCTCTTCTCCCACCCGGCGGACTTCACGCCGGTCTGCACCACCGAGTTCATGACCTTTGCATCCATGCATCAGGAATTCCTGGCGCTCAACTGCGAGCTAATCGGTCTCTCCATCGATAGCCTTTACGCACACATCGCGTGGCTGCGCACCATCAAGGAAAAGATCGAGTTCAAGGGCATGAAGGGCGTGGAAGTGAACTTCCCCCTGATCGAAGACATCACCATGGAAGTGGCCAAGGCCTACGGCATGCTACAGCCCGGCGCCAGCAATACTCAAGCGGTGCGAGCGGTCTTCATCATCGATCCCGAGGGGCTGGTGAAAACGATCCTCTACTATCCCTTGAGCAACGGGCGGAACATGCAGGAGATCAAGCGCATCCTCATTGCGCTCCAGATATCGATGAAGCACGGCGTCGCGACTCCCGCCAACTGGCAGCCCGGCGAAGACGTGATCGTCCCACCCCCAGGCTCATGCGGGGTGGCGAAGGATCGCGTGGCGGATCCGACCGTAAAGGCCCTGGACTGGTTCTTCAGCACGAAGCCCTGCCCGAAGGATTGATTCCCTCTTTGGAGCCATACCCATGAAGATCGGCATCCTGCTGGAAACCAACGAACCCGAAAAGGCCTGGAACGGCGTCCGCTTCGCCAACACGGCCCTGAAACAGGGGCATGAAGTCCGGCTCTTCCTCATGAGCGCCGGGGTCGAAGCCCTGGAAATCACCCATGAAACGTACAACGTCCAGCACCAGATCACCACCTTCGTGGAAGCCAAGGGGATCCTTCTGGCTTGCGGAACCTGTATCAAGAGCCGCAAGCGAGGAGACTCCGAAGCCTGTCCCATCTCCACCATGATCGACTGCCTCGACATGGTGACCTGGGCCGACAAGGTCATCACGTTCTAGACCGCCCGCAGGGCTGTTGCACAAAGCAGCGGACAAGCCCCCAACCTGTCCGCTGCCTTTTTCCAAGGATTCGAATGCTGTCTCTGCTGTTTGCCCTGATGCTCATGGCCCCCCCAACGGCCACAGATGGCGGGTTCGTAACCCTCAAAGGTCAGCATTTGCTGGCCGAAGTGGCCAGAACACCCGTGGAACGCGAGAAGGCCCTGGCCTACCGCCAGTCCTTCAAGGCTGAGCGCTGCATGTTCGTCATCCCCTCCGAGGAGGGCCCCCACCCGGTGTGCACGGCCAAGTTCCTGATCCCCTTTGATGTGGCCTGGATCGATGCCGAAGGCACCGTCGTCGAAATCCAGGCCAGCGTCCCGCCCTGCCGCAGCGGCATGGACTGCCCCCTCCACGGCGGCACCAAGCCATCTCGCTATCACCTGTTTCTGGCCACCGGAACCCTGCGAAGGCTCAAGGTTGTACCCGAGGACAAGATCCTGTGGGATCTCCATTTTATGGATGGCACCCACCTGCTGAATGGGCCCGAAGTGGGGCCGAACGTTCTCCCAAAGAGCCAGCCACGGCTTTCGAAAAAGCGCTCCAAACAGGGCAGAGTTAGGTAGGACCAAACACTCAAGGAGCAAGCCATGGCTGCTAAAGATGCGATGACCCGAAGGCTGGTGTTCAAGATCTTCTTCCGCGTAGGGATTGCAGCGGCTCTGTCAATGGTCGCCCTGATCTGGAGTACCGTTGCCATCGGAACTTTGAAGAATCGTTTCGAGACCTTCGTTTCGGTGGATATGGCCCGGCTCCAGACCTCAGAAAAGCTGCTCTTCGATGGGCTCCAGGTCGAGGCGGCGCTTCGCCTGCTCTTTTGGAGCCCTGAGGATGCCCAGGCTCGCACCAACGTCAAGACGCCGCTCGAGCAATGGGGCAAGACCTTCGCCGCAAGACGCCAGGCCCAGGGCAAGGACTCGCTACCTAAGGGCATGGCCGAAGCAGGCCAAAGCTGGCAGCGGGAAATCCAGACCACCTTCACCATGCTGGATGCCAATCCGGTTCAGGCTCGGCAACATTACACGCAGGCCGTTCTCCCCCTTTGGCGCACCCTGAAGAAGCAGATGGAGGCCGAGCTCGCCCAAAAGCACGCAGACCTGAAGGTGGTCGAGCAGGAAACACGAAGTTGGGCCGGTCGCCAACAAGGGCTCAGTCTTGGGCTGGCCCTGCTTTCCATCGTGCTCGGCATGATTCTGGTCAGCGCCCTGGGCCTCAGCCTGCACCGCCGCAGCGATGATATTCTTGCCGCCATTGATGGTTTTGCCGGTGGGAGACTCGGCGTGCGCTGCCGCACCGCAGACCCTGAGGGTGATGAACTCCACCGGGTGGCGGCCCACCTCAACGAAAGCCTCTCCAGGCTCCAGCTCGATCTTTCCGCCCTGGGCCAGGCGGGAAAGCGCTCGGCCTCTGGAGCCACGGAACTTGGTGCAAGCACGGGTGAACTGGAGTCCGTAACCCAAGAGATCGCCCGGGGGGCCGAAAGTCAGCGGGAAGCGATCCGCCTCAGTCGTCAGGCCTCCAACGCCATCGCCCAGGCGCTCTCGGAAATCCAGATCCTGGCTGGAGAGGCTGTCACCTTGACCGATGCGGCCCA
>JAIFMW010000022.1 GCA_020048105.1 Deltaproteobacteria bacterium | reverse complement strand
AGTTCCGTCACGACCTTGGCGGCTTCGCTGCTGCTGGGATCGGGGGCCTCCTCGGCGGGGGCCGTTCGTAAAATTCGCAAGTATTCGCGAGTTCCGGCAGGCAGGGCTTCGAAGGGATCTACAGGCGTGCATGCGGCGCAGCGCCAGCCGTGGTCATCGGAGAGCATGACCAACGGGGCGGAATCGTTGCCGCAGTGTCCGCAGGTGCGGGGATGGGGCAGCAACCCAAGGCAATGCAATAACCAATGCTCGGCATAGGCCAACACCGCCATGGCCATTTCGGGCTTGGCTTTCAGGGCACGCCCGCAGGCCGAGAGCAGGCGAAACAGGCGTTCGTCCTCCACACCTTCCCGGGCCACGCGATCGAAGAGATCCGCCAGGCAGGCCACCACCAGATTGGATTCGAGATGGCCCAGGGTCAGCGGCGAATGCTGCAACTCACAGCGGGTGATGCGGCGCACTTCCACATGCTCCTTGCCAAAGAAACTCACCCGCACCAGGCTCATGGGTTCGAAGGCCGATACCCATTTGGCGGTGGGTTTCTTGGCGCCCTTGGCAAGCCCCACCAAGCGTTCGCCATGCTCGGTCAAAAACGACACGATGAGGCCACCTTCCTGGAAGGGCGTTGGGCGAAGCACGATGGCCGCGTGCGTGCGGATCATGGTCATAGCGATCAGTGTGGAGGCGGATCCGAGGAATTCGGTGAAAAAAATCCATCGTCCAGAGGCCGTCGCTACCCTAGTAAACGGAGTACCTCATGGTTCGAATGCACCGCCTGGCTGTTCTTTGCTTTCTTTTGATGTCGTGGGTCAATGCCCAGGACGGCTCGCGTTTTCGTGTCTGGATGGGCGGGCAAGAGGTCGGCGGTCGGGAAATGCTGACTTCCAAGGAAGGTCCGCGCGCGCGCCAGGAAAGCCGTGAATGGATTCGACTCGAACGTTTGGGCATGGCCATTGAACAGAAAATCAACCAGATCACCTTCCGGGGCGCCGATGGTGCCCTGGAATTTCAGTGGGTCATCCAGCTTTCGCAGGAACCCATGGAGGGAAAGGCCTTTTGGACGCCTTCCCAGCCTCGGCAGCTCCGCATCCTTTCCAAGAATCTTCCCGAGCGCCTCGTGGCATTAGATGAGGGCCTGGTCCTTTGGCCCGATGAGATCGAACAACGGCTGAAGAACGCGGCGCGCCTGCGGCAATCGGTGGTGATCAAGGGCTACGCGGCGGCCGTGCAGCAAAGCACCGAGCTTGATTTGCGCGTGGTGGGGCCAGACCCTTTGCCGGGTTTTCCGGATGCGGTGCGCTTCAAGGGGCAGAGCCGCGAAGGGTCGATGGTTTCCGAGACTGAAGTTTGGATTTCTCCCACGGCCGGTGAGGTAAAGGAATCGGGCCTGCTCAGCGGATTGTCGCTGCTGGTGCAACGCGTGGAATTGCCCGCTCCCCGCCTAGCGGCCGAGCCGGAATTCTTCGCCCGCACCCTAAACACGCTGCCACCCCATCCTTTTCTGGTGTGGCTGCCCGAGGCCACCTTGGCGTGGAAAGGGCAGGGCGAGCAGCGGTTGCCCGAGGATGATCAACAAAAAGCCATCGGTCCCAATCGTATTCGTGTTGCGCGCGCGTTGTTGCCGAATGCTCTGGAAGCCGCGCAAATGCCGGTGCTTGGTCAACCCAGGCAATTGGAATCGACGTATTTGGCCCAATCACCGTTGCTGCAATTCCGGGATCCGCTTTTTGAGGGTCTGGTGACGCGTCTTCGGATGCCCAAGCAGGCCACCCGTTGGCAATTGGCCCAAGCCGTGAATCGATTTGTCTTTGACTGGATCACCGAAAAGGATTACACCGTGGGCTTTGCCTCGGCTCTGGAAGTGGCCCGGCGGCCCAAGGGCGACTGCACCGAGCATGGCGTGCTCGCCGTGGCTCTCCTTCGTCGCCTTGGTGTGCCTGCACGGGGTGCGGTGGGTTGGATCGGCACTGCAGGGATAATGGGCCTGCATTTTTGGGTGGAGGTGAATCTGAACGATCGCTGGGTACCGATCGATCCAACCTTCGATGAAGCGCCAGCCTCGACCCTGCACCTCAAGTTGGGCACCACCGATCTGGCGGATCTCGGCAGCGTGGGTTGGGATACGGCGGGTACTCAGTTCGTGGGCGGCAGTTGGGTGCCCGAAGGCCCTTGGGCCAAGGCCATCCGCACGGAAGGCGACCGAATTTTCGCTCCCGGTGGCGAGACCCTGCGCCTGCCCGGTGCGACCTGGAAGTGGAGCGAAGACGTTCTGGCACTGCGATGGCGGGGCATTCATCTGGTGGAAGCCGTGCCCCATCCATTGGCTCAAACCTTGAAGGGCGCCCGCATCTTTGAAAGTGCGCTCAGCCATCGGCGGGGCTGGTGGCAGCCCCTCGAACAGCGGCTCTGGATCAGCCTCGACGCCGATCACTGGCTGCAGGTATCCTCCCTCGATCAAACGGCTGCCCTGGAATTACTCGATCAACTGGAATGGCAACCCGCCCCAAGGCACTGACCCGGAGTCTTCCATGACCTTCGATGTGGACCTCACCCTGAACCGCAGTGTTGAAGCCTTTGAGGCCTGGCGAGGTGCCTCACGACTGGCACGGCGGAAATTGCTGGAAGCATGGTTGCCACACTATCGTGCTGCTTCCGAAGCCTTGGCGCTGCTCATTGCTCAGGAAACTGGTAAGCCCATCACCCTCGCCAGGGGCGAAGTCCTGCGCGGGGCCGCCACGCTGCAAGCCACGCTGGAAGCCGTCGCCGCCTTTGGCGAAGAGGCCATTCCCTACGATTTGATGGAGGGCGCGGAAGGGTGCCGAGCCACGTTGCGGCGTTTTCCGCGCGGTCCGGTGCTGGCCATTACGCCCTTTAACTTTCCGGTAAATCTCGCCCTGCACAAGCTGGCTCCGGCCCTGGCCGCGGGTTGCAGCATCGTGTGGAAGCCCTGCCCGCAAGCACCTCAACTGGCGACACTCCTGTGGGAGACCTTCGAGGCTGCGCGGCGCGACGTGAAGGCGCCGGATTTCCTCCTGCAAATGGCCCAGGTGGAACCCCTTGTGGCCGAGGTCTTGGCCAAGGATGCGCGCATCGAAGTGGTGAGCTTCACGGGCAGCGAGCGCGTGGGTCTGCACCTGAAAGCTATCCTGCAAGGCAAGCCTCTTACTCTCGAACTGGGGGGCAATGCCGCTGTTGTGCTGGATGCGGGCCTCAATGTGGCAAAGGTCGCTCGGCAGGTGGCCCCCGCCGCCGTCGCAGGGGCGGGCCAGAGCTGCTGCAAGGCCCAGCGCTTTTACATCCATGCCGACCTATGGGAAGCCTTCGTTCCGGCCTTCCTGGAGGCCGTTAAGGCCCTTCCCGTGGGCGATCCCATAGATCCCAAGGTGTTGGTCGGCCCCCTCATCGATGAAGCCACCGCCCAGCGCATGGACATCGCCCTGGACGCCGCTGTGAGCCGAGGCGCTCGGATGCTTCTGCGCGGGCCGCGCCAAGGACGACTGTTGCCCCCCGCCGTGCTCATGGGCCTTGACGAAGGCGAGGCCCTGGTCTGCGAGGAATGCTTCGCGCCCATCTCGATGCTGATTCCAGTGGCCACCTTTGAAGAAGGCCTGCAAAGGGCCGCCACCACGCGGTTTGGGCTGCGTGCCTCGGTCTACAGTCGGGATGCCCGCCACCTGCAACAGGCCCGCGAACAGCTGCGCACCGGTGGCGTGCTGCTCAACCTCCCGCCCACCTTCCGCCTCGACGCTGCCCCCTTTGGCGGCCTCGGTCATTCCGGCCAGGGCCTGGAAGGCCCGCGCTGGGCCATGGAAACCTTTACCGAGGCCCGGCTCATCGTGGAGGGGCCGGCGGATTAGGCTAAGGCCGCGGAGGTTCTGCGGAATTAGTCGCGCCAGAACCAAATGGAGCGCCTTAACTCACAGCGGGGCGATGGTTCAGACCCTTTTCGATCTGCACTGTTCGTCTCGGCAAGGATTTCGCGGTGGGAACAAGTGATTCGCAAAACGAGAAAAGCGGAGGGTCGCGGAGGAATACTTGTGGCGAAACCCATGACCTCGGGTCCCTCTGTCCGGGTTCCATTTACGGAATTGATCGGTGACGGCTGAATCATCGCTACGCCGCATGACCCAAGCACAGGAGACACCTTCCTTGGTAGATTAGTCGTCTGACTCCCAACCAATGAAAAGGCCCAACCCACCATGAAAATGCGGGAACTGCCCATCCATATCTCGGCCGATTCGCCTCGGCCCCTTCCTCTACAAATTTTCGATTCGCTTGTTTTGGCCATGCAGAGCGGGCTTCTACCGCCGGGAGCCTTTCTTCCGGGCACCCGAACCTTGGCCGAGCAATTGAATGTGAGCCGGGGGACCGTGGTGGCTGCTTTCGAAGAGTTGCTGATCAAAGGCTGGATTGAAGCCACCAGCGGTAGCGGCAGCCGAGTCGCCAACCCTTTGCCCCTTGTCGACGCCTTGTCGACACCCCCGACCTCTCCGGATCCCTTGCCCCAAGCCTTTGATCTCCCAACACGCCCGGATCTGGCCACGGATCAAACCACGCGTCCCTTCAAGCTCTCGCATAGCGTGCCGGATGCCCGCTTGATGTCGGCCGAAATACTCGGCCGAGCCTATAGTCGGGCCATGCGGCGCAGGGCTTCGGAAGTGCTGGATTTTGGTGACCCCTTGGGGGAAATAGAATTGCGCCAGGAACTGGCCACCTTCCTGCGGGAACGCCAAGGCATCGTGGTGGACCCGAGCGAGGTTTTGACAACGCGCGGATCTCACCAGGGCCTTCGTTTGGTGGCGATGGGGCTTTTGAAGGCGGGTGATCGGGTGGCCGTGGAGAACCCCGGAAACCCCCGTGCCTGGGAAGTCTTTCTCCAGCAGGGCGCGCAGTTGGTGCCCATTCCGGTGGATGCCGACGGGTTGGATGTGGAGGCCCTCGAAACGGCCCTTCAGGAGGGTGGCATTCGGTTGTTGTATCTAAGCCCTCGGTTTCAGATGCCCACCACCGTCACCCTTTCGCCGGAGCGGCGACAGCGCCTTCTGGAACTAGCTCAGCAGCATCGCTTCGGCATCGTGGAGGATGACTCGGAGGCCGATTTTACCTTTGAAGGTAAACCGCTGCCTTCGCTCGCCGCAGAGGATAAGGCGGGCTCGGTGCTCTACCTGTTCTCGTTTTCGCGCATCCTGGCACCGGGGCTGCGCATTGGGATGATCGCTGGCCCTAAAGACGCCGTGGCGCGCCTGTCGAAGGCCCGCCTCCATTCGGATACGCTGGGTGACATGGGGCTGGAACGAGCCCTGGCTTCCATGCTTACGGATGGCGAAATTCGTCGCCATCTCCACCGCGTACAGCGGATCTACCAGGAGCGCCGGGATCATCTGCTGAAGCGATTGGCCAGCTTATTCGGCGATATT
>JAIFMW010000123.1 GCA_020048105.1 Deltaproteobacteria bacterium | reverse complement strand
GAGCTGCTGCATGGGGAAGTTCCACCCTCCGGGAGCGAATTTCGGCCTTGATCTTGTCGGGGAAGTCCTCGGGGGTAATCTCTCGTCCCCGACTCAACTGGGTAAGGTGCTCCAGAACATTAGCCATTTCGCGAACATTACCGGGCCATGTGTATCGCTCCAGGCCCTCGCGGGCGTCCTGACGAATCGTGTAGGTCTGGGAATCTCGCTGATTGCACTCTGCCAAAAAGTGGTCCAAGAGCAAGGGAATATCCGAAATCACCCGGCCGGTGTTTTCGTCCCGAGTCCACCGCTCGCGCAGGGAAGGTACGCGAATTTCGACAACACTCAGCCGATAGAAAAGGTCTTCTCGGAATTTGCCGGCCTTCACCATCTCGGCCAAATCGCGGTTAGTTGCGGCGATGATTCGAAGATCGATCTTCACAGTCTTGGTGCTGCCCACTCGGCGGATCTCTTGCTCCTGCAGCACTCGCAGCATCCGCACCTGGAAGCTTGGAGAGGTCTCCCCGATTTCGTCCAAAAGAATTGTGCCGCCTGTCGCTTCTTCGAAAAGTCCTTTTTTCTCACTCACAGCACCCGTAAAGGAGCCTTTGGTGTGTCCAAAAAGTTCAGATTCCAAGAGCGTCTCGGTCATTGCACCGCAATTGATGGCGATGAACGGACGATCCTTTCGATCGCTGCTAGCGTGGACTGTTCGAGCAACGAGTTCCTTACCCGTGCCGCTTTCACCCGTAATGAGCACGGTGGTTCGGCTGTTCTGAAGCGACGCGATGGTGCGGTAGACATCCATCATCTTTGGGCTCGACCCGACCATCACGCTCCGTTGCAGCTTTGGGACAGAGCTAGGCGTGGAGCGTCCCGCCTTTCGAACAATGGCCCGCTTTACAAGGGTTTTCAGCTCTTCGTTATTCCAGGGTTTAGAAATAAAGTCGAAGGCCCCTTCCCGAACCGCCTCCAGCGCCTTCTCGAGCGTGCCGAACCCAGTTAAAAGAATCGTCTCAACACCCAAGGGCTTGGCGAAGCGCAGCAGATCCAGACCATCCAAACTCGCTTCCAAATTGATATCCGAGAGCATGAGCTCGAACCCGCCCCCGCGCAGAAGCTCCATGGCCTCCTCGGGGCGGGTGGCCTTAACCACCTCGAGATCCATTCCGACTTCCTCTTTGCTTAGCAGCAACTCCAAGAGGTCGCAGGTTTCGCGGCTGTCATCTACAACTAATACTCGAATCATCTATTCACCTTTTTTAAAAGCCTACCTCATGCAGTGCTGGATGCCAGCAAGGAGGCGGCGTAAGATACCTGAAACTTCCCAAGGAGCGTTGTATGAAAAATGCAATGAAGCTACTTTTGCCCCTGGTTTTTGCCACCACCGCCGCGATTGCGGGTGATCTAACGATCACCTTTCAAAGTAAGGGCGCTGCCAAGACAGAAGGCACCGAAACCCACTATTACAGCGCCACCCACCACCGAACCAATAACGATGCCTCCAAAATTGACACCCTTGTGGATTACCAAAGTCTGACCACCTACACCATCAATCACGGCAAGAAACTCATCCAAAAACTCTCTCTCGAGGATGCACTTGCATCCATGGAATCGGTGCAGGCCGAAATGCCTGAGGGAATGGGTGCAATGATGGGCGGACTGTTTGGAGATCCCAGCAACTGCAAAGTCGAAGAAGTTGGAAGCGAAGTGATTACCGGGCGAAAGTGCAAAAAATACAAAATCACCGTGGGAAAAATCATCTTCGAATCGAGCAACGATCCCACGTTAGTGCCACCCGTTTCTGCCGCAAGTTATGCCAAGATGCTCAAGGCCAAGGGAGCCCTCAGTGCTGCGATGGGTCCCATTGGAAAATCGATGGCCAAGCTTTACGAAGAAATGAGCAAAATCAAAGGTCTTGCTCTCAAGACCCACATGAGTGGATTCATGGGGATGAACATCGCCACTGAGGCCATTAAGGTTTCCGAAGGAGCTATCCCTGTGAGTATTTTCGCACTGCCGGCAGGCTACAAAACCGAAGACCAAGGCAAACAACTGAAGGGCAAGAAATAGCTCCTCTCTTCCATTCCAAGTAGAAAGGGGGTCCTTGGGCCCCCTTTCCCTTACAATCGAATACATGTCGGCACCCACACCACCCTCCTTTGACGACGGCCTAGATCGCTTAGAGGCCCTGGTACAGCAACTTGAAGGTGGAAACCTCAGCTTGGAAGATGCCCTTTTGCGCTTCGAAGACGGCATCACTCTGAGCAAGGGATTGCAGCAACAGCTGGCAGACGCTCATCGCCGAGTAGAAGTGCTGAAGCAGAGCCTCGGTGGCGAGTATCGAGCAGAAGCTCTCGATGGAGATAACGCGTGATCCATGATGCTTTATCCCAGGTTCAAGCAGACTTGGATCGCCTACTTCCAATTCTTGAACCCAACCTCACAATCGCCCTTCGTGGCGGCGAGGCCGATCGGGTGGGCGAGGCCATGCGTTATAGCCTTCAGGCCGGAGGCAAACGGGTGCGACCTGTGCTTTGCATGCTCGCAAGTGAGGCGGTTGAGGCCACTGCCGAGAAAGCTCGTGCCTGCGCGCTTGCCCTCGAATACATCCACACCTATTCCCTGATTCACGACGATCTTCCCGCCATGGACGACGATGATCTCCGCCGAGGAAAACCAACCTGCCACGTTGCCTTTGGCGAAGGTCAGGCCATTTTGGCGGGGGATGGTCTGCTCACGGAAGCCTTCCAAGTTCTGGCCGGTGACATTACTTTGGCCCCTGATCAGCGCATCGACGCCGTGCAGGTGCTTGCCGAGGCCGCAGGCTGGCGTGGAATGGTCGGCGGCCAGTCCCTGGACCTGGAAGGCGAAGCCTTGACTCGCTCTGGCGGCTCTTACGATCTAGATCACCTAAAACGAATCCACCGCCTTAAAACCGGCGCCCTCCTGCGCGCCTCTCTCGAATTGGGTGCCATTGCAGGAGGAGCTACCTTTAAGCAACGCGCCAACTTGCGGGATGCCGGCAGTGCCCTGGGGCTGGCCTTCCAAATTCAAGACGATATCCTCGACGCCACCAGTACGGCGGAAAAGATGGGCAAACGAGTCGGAAAAGACGAAGACAAAGGGAAGATCACCTATCCGCTCCTTTTGGGGTTGGAAGGTGCCCGACAAGCCTTGACCGAAGCAACCGAACGGGCCAACGCACTCCTGCAGGCCCTACCGAACCCGCGTTCGCTGATGGCATGGGCGCAATACCTAGCGGAGCGCACGGCGTGACGACATATCCACTACTCGAGGCACTAGCTGCGCCGCAGCAAGTGCGCCACTTCTCCCTAAGTCAACTCGAGCAATTGGCCGACGAGGTTCGTGGCTTCTTGATTGATTCCGTGAGTGAAACGGGCGGCCATTTCAGTTCCAACCTCGGCACTGTTGAGTTGACCGTTGCGCTCTTCCATCACTTCGATTTCCTCGTCGATCGCATTGTGTGGGACGTTGGCCATCAGTCGTACCCCCACAAAATTCTCACGGGGCGCAAAGACCGATTCCCCACGCTGCGCATGCATGGCGGACTCTCGGGTTTTCTCAAACGTGATGAGAGCCCCTACGACCATTTCGGCGCAGGCCACGCAAGCACAAGCATTTCGGCCGCCCTCGGCATGGCGATGGCAAGGGATCTTCAGAAGCAAGACTTCACAAGCATCGCTGTGATCGGTGATGGATCCATGACAGCGGGAATGGCTTTTGAGGGACTCAACCAAGCGGGTTACCTTGAGACACGCAAGTTCATGGTGATCCTCAACGACAACGATATGAGCATCAATCCCAACGTGGGATCCCTTCAGGGCTACCTCAATCAGATCATTTCCGGTCAGTACTACAAGCGTTGGCGGGATCGCATCGAAGGCGCCATCAAATCCATCCCGGTCCAAAGCGTCAGCCTTCGTCTAGCCAAGGCAGCTAAATGGAGTGAGGAATCATTCAAGCGCATCGCTGTCCCTGGGTTACTTTTCGAGGATCTCGGGTTCTCCTACATTGGCCCAATCAAGGGCCACGATATGGAAGCCCTACTGAAGGGTCTGGCCGAAGCCAAGGAGCGCATGGCCGATGGTCCCGTGTTGCTACATGTTCAAACCCAGAAGGGCTTTGGTTATACACCCGCAGAAAAAGATCCGCTTAAATGGCATGGCGTTACGGCCTTCGATGCCGAAGCTGGCGAAATGCTCAAGGCCGACACTACCAAACCCGCGATGCCATCTTTTACCCAGGTTTTCGGGAAAACCCTTCTGGATCTGGCACGCCAGGATGAAAAAATCGTTGGTATCACCGCAGCGATGCTGGATGGTACGGGCCTAAACCTGCTCCATGATGCAATTCCCGAGCGGTGTTTTGACGTTGGCATCGCCGAACAGCATGCCGTGACCTTCGCGGCGGGACTTGCAGTGCAAGGAATGCGGCCCGTTTGTGCCATTTACAGCACTTTCCTGCAGCGAGGCTTCGATCAGGTGTTGCATGATGTCTGCCTCCAGGATCTTCCCGTTACTTTCGCATTGGATCGCGCCGGCATAGTCGGTGCCGATGGGCCGACTCATCACGGCATCTACGACTTGGCATATCTACGCTGCATGCCAAACATGATCATCATGGCCCCCAAGGATGAAAATGAATTAAAGCGAATGCTACTTACAGCCATCTATTCCAACCACCCGGCTGCCCTGCGCTATCCACGGGGAAACGCGTTGGGCGTCCCTCTAGATATTCCCATCACCCCATTGCCGATTGGCAAGGCCGAACTCTTATCGGAGGGCTCCGACCTCCTGATCACCGCCATTGGCTCCATGGTCGCCCCAGCCACGGCACTCGCAAAACAACTCAACGCTAGCGGCATTTCCTGCGCAGTCATCAATGCCCGCTTCGCGAAGCCCTTGGACGAAGACTTGCATAGCCACTGGGCGCGGCGTACTCGCGGCTTTGTTACGCTCGAAGAGGGTTGCGAACCTGGAGGCTTTGGCTCCGCAGTTGCCGAAGCCCTGGGGCGTCAGGGAATTTCCAAACCTTGGCTATGCTGCGCCATCCCTGACCACCTAGTGCACCACGGGGAGCCGCGTCTGCTCATGGATGAACAGGAATTGAGTCAAGAAGCCCTTCTCCGAAAGATTTCAGCCTTCCTGGCCACCCTCTCCCATAGTCCTAACTGAAAGATTCCTTCTCGCCGAGCATCATCACTTCTTGCCCACCTACCGACAATTGTATAAGGTGTGGACACCTAGCTTTTTCTAAGTCCCGATAATCGTGCCATCCTTGCCCGCAAGGAGTCCGCTTTGTTTACCAAACTTGGTCTATCTGCCGCACTCGTTTTGGCGACATCTGTTGCCTACGGTCAGTCCTGGGACCCCGAAAAATCCGCCAAGGGCTGGCTTGGGCGCAAGAGGCGGGTGTTACGGCCCGAATAGACGTTTCCAAGGCTGAAATCACACCGGAATTTTGGGTCGTTGATGACGACCGAATTTGGGTTTTGGCCGGGAATACCATGAAACAGCTGAGCGCAGCCGGGAAAGTAAATCGCACAGTCACCCTCCCTGCCGAAGTCGCCGATGCCGATTTTATTCCTCCCGATGGGATTGCGTTGTCCTTTCGGACTTCCGCCGCGTATGTAGAGCGAAGAGACATCAAAAATGGCAATTTGACTTGGTCCTATGGTGACAAGCCAAAAAAAGATGGCCTCATTCCTCAGACCTTGCACCGTATTTTTAGAAATGACGGCAACAACCTCATCCTGATGGGTGCTGGCGATTTTGCCGCTACGACACTCGATGGGAAAAAAGGAACGGTTTTAGGACAGACAGTCTTCGCCTACAACAATGGCCAAGCTCCTGCACTTCTTCTTGGAACGAAGCAGCGCGGCCCAACCACCTGGTGGTGGGGCAGCAATGTTGCTTTTTCAGCGGTCGCCGCCTCCACCGTGCCGAGCCTCAAACAGCTTGGGCTCCTGCTCGTCAGAATGGACTTCTCCGCATCAACGGTCGATTTCCTTCCAACCGGCCTGGCCGAGGAGTTCACACTTATCGGAGTCTTGGGAGATCGAGCCGTTTTCATTGCTCCAAACGGCGGTTTGTCCTACGTCCCTGTGAAATAGTCAGGCGAGGGCAAAAACCTGACGAATATCGGCCAGAAGTCGGCTGAGTTCATCTTCTGTCATGTTCAGTGGAACCTGGCGTTTGACTTCATCCTTACGGTAGAACGCGATCCGCTTAAGGCTGACCGAATCTCGAACGATCGTAATCTCGTTGAACTGAATCTGGGTGTCATCCTTATAGGGGGGAAGGCTGCGGATTTGGATATACATTCCCCTTCGGTCGTGATCCACAATTTCTAGCTGCTCATGCAGGTAATCAACTTGGTGAGTTAGACGCTGGGCCCGGGAATGCAGCTTGGCGAAACTCTGCTTCTTCACCGATTGATGTTCCAGGCTGAGGTGCTCCAGTTCGACACGCAATCCCTGTCGACGAAGCGCGCCATGAAGCCGGCCATTCCGCAAGGGATCGCCATCCTGAAAAGCTTCGAAGCCCTGAAAATCTCCAGGCAGCACTGATTCATCGTATCTCTTCGCTTTTCGAGACATTTTCATAGGGGCACCTTCGAAGTGGCCAAGCCAACGAACAGGAAATTTCTTCCTCTTTCATCGGGCATTTTCAGCAAAAGGATGAGGAAAAAATCGAGTCTTAGGCGTTACGTGCCGAGAATATCAGGCAATTCTTCCCACTTGTCGAGGGCCATTTCTTTTTTTTATTCGAGAGGCGCCACCGACTCTAGGCGTGAAGCCTTTGGCCAACGAACCTTGTATATCATTCGATCGAGGGAGCGCGAAAAAGGCGTCCAGTTGCCGCTTCCAGCTTCATCGGAAATCGCGCGAAACATACCTTCCAGTTTTCCATCAAGGTCATCCAGATAGTGCAGAAGCAGGGCTTCAGGAGTCTTCGGCAGCACGGGTGACCCGAATTCGAGTTTCCCGTGGTGGGCAAGAATGCAATGCAGAATCTGCACTCGCAATTCATCGGGGAATTTTGGGATTCGCGCAATTTCTCTCGAGACCCATTCCGTCTCCATGGAGATGTGGCCAATCAGGTTTCCAATATCCGAATAACCAAAGCTTCGCTGATAGGTCAACTCCG
Source organism: Deltaproteobacteria bacterium (assembly GCA_020048105.1). Taxonomy (GTDB): domain Bacteria; phylum Acidobacteriota; class Holophagae; order Holophagales; family Holophagaceae; genus JAYREN01. The sequence goes on along the minus strand of JAIFMW010000123.1, from coordinate 3,553 downwards.
CGGTCTTGCCAAGATCATGAAGACAGACTCCTGCCATCAGCAAGTCGCGGTTCATCCCCGGATAGTGCGCGCAGGCCTTTTCGGCCATCCCTGCCACGGATAGAGTGTGCTCGAGCAGGCCGCCGAGGTAGACATGATGAAGACTCTTCGCCGCCGGTGCCTTGGCAAAATCGGCTCGCAATTCCGGATTCTCGACGAGAAGCCCGTTAAGCAACTGGCGAATCCAAGGATCAGCGATGGATCCTATCAGGGCATCCAGTTCAGCCAACATGGAATCTACGGATCGCTTACTAGTTGAAAAGAAATGGGAAAGATCCCCAACTTCAGAATCCTCTGCAAAACGCACCTTTTCGAGGCGAACTTGCTTGCGCCCCTGGAATTCCTCGACCTTGGCCTTGATCTTGAGGAAGACATCCGGCCGTATTGCTTCGAAATCGCCTTCCACTGCACGCAGATCCCATAGGAAACCCTTGAGGTCACCACTGCAGTCGGCGAGTTTGACTTCGAGATACTCGCCACCGCTTCGACTGGTTTTGTACGCCGCCTCAGAGGCCAGTAGGAACCCCACAAAGGGATCACCGGCCTGGAGGTCACGAATAAGAGGCTGGTCGGACAAGGGACCTCCTGGGAACGCTAAGTCGTTGCGCATTGATAACGCGGACATTGACGCGGTGGTCCAACATTAGGAGCCGCGCAAGAATAACCGAAACTGCGCGGGTCATTATTGCGCGGCTCCTAATGATCCGATGGGCGTTTCGGGCGCGGAGCCGTGAGGTCTTCTGTGGGGCCCTCATCGAATGACATCCATTTTTCTTCCAAAATTTCCACGAAAGACCACTGGTCCGACCTGGAAACACTGGATTCCGGTAGGCCAAGAATCTGAACTTTCAAAAGTCGATTGAAGATCGGGAAATCCAACTGGTCTCCGGCTTTCACCTCAAAACTGGCCTTCCTGGGTGCTCCGTTGACGCGAACCATGCCTTCATCGCACAGTTCACGCGCCATCTCTCGACGTTTTAATAACCGGGTTTTCTTAAGAAACAGATCCAACCGCACGCTTATCCCTTCAGGATCGTTTCCTTGGGGACCTGATACCGAATATTGGCTCGGATTCGCAGGCCTTGAAGATAATTCTGGATAGCGTTCTGAGCCTTCGGCTCTTGAAGTTTCTGCAGAATCAGAGGCTTAACCTCGGAGAAGGGTTTAACCAAATCGTCCTCGGCCGCAATCAGCTGAATCAGGTAAATATCTTTGTCGGTTTCAATGGGAGCCGAGATCTGATCTGACTTCATCACCAAGGCTGCCTGCTCGATGGCTGGGCGCATCAACCCCTTGCCAATCCAACCAAGGTCACCGCCCAACGACTTACTTGGGCTGCTGGAGTGTTCCTTGACCATCTCTTCGAAGGACTTGCCGCCTTTTAGGGCGGTTTGAATTTCTTCAATCTTTGTTTTTGCAGCCGCCTGCTCCTCAGCGGTTGCACCCTTGGGCACTACGAGTTCCCGAATGCGAAACCGGCTAGGCATGCGGTATTCGTCCTTGTGGTCCTCATAAAAGGCTCGCAATTCCTGATCCTCGATGGCGATCTTGGCGTAGACCTCTTTGCGAAGGACCTCCTGCTGGATCATTTGCTGTTTTTGCTGTTTGATCCAATCGGGCAGCCCAATGCCAACGCTACCCTTAAGGGCTTTTTCGAAATCGGCGTCTGTCGCGAAGTTGTACTGCTTCTTGAAATCCTCCACCACCGTCCGCATGTAATCGTCGGGGACGAGAATGCCCACTTCGTTTCCCTTGTCCTGAAGAATGAAGGCGTCCACGAGCCCCTGAAGGGTTTTTTCTCGAGCATCCCTCAATTTGCCGTCGAGTTCCTTACCCGAAAATTGACGGTACAACGCCGCGGCATCTTGCTCCACCGCCTGCTGAAAGGCACGGCGAGTGATGGTGTGCCCGTTGACGATCACCAGGATTTCCTCCCGCACATCGGCTGCACACAGCGCGACAACAGGCAGGAGAGAGAAAAGGAGTTTCTTCATTTTTTATTCCCGCTCTTCTTGGAGGCTTTGCTTTTGGTTTCGACCACGTTCTTGACTTCCTTTTCGGCAGCTGTGGAGGAACCGAGCTCAGCGAAACCGATCTCTTTTTTCAACCCATCAACATAGGCCTGAAAGACTTCTTCCTGCTTGGCCGTTTGTGCCTTTTGGCGCGCTTGATCCTTGATCGTTTCAAAGGCGGGAATGGCCGCTGCTGAAATTTTTTCTACCTGAATAACGTGATAGCCGAACGCCGTTTTGATAGGCTCACCAACCTTGCCAATCTCCTGCTTGCGCACCGCCGCTTCATATTCGGGAGCGAAGGAACCAAAGGTGATGTTCTCGTAAAGCCCGCCCTTTTCCTTGCTGCCAGGGTCATCAGAGAACTCCTTGGCCACAACTTCCCAAGTCTTTCCTTCCGCAAGAGCCTTGGAGGCAAGAAGGGCCTTGGCCTTGGCGTCTTCATCTGAAAGAGCCGTGGGTCCAGCGTTAGGGCCGCCCTTAACGCTAACGAGGAGATGGCGAGAGTTGAAAGATTCAGGGCTCTTGAACTGGTCTACATGCTTCTCGAAATAGGCCTTCACGTCGGCATCCTCGACGACCACCTTCTTCTGAAGGGCAGGTGCATCGCGCTTCATCAGATCCTGGATCAGGATCTGCGCCTCCATAAGCTCCCGTTTCTTCAGATATTCCGGTCCCTTATCCATTCCATCCTTGCGGGCCTTGATTTCCATGACCTTGAAATCAAGAAACTGCTTACGGTAAGTGTCTTTGGCCCCCTGAACCATCTCCATCTGCATTCGCTGCTGAGGATTGAGAGCCATGGACAGGAACAGTTCAAAGTCAGATTCTCGGAAGGTGCGATTTCCCACCCGGGCCATGACCTTGTCTTCCCGAACGGGAGCCTCGACCTTGGGAGCAGTAGGCTTTGCTGTTTCTGGAACCGGAGTTTGGGCTCCCAGGAAGGCAGCGGTCAGGGTAATCAGCGCAGGTCGAAGCATGAAAATCCTTATGGAGGAGAGCCCGCTTGGGGCGAACCCAAATCTTACCATTGGCGCCCGTTGCCCGTAGAGGCTCTGCGAGGGCAGACTGGGACTTGGACTTCAATGAGCCACAGTCCATGAAGGTTCCCCGTGCCCCTGAATTTCATTCCTGCACCCTGGCGTGACCGGTTTAAAAAATCGGCTGCGGACCGAGTTATTCACTCGCGGAATCGAATCATTCACGCACCTTCAGGTATCGACTTCTGCTCCAACGATTACCTTGGGCTGCGGCGCGATCCTCGAATGGCCGACGCAGCTGCCCAAGCCGCCAATGCATGGGGTTGCGGTAGCGGAGGGGCTCGCCTGCTGCGTGGCACATCGCCCCTGCACGATCAACTGGAGCAGGAATTGGCCGCCTGGAAAGGCATGGAAAGTTGCCTTCTGTTCAACACCGGCTTCCAGTGCAACACCACGGTCATCGCCGCCCTCCTGGAATCAGGGGACGCCGTGTTTAGCGATGCGCTCAATCACGCATCCTTG